>CAZOWJ010000050.1:0-26368 GCA_964583415.1 uncultured Desulfocapsaceae bacterium
CGTGGTGTCAGGCGTTACCGGCGCATCTGTTATGGACATATCGCGTCATGTCATTTCATTTGTGGCAATGATGTTGATAGTCGTACTGGTCATTGCCTTCGTTCCTGCCCTGTCGTTGTGGCTGCTCTGATCCTTGAGATTTGGTGACTGGTGATTGATTATCCGTGAATCGGATATAGATTAAGACCCTGAGACTTTTGTTCTGAAACGAGTCACCCATGTTCCAGATTGTACCGGACATGGGTGACCAGCATTAATTTTCAGCACATTGAATACCCAGTGTTCCGGTACATACAGTGAGCAGTGCACATGAATTTCAGAGAATAACGGATGGAAGTTGAGGTAACCTTATACAGCCCTCTTCAAGACAACAGGTTCAGCAAGGCCACGGTTAACCTGGTAGAACCTGCATCAGTAGACACTCTTTTACAACACCTCACTATTGAACAGCATGAGGTTGGTTCGGTATATGTCAATGGTAAAGGCAGTACCTTCAGCCATCCTCTTGTAACCGGTGATCGGGTTACTCTCCTGCCGCTGATCGGAGGCGGTTGAATATAATCAATTTAAAAAGAGAAGGTCATTACAGTCGTGAGATCATTTTCTCGCGAGGGAGTAGACATAATGGATCGTTATGAATTATTGCTCAACGGAACCTGGCAGGATAGCGAGGAACACCTGTCCGTACTTGATCCTGCAACCGGGATGGTATTTGCAGAAGTGGCCACCGTGAAACGGGATGGTGTGAGGAAGGCACTTGAAGACGCTGAAGCCGCCTTTTCCGGTTGGAAAAAACTGACAGCACTGGCGCGCGGTGAATACCTGCTGGCTATTGCGGACGAACTAGCCAAACGGGCTGATAAGGTAGCAAAACTTATTACCATGGAAAATGGTAAACCCCTGAACCAGGCCGCAGGCGAGGTGGCAATGTCCATCGATCACCTGAAGTGGTTTGCAGAGGAGAGCCGAAGAGCTTATGGACGCGTGGTTCCGAACCAGGCAGAAGGAAAACGCCACATGATAATCAGACAGCCGGTTGGAGTGGTCGGGGCAATTGCGCCCTGGAATTTCCCCCTGGTACTGGCCCTGCGCAAGGTTGCACCGGCTCTTGCAGCTGGCTGCCCGGTGGTTCTCAAACCGGCAAGTGCCACCCCGCTCTCCGCAATTGAACTTGCTCGCTGTGTTGAGGCAGCCGGTCTGCCGAAAGGTGTTTTTCAGGTTGTTGTCGGACAGGCATCCGATATCGCCAACGAGATGCTCCACTATTCCAAGTGCCGGAAAATCAGTTTCACCGGCTCAACCGAGGTCGGGAAAAAGCTCATTGGTGGGGCAGCAGAAAAATGTACCGAATTATCACTTGAGCTGGGAGGGAATGCACCTTTAATTATCTTTGCAGATGCAGATTTTGACCAGGCCATTGAGGGAGCACTCGTCACCAAATTTCGCAACAATGGTCAGTCCTGCATCGCTTCAAACCGGATCTATGTTCAGCGTCCTATCTATGAACGTTTCATAGACACTCTGGTAGAAAAGCTGGAAGCGTTGAAAGTGGGCAGCGGCCTGGAACCAGGTGTTGATATTGGACCACTGGTTGATGAAAAGGCACTTGCCACAGCCCTCGGCTTTGTTGAGGACGCAACCAGCAAAGGCGCACGTGTCCTGACCGGCGGCAAGCGATATGGTGACCAGGGGAACTTTATTACACCGACCTTACTTGTTGATATACCGGAAGATGCCACCTGTCGGCATGAGGAAATCTTTGCTCCGGTTGCCGCTGTATATGTTTTTGACGATGAGGAAGAAGTTCTCAGTAAAGCCAACGATACCGAATTTGGACTGGCTGCATATGCCTATACCACTGATCTCAACCGCGCCCTTCGGGTTGCAGAATCACTGGAGGCGGGAACTGTCGGAATAAATGACCCGGTTCCTTCCACAAGCAATTGCCCGTTTGGCGGATTCAAGCAAAGCGGCTGGGGAAGAGAGCTCGGAAGTGAAGGTATTGACGCCTACCTGGAAACAAAACATATTTCCATCGGTGGGGTGAGTTGAAACCCTGATTGTTGATTTGTAATTGATAAACCCGGTTATCTTGATTCCAACCCAGCAGGAGAAGGCTCTATGCTTCTCCGGGCTGGTGATTTACGAGGAGACGTTACATGGCCAGGATTGTATGTGTTGGACTCGCATGCCTTGACCACCTTTTCAAGGTAGATCATTTACCGGCTGGCGGCGGCAAGATTTTTGCTGAAAACTATGTCGCAGCGCCTGGTGGGCCGGCAGCTGCTGCCAGTATAGCTGCAGCTGCTCTGGGGCACGATGCTGTTTTTCTCGGGCGTTTGGGAGCTGACGATGTCGGCCGGGAGCTGACCGCAAGAATGGCACGATGCGGGGTGGACGTGAGCGCAATACGGTATATCAATGGTCAATCCTCACAGGTCTCTTCCGTTGTGGTCGACCAGGATGGAGAGCGGCAAATCATCAACTTTTCTTCCAAACACCTTGACCCTGATCCGTCATGGCTACCGGAAGAGATTATTGCCAGTGCGGATTTTGTGCTTACCGATGTGCGCTGGCCTGAGGGTGCGGAAGAAGCATTGAAACGTGCTCGAAAACATAATGTTCCAGGCCTCATCGATGCAGATATTTCACCGATCGATACCAGCCACCTGATCGGCCTGGCAGACTATGCAGTCTTCAGCGAAAAAGGTCTGCAGACCTACACCGATGAAAGAGACATTGGAAAAGCATTACAGAGTGCTCACCGGAAAAGCGGGGCCTGGGTCGCTGTTACCGCTGGTGACAAAGGAAGTTACTGGCTGGATGCAAAAGGAGTCATGTGCTCTTGTCCGGCAGAACAGCTTGAAGCCATAGATACCTGCGGTGCAGGAGATGTATTCCATGGTGCATTTGCTGCGGCACTCGCCGAAAAAATGAAAATTAAAGATGCAATGCGCTTTGCCGGCGCAACAGCATCACTCAAATGCCTGAGCTTTGGCGGCAGTCTGGGTACTCCTGATAGAGCAGCGGTTGACAGGTTCTTAAAAAAGACATGACGAGGACAGCAGCTGATAAATATACGTCTCGTTATCAATCCAGGTAAATTGTTAACAATCAGGTATGCGAAATAGCATAGGTGGTTTTATGGCTGTATAGTTCCCCTGGCCGTACCACCATGGATGGGAAGTTGTCATGGTTGACCGCATTAGGAAATCCCTGCGTTTCCAGGCAGATTCCGGCCCACCGGGGATAACGGTATCCACCTTTTCCCACCTGATTCTGCTCAAAAATTTTGTGTCCGTTATAAAATTGTACACCCGGCAGCGTTGTAGCAATGGTCATAACCCGACCTGAGTTTGGATCACCAAAACGGGCACAGGGTTTCAACCCTGTTTTTGTCGAATCCAGAACATAATTGATATCAAACACGCCGTCGGTCCTCTCAAATACAGTTCCCAGCACTGTTGATTGACGAAGATCAAAGGGCGTACCGGTAACATCCATGATCTCACCGGTGGGGCAGATTCGGTCATTCGTGGGGGTCACCATGTCTGCGGCAATGCTGAGTTCCTGGCCCGTGACATCTCCTGTATCATGTCCGGCCATATTTATGTAGGAATGCTGCACAATATTGACAATGGTGGGTTTATCGACGGTTGCTGCTACCTCGAATCCCATGACGTTTTCTGAATTCAAAGTGTAGGTTATGGTGGTATCCAATTTACCGGGATAGCCTTCCTCGCCGTCAGGACTGATTCTGTGAAGACGAAGAACCATGGTATCACCATCTGTAAATGTCTCACTATCCCAGACATATTTGTCAAATCCCCTGAATCCGCCATGAAGGTGGTTATCAAATGGAGCGTTGACACTGATCTGATACTCCGTTCTGTCGATGGAAAACCGTCCATCTGGTATACGGTTTGCCACCCGTCCTGCTATTGCACCGAAAAAAGGATGCCCTTCCAGGTAATCATAGAGGGTGTCAAAACCAAGGATGATATCTGCGTAACCATCCCGACCCGGTGCATTCAGGGATTGAATAATGGCGCCGTAATCGAGAATGTTTACCGAGATACCCCCGGGGTTCTCCAGCGTATAGCAAGTAACGTCCCTGTTCCAGAATTTACCGAATGGAGTTTTTTTAATCGTCATTACCCAATGCTCTCTCTATGCCGGTTCTTATCACTGACCTACTCGATCAATAGCAATGGCTACCGCACAATGCCGACTCGACCCAGGGTCTCGTAGCTTCTGGTTCAGCCTTTTCCACTGGAACCAAACAACCTCATTCTTTCTGCAACCGAAGCAGTAAGAGCTTCCATACCCATCTCCAGATCCTCCAACAGGTCACTATCCGGGCTCTCTACAAGGTGAGCGGAAAGCATATCCTTTAAAACAACCTTAAGGTTTGTATTTACATTAATTTTTCGTATTCCATTAGCCACTGAAGCTGAGATGTGTTCATTGACAACTCCGGATGCGCCGTGGAGGACAAGCGGAACCGCGATCTGCTGGTGAAGTGTCTTCAGAAGATCCTGGTTGAGTGACGTTCCAGCGCTCTTCATACCGTGAACACTTCCCAGGGAGACTGCCAGAAAATCAACGCCGGTGCGTTCGGCAAACTCAACTGCTCTGGCAGGATCGGTCATGTCAGCATCACTTACTGTTGCATCGCCATGGGGGACAATACCGATCTCGCCTTCTGCAGTCGCTCCACAGTCATGGGCCATCTTGACCACACCTGTTGTTTTTTTTACATTTTCTTCATAGCTCAATGCAGATCCATCAAACATAACCGAATTGATGCCGAGATCCAGTGACTCTTTAACAACGCCAAGGTCCCGGGCATGATCCAGGTGAATGGCAACGGGGACATCGGTTTCTCTGCAGATAATCTGGCAGGAGCTGATCAGTGGCGCGAGGCCCATATACTTAATAGACATCATGCCCACTGCGAGAATTGCTGGCGAGCGTTCCTGTTCCGCAGCCCTGACGACCGACCGAATAAACTCCTGATTGTGGATATTGAAATGCCCGACGGCCCACGGTGTTTCACGATTAATACCGAGTTGGTTCAGGTTGCATGGGTTCATGGGGTAACCTCCTGGGTTATCGGTTCAAGTAGTAGGGAAAGTACTAGATTTACTGATCTTTTGATCAATAAAATTGGAAAAATGTAAATTTAATTGTAAAAAACGCGCCTTCTTTTGTTGATAAAACGACATTTATCGAAAAATATCAAGTTTTTTTTGAATATTATTGACACTACGCAAATAATGTGTCACTTTGGTTACACTCATATTAATCAATTGCCGTCTGGCGGCTCATATGTGATGGACAGGAGCAAGGTAAGATGAAAACAATCAAACCCCGTATCGGCGTCCTCGCGGTTGGCCGCAGCACCTTCGATGTTTCTTTTGCCCACCAAATCCAGGCTGAGGCCCTGCAGGCCTTGAATGGTCTGAATATTGAGATTATCGGTACACAGCAACTGCTTTTCGATGCAGATGAGGTAACAGAAGCGCTTACCGCATTGAAGAGAGAACGTCTCGACATCGTCTTATTGCTCCAGGTTACCTTCACTGATGCGGCAATGACCATGGAGATTGCCCGGCAGCTGGACGCCCCCCTGGTCATGTGGTCTTTTCCTGAACCCCGAACTGGTGGCCGTTTGCGTCTCAACTCGTTCTGCGGCATCAACCTCGCCGCACACGCGCTCTCCCGAGCCCACCTCAGATATGATTTTGTACACGGCGCTCCATCCGATAAAGGTGTCATTTCGCGCATAAGTGATTTTGTCCGGGCTGCTGCAGTAAGGCGAAGCCTGGCAGATGTTCGGATTGGAGTCATCGGTCAACACCCCGATGGCTTTGATGCCTGTATGTTCAGTCACCGTGAATGCAAGGAGCTTTTCGGCATTGAAATTGAGGAACATGACTTGATTGAATTCCTCGATACGGTTAAGGAGCTTGATGATTCGGTTGCACTGCCGCACTATGAAGACCGCCGCAAGGTTATGGTCAATCTGGCAGATATGGATCGTGAAGTAACACTCAAATCGTTGAAAGCATACGAGGGCATGCGCCGGCTCATTAGCCAGAGAAACTATGCAGGACTGGCTGTTCGCTGCTGGCCCGAATTCTTTACCCACTATGGTGCTGCCGCCTGTGGTGCAGTGGCCCTGCTCAATGAACATTTTATTCCCGGCGGCTGTGAAGCTGATGTCCATGGCGTCATAACCTCCCTTATTCTCCAAAGGTTGGCTGGAGAGCCCGCTTTCAATACAGATCTGGTTGACATTGATGCAGAGACTGATACCTGCGTTTTCTGGCATTGCGGGCAGGCACCGGTACAGATGGCCGACCCTGAAGTCCCGGTTAAGGCCACCATTCATTCCAATCGAAAACTCCCGCTGCTCAACGAATTCCCTTTGAAACCGGGTCGTTTTACAATGGCTCGAATCAGTAAAGGTCATGATAAAACTACTATGGTTATCGGTGGAGGTGAAATGATTCGAGCACCATTGGCCTTTTCCGGCACTGCGGGTGTTGCCAGGCTTGACAGTCCGGTGGCCGAAGTATTGGAGAACCTGATGCGAGCCGGTCTCGAACATCACACCGCTATTGTCTACGGAGAACATCGGCCGCCGCTGCGCATTCTGGCTGACCACCTTGATATCGAGGTTGTTGAATTGACAAAATAACAGATCCTTGCTGGCCTGTATAAGGAGAAAAGTGTATGAAAATACTACAGAAAGTTGAGCTCATGCTGGGTACGGTTAATAACCTGGTAGAAAAAGTAGCTGTCACTTTTGCCTGGATGATGCTTCTGGCAATAACCCTGCTTAACATCGTCCAGGTCTTTTATCGTTATGTGCTCAACAACGCCCTGTCATGGTCTGAAGAAGCGTCACTGTGGATGATGGTCTGGATAACGTTCATCATTCTTCCTGTTGCCTACCGAAAGGGTCTCAACATCAGCATGATGCTCTTAAGGGACAAGCTCCGCAAGAACCGGGTTGAGTTTTTTCTCCGCTGTCTTTTTCATACCATTGTTATCGTCATCTCCATCGTCTGTTTCTATTATGCTTGGGAGATGTACAAGGGGGGGAGCCGTATAGAACTACCTGCACTGGAAATCAGCAAGGCGTGGGTCTACGCAATTATGCCCCCCGCCTGGCTGCTACTGATTCTTGCCGCCGTTGAAGGAATATGCAAGGATTTACATGGGGTTATCGACCCGGAAGGCACCCGGAATGCTGAAGATAAGACAATTCATGAACTTTCAGAGGAGGTTGCCCTATGATGTACTTCATTATTTTCCTCGTCATGATGTTCGGCGGTCTGGCGGTTGTCTTTTCGCTGCTGCTTGGGCCGGGTCTGGCCTTCGTTATCGACGGCAAATTGATGTTTCTGAAACTCTTATATTCACGTCTTTTTAATGGCATCTACAGCCCTCCCCTGCTGGCCCTGCCGTTTTTTATTGTCGCCGGTGAAATTATGAATCAAGGCGGAATTACCAAGAACCTTGTGAAACTGGCCCAGGCTTTTCTCGGTCACCGGCGGGGAGGTCTCGCCCATGTCAATATAGCATCCTCCATGCTTTTTGCCGGCTTGTCAGGTTCAGCGGTAGCCGACACATCTGCCCTTGGATCAATGCTGATTCCGGCTATGGAGAAGAACGGATATACGCGACGGTTTGCAGCTGCAGTTACCGCTGCCAGTTCGGTAATCGGACCGATTATCCCACCATCCGGCCTGATGATATTGTATGCCTTTGTCATGAATGTATCGGTAGCCGGTCTCTTTGCAGCCGGTCTGGTGCCAGGAATAGCCATCGGTCTGGGGTTAATGGCGATGACCGCCTACCTGGCAAAAGTCCGGAATTTTCCGGTGGCTAACGAACCCATGTCCTGGAGCGAACGGGGCAGGGCCTTGTGGGATGGCGCCATTCCGATGATGACACCAGTTATCATGCTCGGCGGTATCCTGGCGGGAATATTTACCCCGACCGAAGCAGCGGCAGTTGGAGCCGGTTATGCTCTGATTGTTGCCCTGAGCACACGGCAGATGAAGTTTAAGGATATACCCCGCGTGTTTACCTCTGCGGCGATATCGTCCGGGGTCATCCTGATGCTCGTTGGTGCGGCGGTTAGTTTTGCTTCGATTGTCAGCTTCTATCATACTCCGGAGAAGATGGCCCGGATGGTATTGTCAGTCAGCGAAAATCCGTATGCTGTATTTTTCATGGTGAACATTTTACTGTTCATCGTCGGGATGTTTCTTGATGCCGGGCCGGCAATCCTCATACTCGGCCCCATCCTGGGACCGGCCATGGCACAGGTTGGCATACACCCGCTCCATTTTGCTATCGTCATGTGTGTCAACGTCACCGTCGGCCTGGCCACGCCGCCGATGGGACTGGTCTTGTTCGTAGCTGCCGGATTAAGCCGCGAATCCCTTGAGAAGATAGCCATAGAAATGATCCCCTTTCTGGCGGTGGAGTTTCTGGTAATTTTTCTTATTTCATATTTTCCCATTTTAACCATGTCCATTCCCAAATGGCTCGGTTATCTCGATGTACCGTCAGCCGCCAGTTGGCTGCTGCGCGGGGTAGGCGGTTAATTTTTATGAATTTCTAATCTCAAAGAGGAGGAGTATCAGATGAAAAAGGTAATGGTAGCACTTATAGTCTGCATCTTTGCATTCGGCATCACTGCCGTTTACGCGGCGGACCATACACTAAGGGTTGTGCATCTCTCGAACACCAATGATGAAGATTACGACGGCGCCCTCGTGTTTAAGGATTATGTTGAGGCCCGCTCCAATGGCAAAATCGTTGTTGAAGTGTATCCGGGAGCCCAGCTCTGCGGCAACGCAGCAGAATGTTATGAGTCCACACAGGCCAATATCATCCAGATCCACCAGATGACTATCGGCGGAATCTCAGTTGCCTTTCCGGAACTGCAGGTAATGGACCTGCCGTACATGATGGATAGCGATGCAGTAGCGGAAGAAGTCCTGACCGGTCCGTTCCTCAACGTCATTCGTCAGCATGTCCTGAAAAAAGGCGGCC
The DNA here is from genome assembly GCA_964583415.1 of uncultured Desulfocapsaceae bacterium. Taxonomy (GTDB): domain Bacteria; phylum Desulfobacterota; class Desulfobulbia; order Desulfobulbales; family Desulfocapsaceae; genus MADRE3. The sequence continues at coordinate 9,079 of CAZOWJ010000050.1, forward strand.
CCAGGATCATGACCATGACCAATACCGGTGGCTGGCGTAATATTGCCAACACAAAAAAACAGGTCAAATCACCGGCGGATATGAAAGGATTGCGTATCAGAACGATAAACTCCCCCCTCCAGCAGACCCTGGTCAAGAACCTGGGTGCATCACCAACACCTGTTGCCTGGCCTGATGTTTACACCTCGCTTGCTACTGGCGTTATCGATGGTTCTAAAAACGGAATCACAGATATTGTCGGAATGAAGTTCCATGAACATATCAAATACCTGACGCTTGATGGTCATGCCTACATGGCAAGCCTGTGGATCATGAACGAGGAGTCATACCAGGCCTTGACGCCTGAGCAGAAGCGGATTGTCAATGATGGATTTCACGACCTAGGCCAAGTCTGTTTTGCGTTCCCGAAACGTCGCGCCATAGAAGCATATGAAGAATTCAAGAAGGCCGGCGGAGATATTTATGTTCCGACTGTAGAGGAAAAAGATGCCTTCCGTGCAGCAGCTGCTCCGCTGCAGAAATGGTATACTGACAAGTATGGGAAAGAAGGTGAAGAGCTTCTCAATGAGTACAAGGCTGCAATTAAGATGGCAGAAGAAAAGCTGGAGGCTGAATTCCTTTTGAACATGTAGCTATATCCCTTCATGGCAGGCAGTTGACCAAGACTGCCCGCCATGGCCTTTGACGATATTATTATGAGCAGATGAAATGGACCCGCAACAACTCCCTCCAATAACCGACTTGAAACTCTCTAAAATCCTGGATGACAGCGTATTGTTCTCTACCAGCGAGGGTACCCTTGAGATCAGTTTCTGGGACGAAGATATTCTCAGGCTGAGGCTGGGTGATGAGGAGGTGAATACCTACCCGATAATCGTCGGAACACCTGCCGGCAAAAAGATTTCATACTCAACCGAGGATGATCTTCATATCATTCGCTGTGGAGAGGGAGAAGTGCGCCTTGCTCCCGGGCCAGAGGTGAGCGACACTGAAGCAGGTCCTTTGAACTTCACCTTCAGGCGAAACAATAAGGCTGTTGTCCAGCCATCTCCCGATGGTCATTTTGTCAGGCGCTTTCGCATCCCGCCCTTTGCCCGTACCGACAATGGCTGGTTCTTTTCGATTGCACTGCAACCGGGAGCACCCATATACGGTTTCGGTGAAAAATATGCCACCCTGAACAAGCGCGGCCAGAAGTTGACAAGCTGGGCTGAGGATTCCCTTGGTGTCAATGCTGAGGTGTGCTATAAAAATGCACCATTTTGCTGGACACCCAACGGTACGAATGGTCCGGAAGGAACAGCAGGATACGGCGTCTTTATTCACACAACCGCACGGATCACCCATGGGGCGGGATATCCACAATGGTCCAACTGGAGTTATGCAGCCCATGTTGAGGACAAGGTTCTTGACCTCTTTTTCATAGCCGGTGATTCACCTGCCGAGCTGATTAAACGCTACACGGACATCACCGGACGAACCGGAGATGTGCCGCTCTGGAGCCTCGGCAACTGGATCTCAAGAGCATATTACGAGACCTTTGAAGAGGCGGAAGAGATCGCCCGAACCATCAGGGAAAAACAGATACCCTGTGACGTATACACACTGGACGGGCGTGCCTGGCTTGACACGGATAGCCGTTTCTATTTTGAGTGGGATCCAGCCCGCTACCCTGAACCTGAAAAATTTATCTCAGTCATGCGTGAGCTCGATCTCAAGCTCTGTGTATGGGAGTACCCGCTCTGCTCGGTAAAAAATCCCCTGTATGATGAATTCGACGCAAAGGGCTGGTTCCTCAAAGATGCAAACGGCAGCACCTATAAGTATGAGTTTGACCTTTCGCCATTTGGCGACGTGCTGACCCCCCTGCCCGACTCAGGACTTTTTGACTTTACCGTTCCGGAGGCGGCACGCTGGTGGTATGATCAGCATCGAAAACTTCACGATATGGGTGTGGATGTCTTCAAGGTAGATTTTGGTGAACAGGTTCCCGAGGATGCCTACACCTCAAATGGCGACTCCGGAATTATCTGTCACAATGCCATTCCACTCCTGTACAACATGACATGCTTCCAGGCTTCAGAAGACCATTTCGGTCAGGGCCTGGTCTGGTCCCGCAGCGGCTGGGCCGGTTCCCAACGGTTTGCCACCCAATGGGGTGGTGATGCGGAGGCTTCCTGGGGCGGCCTGGCGGGTTCAATCCTGGGAGGCCAGAGCTGGGGGATGAGCGGAGCACCCTTTTATGCGCATGACATTGGCGGATTTTATGGCCAGCCACCCGATGATGAGCTCTATATACGCTGGCTTCAGGCCGGTGTTTTCGGTCCCTTCTGTCGGATACATGGAATCGGCCCACGCGAACCCTGGTATTTTAGTGATGAAACCCTCGAAATCGCCAGGGAATGGCTGGCGCTGCGCTACCGGTTGATACCCTACCTCCAGCGGCAGGTGCGCGAGGCCATGGTTTCCGGACTCCCTGTAATGCGCAGCATGGTACTGGCTTTCCCCGAAGATCAGCGAACCTGGAACTTTGAATTGCAATATATGCTTGGTGATCATCTCCTTGTCGTTCCCGTTCTGCAGCAGGGAGGCTGGGTCACTGTCTGCCTGCCAGAAGGGGTGTGGTACAATTATTTCACCGGTGAGCGTCTCGAAGGCGGTCAGGTGATTACCCTGCAGATGGAGCTGGAACGTATACCGATCTTCGTCAGGCAAGGAGCCGTTATTGCTGAAGGCCCAGCCGTGCAGCATACTGGCGAGATTAATAAAGAAAATCGAATTGAAACAATCCGCGTTTTCGGATATCCCGAAGCGGACTCACTGCGTTACGAGTCAGACGCTTCACTCATACATGAACAAGACTCGATCAGGCTGACGTTCAAGCAGGGAATAAAGTTCGAGGTCTATGATACGGAGTACTCCATGCCTGAAGATGGAACCCTTGTGATGCGCTGACAACAGAAACCTAAAACTTAACATCTGCCAGCAGCCCCATACCATGACTAAAGTAAAAGAACGACGCGAAGGAATAGCGAATTTAGTTAACAGAAAAGGGTATGCGAGTATTGAATTCCTGGCAGAAAAGTACGATGTCTCAACTCAAACCATCCGTCGGGACATACTGGCGCTGAGCACAGATAAACTGGTGACCCGGCATCATGGCGGTGCCGGATCAGCCTCAAGCCTGGTGAATATCAGTTACGATGTGCGCAGGATATCCATGCTTGATGAGAAACAGCGTTTGGCAACCGCCGCCGTTTCAATGATCAGTCCAGGTCACTCAATGTTTGTATCCGGTGGGTCGACCATGGAGATTGTCTCTAAAGAACTTGCCCGGATATCAGCCCTCTGTGTCATCACCAATAATATCCATGCGGCATTCCACCTGTACAGCAAAAGTGAAATTGAGCTGCTGATGCCATGCGGACGCGTCCGCCACCACAATGGTGGCATAATAGGGCCTGCTGCCATTAACTTCATCGACAATTTTCAGACCGATTATCTTCTGATGGGCATCGGGGCCATATCGCCGGAGGGTTTTCTGCTTGATTATCATTATGAAGAAGCATTGCTGATGAGCCGGATGATAGAGAATGCACGCGAAATAATATTAGTAACTGACAGTTCAAAATTTCAAAAGAGCGCCATGGCACAAGTTGGGCACCTTAGAGATGTCTCATACCTGGTCACCGATTGTGAACCGCCCGATGGGATCCGCGAAATTATGACAGAAAACAATGTCTCGCTCGTTATCCCTGGCTGAACTCGATCACGGCAGGGTTCCAGGCAGTCTTGCACACTCATGCACTTTCAAGCTCATAAATTGTAGAAATCGGGACTCAACCTGACATATTTGACTCTGGGGTTTTCACCGTGCCTGACAGCTAGAATCAGAACACTTCCATTGAAGAGGAAGGTGCTCATGAAGGAGGAAAATTTCCTTGTTAAGCTCTTCAAAACGTGCATCTAATACAGCCGTAAAGCTGGTATCAAGACAATTGACGTATTATGAGTCAAACCTTTTATCCTTGCCCCAATAGTGAGCAACTGAGGGGTTACGCTGAAAAAATAACGCGCGCGAAACCTGATCAACCGTATTGAGTGGACAGGCGAAGTTCATGCACTTTGAGCAGAGAAAAAATCTGAGCGTGGTAAAAAAGGCCGTATTGATCATCACGTAAAGTGCCAGCAAGAGCCAGGCCTCGGTCTGGAGGAAAAATGGCAGCGGATACCCCCAGACGACGGCAAAGCCTGTAAAAAACCAAAACTTCTCTCTTTTGGACAGCGGACCAGGGCGATATTTCCACAACTTTGGAGATCCGTGATTGGCCCAGCAGGTCAGGGTTGACCCATCTTCAGCATAGTGCGGGCAATGGGAACACATTACCCTGATTTCAAGGAATCCAAAGAAGCCAATGACAATGGCTAGGTAAACTACCAAAGGCCATATCCCCGTGGCGAGCATAGCGGCGCCACCGATTACAAAACCGGGCAAACTGATCAGCAGAAAATGGATGAGTTCCTTTGGCCGAAAATGACAGTGTATCTTTTCTGAAACCGGGCAATCAGTGCAAGTGGAAGCAGCGCAGGTAGCAATGGGTTTTGTTGGATCAGGAAAGGACATTTCTGGTTACCTCGTTGTATGAGTCAAGATAATATCAATGATATTTTCAGTCTATACGTTTCCCCACCGTTTCCATCAGTGGTGATCCATAAAATATCATGTCTGCATTGGTTGAGCTCTTTTCGACTTTACCAGTATTGATAGTCACGTTTTTGCTTAACCATTCGATAACATTTTACTTATCTTGAGATCAGCACCAATCTGGTATAATGCTGCTGGGAACTGCATTCAGGTGTTATGCAGTATACACGATTTCCCCTGTCCACAATATCTCAAGAATTTCGTCCAGTGAGTCAAAAAATGAGCAAAACTGCGTGATACTGATTTGCAGACTGCTGCATATATCCCACACTGTTGTCTGCTCAAACCCCTTGTCTTGAAATAACGCGTGCGCAGTGAGTAAAATCTCGTTGTAAAGCAGATGCACCCTTTCATTAGATTTTTCCATTGTTTCTCTTTTACTCATCCTTGGAGATACCTCTTCTTATCATCTTTACAACTTGCTTGGTGCACTGTTGAGTTCATTGAAATAATCCGCTAAGGATTGACTGCCACGCTTTTTGAACTCCTGCACGACATAACTGCCGAGATAGCCTGTCGCCCCGGCAGCAAGAACTTTTTGTATCTGTTGCATAATGGTCTCTGTCCCTGATTTATTTGATTGGTATTTCTATCCAGACACTGTGCTTCACCATGCCGAATACTTTGAGTATCTGAGCAATGCATAAACCCAACCGGCTACCCTCGTTATCCACTCCTGCTGAGTCATGGAATAGATGGAGATTGAGGTCTGTATCCAAACCCGCAGAGCGATACATATTGACCACCTGAGTGCCCTTTTGCTCTCTTACTTCATCAATCAAGCGCTCTACGGTTTGCATCAGTCGAATTGTTTCAGGTTCGGTTGATCTCAGATGTATCATTTCAAACCATTTCATGTGCTCATTCCCCCTGTCTCAAAATGAACTCGTTTTGATGAAGCTGATTCAGAAACATGCTGTTTTCGCTTGAAGATGGTTCTAACACTGATAGATATGTATTTGAGGACAGATACTTTCTGTTTTCCTGTAAAACAGGTATCCAGATCTCGAGCCTTGCTAAGTATACGGTTTCTCTCGCACTCTTCCAACTCCAGTCTTTGTCGCTCTTTGATCATGAATTCAATGTAGTGATAATTCATTTATAACTCCCCCTTGACAGTCGAAGCATATGCACTCCTCAAATGATGAGGATGACCACAGCTATTACACGTAGACTCTGTACATTCAGTATAAGCAAGGGGTGTGCCAAAAATTACTTGCAATGATTCAAGATAGATACGGAATATCCCTTTTCTTTTTTATCATATATGGTAATTTTTAGTTGTCATATTAGATAATCTTTCCACAATTACCATATATAGTAATCAAGGATATGAGGTTGATAGCGATATGAATCAGAATGAATTGTTCCGGGAAGCTACGCTGAAAATTTGCGGAAATTTAGAGATTGAAGAAGCAATGAGGGAACTGCTCGAATTTCTGAGGAAGATTATGCCTGTCTCAAACATTTTCTTACAGCATTACGATCGAAATTATCACTCAATGCGGACAATTGCTTTTGCCAGCGAATCAGATTATGGAAAACTGGACTTACTCACCCCATTATCTGAAACTGCAGCAAAGATGGCCGACAATGCCCCATCCGATCGGGATATATTTCTCTTGCAGAACCCCGAGAAATTTCCAATAAGCCAGGAAATGACCAAGTTTCATGGACTGCAAGCCTCCTCCGTTATTGTCATGACCCTGAGATCCCCAAAAGAGACCCTGGGATATCTTGTTCTTGTGTCGGTGGGGAGCGAGACGTTTAATAATGAAGATCTTGAGTTAGTACTTTTACTGAAGGAGCCTCTTGTCATTGCGATGTCAAACGCCCTAAAGCATAAGGAGGTGCTTAAATTTAACGATTTACTCGCTGATGATAACCGCTATCTCCATAGTGAACTTCGACGGATGTCTGGAGATGAAATCGTGGGTGCAAATTTCGGACTGAGAGATGTGACGAAGATGGTTCAGCAAGTCGGGTCTTTAGACAGCCCCGTATTACTTCTTGGTGAGACTGGAACAGGGAAGGATGTGCTTGCCAATGCGATCCACTATTCATCGCCCAGGAGCGAAGGTCCTTTTGTTAATGTAAACTGCGGCGCCATTCCTGACACACTGCTGGATAGTGAACTATTCGGCCATGAAAAAGGGGCGTTCACTGGTGCACTCTCACAGAAACGTGGCCGGTTTGAACGGGCAGACAACGGGACCATTTTCCTTGATGAGATCGGCGAACTTCCAGCGCAGGCGCAGGTGCGTTTGCTCAGAGTATTACAGAGCAAAGAAATTGAGCGGGTTGGCGGAGCGGAGACAATCTCCTTGAATATCCGAGTAATTGCTGCAACCAACCGAAATCTCGAAGAGATGGTTCAGAACGGAAATTTTCGTGAAGATCTCTGGTTTCGCCTCAATGTCTTCCCTATCTGGGTGCCACCTTTAAGAAAGAGAAAAGTGGATATTCCTGCCTTGATCCAGCATTTCCTAAATCTTAAGGTAAAGGAGCTTAAACTTGCCTCCATTCCCTCGCTTGCTCCCGGTGCTATCGACCCGCTCATGGAATATCATTGGCCAGGCAACGTGCGGGAGCTGCAGAATATCATCGAGCGGGAATTGATTTTGAACCCAACCGGTCCGTTGACTTTTGTGCATCTCCAAAAAAACATTCAGGATGCACCACCAGTATCCCGCACGGACAGTGAGGTTTCGTATAACCTCGATGATACCATTTCAAATCATATCCGCCAGGTCTTGCGTTTAACTAAGGGCAAGATTAATGGGTCAAACGGAGCCGCAGCACTTCTTGGCGTCAACCCGAGCACGTTGCGTAACCGCATGAGCAAACTGGGCATCAATTATGGAAGGGCAAGCAAGTAAAGCTTGTTACGGCATAGTTCTTCAAAAGAAATACCCTATGCTAATTTCAAGCTATCTCCCTGGAATAAATGGTTTACATGCTTCCTGATAATACTCGAAACTGTCAGGAAATATCTTTCAGTTTCGTTTTGGGTTCACGGTAACGTCCCCAGAATGGCAAATGGGTCATTGTCGTATGGGTAAACAGATAGTTAAGTAAGGGTATTCTGATTAACCAGCTATAAATATAGTATGAAACAAAAATTGCTGGATAAAAATAAATTATATTCAAGGCATTGCCAATCCAATGACTGTCAAATTTTCCAATACTTGTAATATCTGCACCAAACAATGAGGAAAGATAAAAAGAAATGGGAAAAGCAGTTATAAAATAGAGTATCACCCCCCAGGAATGTCCTGTTTCTATTGCATTGTGCGGGCAAAAGGCAGCACATTTCATACAGCTTTCACAATTATATTTCCAATAAGGCCTTCGTTTGTCTTTGCCCCACATTTTTATTGCTTTAACAGTGCAGTATTTTTCACAAAGTCCACACCCATCACATTTGCTATTAGCAAAAAACAACTTCGCTAGAAAAAATTTACCAAAAAGTAAATATCCAACCGATATAAATGAGAGCAGTATCCCCAATATTATCTCGTATAAATTATTGCCGGTAAACCAAACTTTAGATTGAGAAAGTATTTTTTTCATAAACCCGGCAACCTTGCGTTCCGCACGATCAATTATCGCTTCATGGCTCTTCCTGTTTTGGATAGGATGCAGTGAATACCAGTTTGATGGCATATCGACACTCATGGCGCCACACACTTTATACCCTTTAAGTAGTAATATCAGAGAAATAACAAATGTGGCGCTACCACTAATCCCGGGGATAAAGACAGAACCAAATTTTAGCCCTGCCCTTGTCGCTATACAGTAAACATGGGTTAATTTGCCATGTGGTAATTTCCAAACAGATTTCAATACGTGCCATGGTGCAGTGAATCCGTGAGTGGGAAAGACAATCCCAATGAAACCTTCTTTCTCAGCATTCAATATTTTTATTGATTTGGCTTTATCGAGCGAAAGGACTTGGGTTTCTAACCCACTGTTTTCAGAAATCTTTCCCATCCAACTTGAAACTCGATAAGAGTTACCTGTACCACTCCAAAAACAAATAGTTGCACTTTTATATGCTATATCAGGCATATTGAATATTTATTTGAATGTGTGTAAGACTGCGGGTAGAACGGCTCTCGGGAGGCCAACTATTTTGTTAATTCAATGCTCTTGGCTTCATTACCACTACTATAGGACACGTTTACCTTCTTTCCCTTCAACTATTTTCCAGTATACATTTTAGATTTTCACCCTCTTCTTTCATGTGTTTCCTGACAGACATTATCACCGCTTGCCCGGTCTCGAAAATTCCTTTGCATATAATTCTATTCAAAAGCAGGTGGAGAAAATCATGAGGGACAACCCGGGTTCATTGGAATCAGTATTTCATGATTTGCACAATCGATTAATTTAATATTGCTGTATCAAGAGGTTGATGTTTTTACAATAACAGTCCTCTGAGAGATGGGGATGTAATGCAATCAGTGTTGTTTACTGTAAGAAAAAGAAATCGGGTATACGTGAAGACCCTGAATTATAATAAATCTTGTCGATAAAACCTCTAGCTTGTGTATTAAAATTCAGATAATCACCAACTCCTTGATTTCTCAGTATGTTCAAAAAGGTCGATAGCCAACCCTATTTTCCTCATCAATGACGCTGTAACATTGTCTAAAGTTGCCATAGTATCTTTATTCAGCTCAATATCCAGTGCTTTCAGATTATCGAGAAATTGAGCTTTATCACGAGCGCCAACAATTGTGCATGTAACATCTGGGTTAGCTATCGACCAGGCTAAGGAAATCAGATGCATAGGTAATCCCGATTCCTCTGCAATTTCACGGATTTTTACCAGTGCTTCAAAAGTCTCTTTTTCTGCACCAGCCTCACCGTGACGAGACCCAGGCCGGTCACCTCTGAAATGCCTCACCCGGGTTCGATTGGGGGGCATAGAATCAGCGTCCTCGTATTTACCGGTCAAAAGACCTTGCATGAGGCTCATGTAACCTATCACCCCGATGCCTTTTTCTCTACAATATGGCAATATTTCGGACTTAATCGGATGAAACAGCAGGCTATAAGGCAATTGATTAACCGCAATTTTCACCCCAAGTTCAAGTATCTCATTCATCTGTTCCACACCGAAATTGCTAATTCCTATATGCCTTATCTTTCCCTCTTTTTGAAGTTCTCCAAGAGTCTGAACAGCCTCATTCAGTCTGGGTGGATTGGATATTAAACGTTCATCCGTTGTGGCGCAAGACACTGAGTGAGAATTAAGCGGCCAATGAATCATGTAAAGGTCTATATATTCCATCCCCAAACGCCTGAGGCTGGCCTCACAATGCAGCCTTAGTGTTTCCGGTTGACAGTTTGATGGTGAAATTTTCGTGCCGATAATGGCCTCTTCACGTCGACTTTTTATAGCTTGTCCTAATGCTGACTCACTATCGCCATTATTGTAGGCCTCAGCAGAATCAAAATAATTACATCCAGCATCCAACGCTGCATTGATCACCTCATCTACATCACGTTGTGACTGATCCCCCCAGTAATCACCTCCTCCATAAGACCAACAGCCAATTCCCATAACAGGTAGCCGAAGCCCTGATTCGCCACAATCTCGGAATTTCATTTAACACTCCTTTGGTTATTTCGGTGTATGTCTAATCTCTCTGGAAATTTAAGAAAGGATGCTTAACAAGCCATAATAGAAAAAACAATGGGAATAATGTCTGCAATGTCATTAACTAAAGAGGATTCTCAAAGTTGCCAGAATATTCTTATAAGGTAACCCTCTCTATCGTCAATTTTAAAGCTAGTGGTGCTTCACATGTCCTAAGAAGTCCTTGAGTCTATCCGATTGTGGATTTTTCATCACTTCACCAGGTTTTCCTACCTCGACAATTCTTCCATCATCCATGAAGATCAGTCGGTCACCGACTTGAGCTGCAAACCCCATTTCATGGGTAACAACAACCATGGTCATGCCGCTGTCTTTAGCAATATTTTTCATAACATCCAGTACTTCGCCAATCATTTCCGGGTCCAGAGCCGAAGTCGGTTCATCAAACAGTAGAACTTTGGGGCTGACTGCCAATGCTCTGGCAATGGCAACACGTTGCTGCTGTCCACCAGAAAGCTGACCAGGGAGCTTATTTTCAAATGCAGCCAGGCCAACTTTTTCAAGCAGATCCCGGGCAATATTTGTTGCTTTGAGCTTGGCCATTTTCCTCGCCTTGCAAGGACCGAAAGCAACATTATCAAGTGCAGTCAAGTGTGGAAAAAGATTGAATTGCTGAAAAACCATCCCTACCTCCAGCCGTATTTGACGTACCCTTCTCCTCTCACCAGGGATCCTTATGCCGTCAACGACCAACTCCCCACTCGATATTAGTTCCAGACAGTTGATACAGCGGATCAAAGTGGATTTTCCGGAACCAGACGGACCAATGACCACAACCACCTCACCTTCCTGAATAGAAAGGTCGATATTGTGTAAAACTTCAGTACCGTCAAAAGATTTACACACATTTTTCAATTCAATAATGCTTGACATCATTTTCTCGTCTTTTTAGGTGTACCTGGATTCAGAAAATTTCCATCTTTTTCTCGATGCGGCGTAACGACATGGCTAACACTGATGTCATCATCAGGTACATAACGGCCACAGTCAGCCAGATTTCAAGCGCTCTGAAATTGCTGGCCATTATCTCCTGACCTTGCCTTGTTAATTCACCAACCCCGATGACAATAAAAAGCGAAGTGTCCTTGAGGCTGATGATGAACTGGTTGCCGAGAGGAGGGATCATTCTTCGAAAGGCTATTGGACCGATTACATACACGATCAGTTGAAAACGACTGATACCAAGGGACATTCCGGCTTCCAGGAGACCCTTGTCCACGGAGATGACCGAGCCCCTGACGATTTCCGCAATATAGGCTCCAGCATTGAATATAATGGTAATAACTGCGGCAGTTACAGCTTCGATACGAAAGCGTTCGATATCGAAAACAGCTTTGACCAGCATGGGAAAGGCAAAATAGAGAAACATTGCCTGAACTATAATCGGTGTTCCACGGATCGTCTCAACATAGCCACCTGATATATAACGAATCAAAACACTAATCGGCTTGAAGATTCCGTGTGGTTTTTCTCCGAGAGATTCTGTTCCAGCGATACGACCCAAACCGGCTAAAATACCGCAAGCCATACCGCCAACAATTCCGAGGATAGTAATGATCCAAGTTAGTTTGGCTCCAGCAAGAAGAGCAGGCAAAGATTCGGCAATAACTGAAAACTCGAAATCCATAATTTGACCCTTCTGCAGAAGTTGCTAACTAGGGGAGTGTTCTGACAAACAGGAATCCCTCCTATACAAGCTTGTACTGAAGGGATCCTTAACTACATTTTTTCTTTCAGACTATTCCGGATCAGCATTAAACCATTTTCTATACAAATCAGCGTAAGCGCCGTCTTCCATCATCTGCAGGAGCGCAATGTTCACCTTGTCACGTAACTCACTCCCTTGTGGGAAGGCAATACCGTACTGAGCTGCTTTGACATCAGGCCCAACGGCTTTAACCTTACCGTTACCAGCAGTTTTGACGTAATAGAGAACATTCGGGGTGTCATGCATTGCTGCATCAGCACCACCCGTTACAACTTCAAGATAGGCTTGATCGATATTCGGGAACTTAACTATTTTCTTCGCACCGAGGGTTTCAACATACTCAACGGTTGCTGTCCCGAGTTTGACAGCGACAACTTTTCCTTTCAGATCTTCAGGGGCCTTGATATCCTGGTTGTCTGCCAGAACCATGACTTTCAGTCCAGCTCTGAAATAAGGATGAGAAAAGTCAATTTTCTCTTCTCGGGCAGATTTGATAAAGATCGCCGCCAGGGCAACATCGAGGTTTCCAGTCGTCAAGCCTGGAATCAGGCCATTAAAATCCATCGGCTTCAATTCATATTCAACACCAATGCGTTTTGCTATCTCTGCCCACAGATCGATATCAAAGCCTGTATATTTTCCATCTTTGCCTTTGTATTCAAAAGGAACGAAAGCTGTGTCTGTACCGACATACAATTTTTCAGCAAAAGCCGTCCCAGACATGGAAATCATTAAACCCATAAGAATCAACAAAACTATTCTCTTCATAATGTTACCCCCTGTATGTAGTTATATCCCATCGCAATTATAAAAAGGGATAGTGAATATCTATAATGTGGAATTTTGGATCTCCACCGCCATAGAGATACCTTATCTGAAACAACATTCTCTCAAAGGAACATGTGAATTAGACAAAGTCAAGTATTCAAGATTTCTCTGCCTGTTGAGAAAAATTCTTTCCACCTATAAAGAGACAATCTAGGTGGCAGCGAGCCAGAAGGCAGCCTTCTTCATAAATTTCTGCACACCTGCCTCATCAAGCTCATCGCAAAAATTTGCATAAAACTGTCGGCTAAATTCCCGGGGGTCATCGTTGCGTGCGAGAAGGATGCAGGCTTTGGCATAGACACTCTCCATGGTCATATCCAGTGACGACATGATTCCCATTTGCAGGGCTTTTACACCTAACTCATATTTCGACAAATCGGTACTGCCGTACGGTGAATGTGTTTTTGCAATAACGATTGCTTCGTTGTCGTTGGCCCAGCGTGAGAGAACTTCCATCAATTCTTTACGATGCCCACTCATACCATATATCATGACAATCAATGCTTTGAGGTCTGAATTATCGAGATAGTTCCTCAACAATACTGGGTTCGTAGTGTGGGTTAGGCAGTAGATGTCCAGTGCCTCGGAAACCTTTGTACTGAATGTTTCAGATTGTCCCGTGTTAACGGAGTAGTCGTTTTGTTGGAAGTTGGAGATCGAAATCTCGTCCATGATATTTGAGGTAAAAGCATCTAAACAGTCAACACCGATATTTATTTTTGTGGCTCTGACTGCTTTAATTATTTTTCCATTAAAGACAACCCATACACCGCAATTGGAAGTCGATGCCGCACGTAAGGCTGTCTCCAGATTTCCGATCACATCACTTTCATCGTCCTCAAGGGTTTTCTGGGCACCCGTGACAATGACCGGTTTCTGGATTCCCTGCAGCATAAATGAGAGCATACTGGCGGTGTAAGCAAGAGTATCTGTGCCGTGAGTAACGATAAATGCATCATGGTTATCGTAGTTGTTCGATATCGTTTCAGCGATCTTCTGTATATGCGGAATCTGCATGCTGGCACTGTCAATTCCGAATTCACCGAAGGGAGATTGTGCAGTGGCAATATGGCGATTTCCAGTAAGCCCCCGATCAATTTTACCCAGCAAATCTGCGAAGGAGAGTTTTGGCCTGAAACCGGTTTTGGATTCAACCGATGCGATCGTGCCACCGATGTGAATGGGAAGAATGCTGTTTTTTTTCATTATTTTCTCCTCCTGATTGCCAGAATTGCGTACCTTTTCCCTGAAAAGTAAGCGTTGACATGCCACCTGCGATTACAAAACATAACTGTCCTTTCTGAGAGAACTTAAATATAAAAGTACAACAAATGTAATGGCAATTCCAATCGAAGAAATTATAAACAGTGTAATTAAAAACTAATCGTGGCAACAATAAGAGGAGAGCGCTGGACACTATTCATGATCGTGCCCTTTTCAAATTTTATGATTTATGCAATGTTCTACCAGACAGTAGTATGCTAGTCTGAACGTTACCCGTAATTGTTTAATTGAAGTCATTTTTTAACCCAAATCATCCTTGGTTTTGGTGATCATAGAGATGTTTTCGATTATCTTCTTTTCGGCGAAAGTGCTGTAGTAGGGAGTGCTGGTGAGTAGGCTCCGTTCAAGAAATAAATCGAGGTTTTACGACTCTGTCAATTTATTCTTGACTACTTGGAAGGAATGAATTTATTAGAACAAAATTGTGAGCTTTGTCAGTTTGTGACTTTTCATAAAAACTACCAAATAAGATATCGCACCAATAGTAGTGAAAATCTAAACAGGATACCTTAGCAATGGCTGACTTGAAGGACATTAAAAAAGAGCTTGAGACCGTCGATACCACAAAGATATTTTTTGTCGACTTCAACGGTAGAATCATGAGTTTACCAGTTAATCCGGATAACATTGAATCCATCCTCGAAAACGGCATCGGTTTTGACGGCAGCTCTATTGCCGGCTACGGAACTGTTGACAGTAGTGATCGGCTCCTGTTTCCAGACCCTGACAGTTTCAAAGTTTTAAGATTTACAGATGAAAAAGTCGGATTTATCATTGCCAGTGTATATGATGAAAAAGATAAACCATCCCAGGCAGACCCGAGAGCCATACTGAAAAAGATTTTAGCTGAAGCGGAACGTGAATTCGGTCTCAAATTTCTCGTGGGTCCGGAACATGAATTTTTTCTTCTAAACAATGGTAAAAAACAGAAAAACCTGCATACGGATCAAGGCCTCTACTTTCAATCAAGTCCCCACGATAAAGGAGAAGCTGTCAGAAACAGAATAGTTAAAATCCTGAAAGACTGCGGAATTGCATTCGAAAAGGCTCATCATGAAGTTACTCCATCCCAGCATGAAATAAACCTCGAACCCACCGATCCCCTGAATAGTGCCGACCGAACGCTCCTTTTTAATTATGTCACCCAGGAAACCGCTGCGGATTTAGGATATCGAGCCACCTTCATGCCCAAACCCTTTGATGGATATAACCGGAATGCTCTTCACCTGCATCTTTCGGGTCAAGATCTTGACGGCAACAATGTTTTCTATGATAAAGACGCTGATCACAACATAGGAACTATCGCCAGACAGTTTATTGGTGGAATCCTGAAATATGCCAGAGAAACATCAATTATTATGGCCTCCACCTTCAACTCATACAAGGCATATGTGAGTGAGCGGGAAGCACCCATTATCTGCAACTGGGGCTTTAAAAACCGAAGTACTATGGTAAGGATCCCCTACTGTCCAAATCCACAGAGCACCAGGCTTGAGCTCAGGAGTCCCGATCCGGCTGGGAATGTATACCTTCAGGTAGCCATTTTGATCGCAATGGGCATGGAAGGAATCAGAAATAAAATTGACTGCGGAGAACACTCCATAGGTACTATTTGCAGTAAGGATTTATCCACTAAAGTATGGGATAAACGTTTTCTGCCCAAAAGCATGTTTGAAGCACTGGCGGAGGCTGAAGGGAGCTCGTTTCTAAAGCAGACTCTCGGAGACGAAACCTACCAAAACTTCATGGCATTAAAGACCCAGGAGTGGGAGGGGCATCGAACCCATGTCACCCATCGTGAATTGTCAATGTACCTCGATAGATGAGATTTACAACATCCCCTTAATTGAGAGGAAAAGATAAATGGAAGAATGGATTGAACAACTCCAAAACAGTGTCAATACCCTGGAAAAATTATCAGCATTTATCAACATCACCCCAGAAGAAAAGGAGGCTATTGAGACCTTGAATACCAAATGGGGAACATCGCCTTATTTTGCCTCTCTAATGGATCGAGACGACCCCAAATGCCCGATTCGTAGGCAGGTACTCCCCTCTTTACAGGAAACCGTTAATAAATACGGAATCGAAAACTACCTCATATGGAAGGAAAACAGAGACACAGAAGAAGTTCGACCCGACAGTATCGCACGACAATACCATGACAGGGTCGCCTTTACTGTGACAGATGTCTGTGTCAACTACTGCCGTCACTGCTTTAGAAACGAGCTCGTGGTCAACAGAGACCTTCAGCTCCGCATGGATGTAGATGAAGGATTAGAATGGATTCGTGAACATAAAGAAATTCGGGATGTATTGGTGACCGGCGGGGATCCGTTTGTTCTTTCTGATGAAAAAATTGATTATATTATTCAAAAATTACGGGAAATTCCCCATCTCCAGATGATTCGATTCGGTACCCGGGCACCCATCGTTTTACCCCATAGGATTACCCCAGGCTTAAAAAAAGTACTGAGTCCATACCACAAAATCCCAATCTGGATTAATACCCAGTGCAATCATCCCAAGGAAATCACAGAAAAAACAGCTCAAGGTGTGTTTGATCTACTCACCTGTGGTATCAATGTCGGCAATCAGGCGGTACTGCTAAAAGGAATTAATGATGATCCGGAAACGTTCCGCGAGCTGCATCAGAAATTACTCCGGGTACGAATTCGTCCCTACTATGTATTTTATTGTGAACCGGCGCCGGGCATCGATCATTTCAGGACAACTGTAGAAAAAGGTGCGGAACTCATCCGGGATACCATACGTGGACATACAACTGGTCTTGCTCAACCAATGTATGTGATCGCTACGAACATCGGCAAAATACCGTTGATGCCAGATTATTATATCAAAGGCAAGGATGAGAAAGAGTACACCCTGGAGAATTATAAAGGTGAGACAACAAAATGGCCAAACATGCCGGAATAGAAATCAACAACCTATCAATATCAACAAGCCATAAATCATCTGAGAGAGTGTGGTTCTGTTGGCCATATCCCCTCGTCAATGGTTGTTGATCAGTTTCAAGCTGTACTGTTTTCTTCTGCCGGACGGGTTTTCCAGCGGCGATGCATCCAGAACCATTGAT
>CAZOWJ010000051.1:0-25305 GCA_964583415.1 uncultured Desulfocapsaceae bacterium
CAAAGGATGTGTTGACCATATTTACCTCCTTTTTCGATCCCCTGGTGGCGTATGACTCCCAGATGAATTATATCCCGGCACTGGCTGAATCATGGGTAGTCTCGGATGACGCGCGAACATGGACCTTCAGGCTCCGTCCGGGCGTCAAGTTTCACCACGGTCAACCTGTGGATGCCGAGGCAGTTGCCTATTCCCTCAGGCGAATGGCTCGGCCGGACATGGGCGTCACGCTTGGAGCTCCCGGTGTGTACAACCAGTACCTGGCAGGAATGGAGCTGGAAATTCTTGATCGGCAAACACTGCGCCTGACCCTGGCCGAGCCGATGGCCGACCTGCTGGACGTCTTGGTAACCGGGTACATCCTGCCCCCTGATGCTGTTGAGCGACTGGGCGGTCAATTCAAGGATACACCAATCGGGACCGGGCCTTTTGAGTTTGTCGAACATGAAGAAGGTGTTTGCGTCCGGGCCACGAAAAACCGCAACTATTTCAAGGGACTCCCGAATTTTGACGCCATTGAATGGCGAATGGAATCAGACCCGGACAAGCGCTTGAGCATGGTCAGGGAAGGCAGAGCCCATATCGCCGCCGGACCACCGTATACGGCCATGCTCAAAGATGACGACTTGAACGCTGTGCGTTCCCGGGGTACGACGGTTTATATTATCATATTTAACACCAAAAGCAGGCTCCTTGAGGATCCTCGAGTCCGGCTAGCCCTGAATTTGGGGGTGGATCGCAGAGCACTTATCGATAGGGTCCTGAACGGAGCTGGATATCCCCTGAGCGGTTTTATCAGTCCGGACCACTTCGGCTACGATGCGGATCAACCTCCCATCCCGTATGATCCAAAACGCGCCAGGGCTCTGCTTAAAGAATCCGGATATGGCGGCGGCCTCAGTCTCACGCTGGACAGCCCCACCTCACTGCCTAACGAGGCTGTGCAATTGTCCCATGCTTTGTCTGAACAGATGAGCCGTATCGGCGTTGAAATCAAGATCGTTTATACAGAGGATCGTGAGCTTTATGCCAACAAGGTGAGGCGCAAAGAGATTCACGACATGTGTGTCTTCGATTCATCACCCTTGGGCACCTTTCGAGTGCTGAAAGAAAAAGTCGATGCTCGGTTCGAGGGATCATGGTGGCAGGGATATCACAACGCCGAAATCGAGGAATTGCTGGACAAGGCCCGGATCACCATAGACAGAAGCCGTCGCCAAGGAATTTATAAACAATGTTTCCGCCTGTTGAATGAAGATCCCCCGTGGCTGTACCTCTACAACTACATGAACATTACTTGCACGGCACCGCAATTTTCCGCTTGGCGTCCACCTGCTCATGGTGTTATCGACCCCCGCTATGTGGAATGAAGGGGCGGAGAGCAATGATCTTTGACAAATCTAAATAAGCCTGTCTGGGGAGAAAATACTAATGACGTTTGAAACATGTACGATAGATGCTGACCGCCTCAACTATGAATTGGCCGAACTCGGGAAGATCGGGCTGGGTGATGAGGGCGGATATTACAGAGAAGCCTTCTCTCAGGCCGACATGGACGGGAGAGACCTGGTGGAGCGTTTTATGGAAGAGGCGGGCATGTCCGTTACCCGTGATGCCGCTTTGAATTCCGTGGGCCGTTATGAAGGTCAGGAGGCTTCACTGCCGCCAATAGTTATCGGTTCGCACACTGATACGGTCCCCTGTGGCGGTAATTACGACGGTGTTTTGGGGGTATTGTCAGGTATAGCCCTGGTCAGGGCGCTCTTCCAATCTGGAGTCAGGCTGCGACATTCTATCGAAATTATAAACTTTTCCGGAGAGGAAGCGGTGGCACCTGGAGGAACTTTCGGCAGCAGGGTTATGACCAGCCACTTTAACGAGGAGCTGCTGGATCAGACCGTATATACAGGAGAAACCTTCAGGGAACTCCTGGAAAAGGTCGGTGTGATCATAGAAACCTTGAGTACCGCAGAAAGACAGCAGGGGGCTGCTGCCGCATATGTCGAACTTCACATCGAGCAGGGGGGCATCCTGGATGAGAAGAATATTTCTGTGGGTGTTGTCAATGGAATTGTAGGATTCAGACGTTACCGGCTGGTATTCCCGGGAGCCGCCAACCATGCGGGGACAACTCCCATGGATAAACGGGACGATGCCTTGATCAAGGCTGCCCGCTTTACTCTTGAGGTGAAAGAAACGGCCGAAAAATATGGAATTGTAGGAACCGTGGGAACCCTGGAAGTCAATCCCGGTGCTCCCAATGTGATTCCTGGTAGTGTTGAGATAACCTTTGAAATGCGGGGACTGGAAGATTCCGTCATAGATGCAGCCCAAAAAGAGCTGAAAGCGCTCTCGGATGAGCTGAAAGCCACGTTTGATGAATATTCACACAAACCCCCTGTCATTTCAAGTGAAGGAATTGTCAGGGCGCTGGAAGCAGGTTGCCGTAAAGCGGAACTTGATTATATTGTCATGCCAAGCGGTGCCGGCCACGATGCCAACCTGATGGCCTTGATATGCCCGATTGGCATGCTGTTCGTGCCCAACAAGGATGGAATCAGCCATTCCAGCGAGGAGTACACCACGCCGGAAGCCTGTCTTAACGGCGCCAAAGCTCTGCTGCATGGAATAATAGAGCTGGATAAACAAATATAAGCCTGCCCGCAAAAAAGGGCTGAAAGGAGAAATATAATGACTTTTGATCTACTGATAAAAAACGGAACCCTTGTCTCGAGCGAGGGTGAACGATTGATGGATATTGCCATACGCAATGGCAAAGTAGCCGCTCTGCTGAGCCCCGGTCAAGATATTACTGCGGGGGAGGCCATTGACGCCGGAGGGCTGCATGTTTTCCCCGGCATTGTTGACGGACACTGTCACATGAGAGACCCCGGCAGGATGGAAAGAGAGGACTTCTGGACAGGAACCCAGGCAGCTGCAGCAGGCGGCATAACAACTGTCTGCGAGATGCCCATATCAATTCCCCCCGTTTATACCGCTGAGATCCTCAAACAGCGGGCGGCAACAGTGCAACCACGAGCACTCATCGACTTCGCTCTCTACGGAACAGCGGGGTTTGAGAATCTGGATGAAATCCAGGGCCTCGCCGATGCCGGTGCTGTTGCATTTAAAACCTATCTTCACCCGGCAGAACCGGGTCGTGAAAAAGAGTTTACAGGGTTAATCTGTCCCGACTCAGGCAGTCAGTACGAAACCATGGAGGTAGTAGCCAAAACGGGCCTACGTCATTGCCTGCACTGCGAAACAAACGAAATGATACTGATGTTCACCAAGAAAATGAAAAACAGCGGCAGAACTGATGGACTGGTTCACACAGAGAGCCGCCCGTCAGTGTGCGAAGACAGTTCTGTCGCTCTTTCTCTGGCCATCGGAGCCGCGGTGGGATCGTCAATGGTTATCTGTCATATGTCCAGTGCCGGAGCCGTTCAGCTGGTGAAGGAAGCCAAGGCTCGGGGAATGGATGTTATGGCCGAAACCTGCCCCTCTTATATTTTCATGTCTGATGAATACCTGAAGGAATTCGGCCCCTATGCGAAAAATAATCCACCGCTTCGTTCAGAGGAAAACAGACTGAGACTCTGGGATTATATCAATGATGGGACCATGGATTTCATTGCCACTGACCATTCTCCCTGGCGGCCGGAATCTAAGGACGGTGGCATCTTCACCGCCAATTCAGGAATGGCCAGCTTTGACATGATTATGCCCTTGATGATTGACGCCATCAATCGGGATGTCATCAGCTACAGCAGGGCAGCAGCAATGCTCAGTGAAAAACCTGCAGAGGTCTTCAAACTGGGAGAAAAAGGTCACTTAAAACCCGGTTATGATGCCGACTTTGTCTTGGTAGACATGAAGGATGAGTTCGTTTTTGATATGAAAAAAAGCTACTCCAAAGCTGGTGAGACAATGCATGTTTTTGACGGAAGAAAACTGTCTGGAAAAATGCAGTCCACATGGGTCAGGGGCACAAAGGTCCATGAAGATGGGAAAACCGTAGCTGAAGCCGGTTACGGTCGCTTTGTGAGGCCATAGTAATGATAGCACTGATTGCCCTCGGGCACTCCCCGCGGCCTGATCATGAAGAAGTCTATGAGATTTTGCTGCCGGGCGTTCCCCGCAAACTGTTGGGGGCTCTGGATGCATTCAGCTGTGATGAAGCCCGCAAGCTTGAAGATAAACAGGGTGTCTCTCCCTTGGTCTGCCTGCTCAATGATAAAACAACGGTAGAGATTCCCCTCCCTGTGCTTTTCCCCTACATAGAGCGACAGATCGAGGTACTGGCAGTAGAGGGAGCCGACCTGGCCGTGGTGCTCTGCTGCGGTGGTTTTCCACGGTTTAACAGTTCCATTCCGGTGTTGCTTCCGGGTATGATCGTTCCGGCTGTGGTGAAGGCGACCTTTCCAGCTGGAAGGATAGGTATCATTGTGCCTAATCAAGCCCAGGAATCCGCTGCTGTTGACCATTGGAAAGAGCTCGGCGTCAAGGCAGAATCTGCAGTGGTCTCACCTTATGAAGGAGTGGGGTTTGAAGAAGCAGGAAAGAAATTCAGAAACCTGAAATGTGATTTGGTTGCCATTGACTGTATGGGTTTTAAAGAAGAACACAGGGATCGCCTCAGCAGAGACTGCGGCTGCCCCGTAATCTTGCCTAAAACCCTGGTGGCTAAAGTTGCAGGAGAGATGGCGGGGCAATGCCATCCTTAACATTAACATTTAATAGGATAAAACATGTTTGATGCAGAAAGAATGAGCCGTATTCCTTTTTCGGGAATCCGGAAGGTTTTTGAAGAAGTTCATAAAAGAGAATCTCAGGGACAACACATTGTGAATCTCGGTATCGGCCGTCCCGATTTTGATACTCCTGAAAATATTAAGGAAGCGGCCAAAAAAGCTTTGGATGATGGACATGTGCATTATGCATCCAATTATGGGATTGAGGAACTTCGAAAGGCCATTGCAGAAAAATTTAAACGGGATAATGACCTGACTTTTGATCCCAACGGTGAGATCATGGTCACCGTTGGAGCAAATGAAGCTGTTTTTCTGACAATGATGGCCTTTATCAATCCAGGAGATGAGGTTTTGGTTCCAGACCCGTGCTGGCCCCATTATTCGCCCTGTGTGGATCTGGCGGGGGGTATACCCGTTTCTCTTCCTGCTTATGAAGAGAATGGTTTTAATCCCACAGCAAAAGATATTAATGATAAGTGCAGTGAAAAAACGAAATTGATTGTTGTAAATTCGCCCCAGAATCCAACCGGAGCTGTCTATTCAAAACAGACACTCCAGGAAATTGCCAAGATCGCAATCGAAAAAGATTGGATGGTGCTTTCAGATGAGATTTATGAACACCTGATTTATGGAGGAGAAAAACACTACAGTATCGCAGCGTTCCCTGGGATGAGAAAAAGAACGGTTACGATAAATGGTTTTTCTAAAAGTTATGCCATGACCGGCTGGCGGCTGGGATACGTCGGTGTAGACAGGGGCTTGATGTCCGCCTTGGTAAGAGCTCATCAATACGCGACTAATTGTGTCTCCACATTTTCCCAATACGGTGCCACAGAGGCCCTCCTTGGTCCCCAGACTGATTTGGAAAATATGGTACAGGAGTTCTCCCGGAGACGGGACATGGTGGTCCGGAGCCTTTCCGTCATGAAGTACATCAGCTTCAGTGAACCGAAAGGGGCATTTTATGTAATGGTTAATGTTTCCGCAACAGGCAGAGAAACAGAACAGGTTGCTAACGAGCTACTGGATGCGGGGGTGGCAGTAGTTCCCGGGACTAAGCTGGGGGAATATGGTCGTGATTTCATTCGTCTATCCTATGCCAACTCTTATGAAAATTTAGAAATCGCCATGACCCGGATGGCTTTATATTTTAATGGCCTATAAGCCCCAGACGGTGGGAACTATTATGGATCGCAATAAAATCAATCTGGGCCGGGACGTCAGAATCAATCCGATGGTAATCGGCTTGATAGGAAGTCAGGTCAACGGTAAGGCTAATTTCGTCACCGTAGGTCAGGTATATAAACTGAATAAGTCACCTGCCTATATCGGGACTTCCATTCATCCGACGCACTATACTGCTGGGGGGATTAGAGAGCATAAAGCTTTCAGCGTTAACATCCCCCATTGCGGAATGGCAGATGTGACAGATTATTGTGGCATCGTCAGTGGCAAGAACCATGACAAATCAACGCTGTTTGAGCTGTTTTACGGTGAACTGGGAGAGGTGGCTCCCATGATCGTAGAATGTCCCATGTGTTTTGAATGTAAGCTTGTCGACACCCTGGAAATGCCAAGCAACACCCTCTACGTGGGAGAAGTCGTTGCCAGCTATTCGGAAAAACAGTTTGTCAAGGATGGGCATCCTGATGTCCAAGCGATGAATCCCCTATTGTTCACAGCTACCGACAAAAATTACTGGTCCATTGGATCCTATGTTGCCAAAGCCTATAAAGTTGGGATTGG
Source organism: uncultured Desulfocapsaceae bacterium (assembly GCA_964583415.1). Lineage (GTDB taxonomy): Bacteria > Desulfobacterota > Desulfobulbia > Desulfobulbales > Desulfocapsaceae > MADRE3. Next base: position 6,501 of record CAZOWJ010000051.1, read on the forward strand.
TTACGAAGAAAAGGACTGAGCCGTTCAGAGATGACAATTAACAGCAAGGAAGAAACATGATGCCAGGCAAGCCGCAGCTGACTATGAACAAAGCAGATAAGATGATCACCTTTATATATTATAAAGATCTGGCGAAAGGTATTGAATTTTATGGGAATATCCTCGGTTTTTCGTTAGCTATAGATCAGGGCTGGTGCAAAATTTACCAGATTTCAGATTCGGGGTATCTTGGGATTGTTGACGAGGAGCGAGGAATGCAGAACTGGCATGCCGACAAGACGGTACAGATCTGTATCCGGGTACCGGAAGTGATGCCCTGGTATGAGTATTGCCTCGGTCTGGAGTTGCCGAATCAGTCTGAGTTGTTTGTCAGTGATGAATTGAAGATCAAGGCTTTTGTCTTTGATGATCCAGAGGGATATCAGATTGAATTCCAGGAATCAACGGCAAATGATCTACTCTTTTAGAAGAGGGGAACTGCAGTGTCTTATTGGTGATTGTTTTTTCATTGATACAGCGGCTAAAATTCTTAAGTTAGAGTGAGTGGTTACTGTATGAATTTTAGCGTACGAGGATTTAGAAGAAAGGATCTCGTTTCAGGATAAAAACGAAAAAAATCTGTTTTGCTGCAATTACGCCCAGGTCCTCTGCATCTCACCTGGTGAGAATTCGGTATATTTCCGTTAATCTGGATGGGAGTAGCTCAATGCTGGGAACAAAGGTGTAATTTCCAGTACCGAAGAGATATTCAAGGTAGTCATGGGCCTCTTTGTCGATGGTGATACAATATGGTTGGATACCGGCTCCTTTAGCCTCTGCCAGAGCTTTTCTGGTGTCCTCGATGGCATATTCGCTTTTATAATCATCATAATCTTCAGGTTTACCGTCAGAAAGAATGACCAGCAGTCTGGTTCTGGTGTCGACCTTTTTAAAATGTTTGATCATATGCCGAATCGGAGGTCCCATCCGGGTATACTCCTTGGGTCCGATAGCAGCCAGTCTCTCTTTTACACCAGCATCATATCGATCTGAAATTTCCTTTATTTTATAGACTTCCGAGCGCATTCTCCGCATTCCTGAAAATCCATAGATGCCATAATCGTCACCGACTATTTCCATCGCCTCGCAGAGGAGGATAAGTGCCTCCTTGATGGACTGACCGACCCATCCCTCGGTTGAGTTTGACATATCCACGAGGAATAACGTCGATATACTCCTCTGATTCCTGATGAGCTGAATAAAGACATTCTCTGAGGGTGGTAATCCGGCACACTGATCGCCAAGCGAGTCGATAAGGGCATCAAGGTCAATATCATCTCCTGACCGTCTTCGGCGGGCAAATCGCTCCTGGGTATGCATGAGTTCAAACTGGCGTTTGATTTTCTTTAACTGACCATGATATTTTTGAAGGGTCAGGGGGATAAAATCAGATTGTACCCCCATCAATTCTCTTTCTCTCAAGCTGCACCAGTTTTTCCTGTATCCCTGTCTGCGATAATCCCATTCATCATAGGGGAGAAATCCGTCATCGACCATATGACCACTGTCCCTTTCTCCCTTGGCATTATTTCTGCCGCCGCCCGAGATGCCAAAAGCCGCTGAAACATAGCTCTCTGGAAGCGAACCCAGATCGTTTTGTATGGTTCTTACCAGCTCGAGTATATCGTCAGGCAGCTCTATGCTTTTGTTGTCGATAATGAGTTGCTGCGAGGTTTCCTTGGTCCTGCCTTCAACAGCACGGTCGTTCAGCTGAATCCGGGCGCTGTTTGCTGATTCAGCCATGTTTCCAGAATTTGAGGGGTCATCGAAGGTATCTTGCTGATTGAGAAGAAAATCGCCAAAAGATGTTTCAAACTTCTTTTTGTTTGTTGCCACCCGCCTGTCAAAAACTGTCTTTGATTCAGCAAGATTGAAACGATCCATAAACGGTAGAAACGAGAACGATGAGGAGTCTCCATCCAGTTGAGCGATCTGGCGGTAGATCACGTCAACGACATTTGGTGACTGCTCAGCGGCTGATAGTAAGCGGTTGTTCGTTGGGTCTGTTGGCTGATCTAAAAATATAGAATTAAAATAGTCTTCCAGTGCCAGGTGTTTTGCAGTCGTTCCCCGGTCTCTTTTGTTCAGCAATGTCTTTATAAGTGGGGCTGCCTGACGTATGAGGCCGGGATATTCATTTCTCAGAAAACCAATAGTCCTGGCAAGCTCAGTAAGCTGATAAATATCCTGAGCCAACCTTTGGTCGGTGTACATTTCAAGAAACAGTTCGGGCTGGGGTTCTTTCTGGTGACTCCTGAAACCGGGCGCTGTCTGCTGACAAAAGAGCTGTCGTCCAAGGGTGCCAAGGCAGACAAATCCGCATTGCAGTGCAATGATATATTTGTAAAAGAGAAGATTTTGACTACGGTCCGGGGAAACATCTATCTTCTCAGGCAGGTATATATATTCAGTATCTGTATAGATTTTACTCGATTCTCGAAGCGTCAGGTCGAGACCGGAAAGTCCTCTTGCAAACGGGTTAAGGCGGGCCGCCTGGTCTTTGAGTGCAATACTGTTTTCCTGCTTTACATTTGAAACAGAATTCAGGTCCGCTTCAGCCATAAAGGCCCGAGCGTTAATAAGTCCCCCCGTCTCATAGTGAAAAAGAATCTGCCTCAGCCATTCAGCCAGGTTCTGCTGAGTAATTCCATCGGCATGCCGCACGCTTTCTTGAAGAACAGAATGGCAGAGATTTTGACTAATTGGCCAGATGGTGGGCACAACCTGCAGTAGGGTGAACTGCTGGTCTTCTGCCAGATCTTCAATTTCGTGCAAAACTTCTTCGAATTCCCATTCGTTGGGGTGTGCCGGCGAGACCTGTTCGGAGAAATAATCTTTCAGTTCAAGGTAGTGCATTTTGTGTGGTTAAACGATATCTGCGCTGTCATCGACTCATGGTTTAAAAGAGCGCCTCAGCCATATCTTCTATTGCTGCGATGAGCTGGGCGTCATCAGTTAAGCTTTCAATGATTCCTGCTTTACAGGCCTCAGGTATAGGGACGCCAGAGTTGTGCAATTGTGCTGCCTGGATAAGAAGACGGGTTGAGGCCCCTTCGGCGAGACCTGAATCTTTCAGGCCTCGTGTCATCAGGGCAAGTTTAACAAGTTTTGCCGCGAGCCCGGAATCAACCCCGCCTTCCTTTATAACAATTTTTTCTTCCAGTTCTTTTTCAGGATAATCAAAAGCAAGAGAAACAAAACGTTGTCTGGTTGACGTTTTTAAGTCTTTGACAACACTTTGATAACCAGGGTTATAGGAGACGCCGAGCATAAAAGTCGGGGGGGCCGTCAATATCTCTCCCAGTTTTTCTATCGGCAGTTCCCGTCGGTCATCCCCAAGCGGGTGGATGACCACGGTTGTATCCTTTCTGGCTTCGACAATTTCATCGAGGTAACAGATGGCGCCATGTCGCACGGCAAGTGTGAGCGGCCCGTCAACCCAGACCGCCTCATTTCTTTTGACGAGATATCTGCCCACCAGGTCCGAGGTCGACAGGTCGTCGTGGCATGATACCGTTATTAATGGTCTTTTCAGTTTCCAGGCAAGATACTGCATGAACCTGGTTTTTCCACACCCGGTCGGCCCTTTGAGCAATATCGGCAGCTGATTATTGTAGGCCGCAAGGGCAATATCAAGCTCATTTCCCTGCGTGATATAAAACGGTTCCTCGGTGATCCTGTGTTCTTCTATACGTTGCTGATAGAGTTTTTCCATCCCTGTGACCAATATGAAAATGGGTTTAATTCTGCCTCTCATGACCAGCGGTCAGAATCTAGACTATAGGTAGATAGGAAGGAGTTTCAAGTGATAGTGATTCTCACTACCCAAAATTTACCGTATTGACGTTAGAAGGGGATGTGTTTGAAAACAAAAGAGGCGTCTCATCCATGCTGGACGAAACGCCTCATAACCCTGTTAAAGGGGTAGTTATAATAACTGCTCAATCAGGAGTTAAATTTTCGTTCCCATTCATACTCACGACCCGTAACCGTATCTTCCATGCGGCGGATTCGTCTTTCAAGGTCATGGAATTTCTTTTTCAGCCGCTGGGCAGCATTCCTTGGTGAATGGACATAACTGTCGTAAAATTCCTGTTCGTCTTCATTCTTAACCGAATGTACTGGTGCCGGTTTCATCAGCAGGGCTGCGACCAGGTAAATACCGATAACCGGCCAGAATCCACTGAGCAGAAAGATGATGACCATACCGATTCGGATCCAGAAGACTGAAAAATCGAAATAGTTGGCAATCCCTTTACAGACACCAAGGATGACACCATCCCTGGTTCGGTAGATTCCTCCCCTGTTATTAAAAAATCTATTCATTTTTGATCTCCATTTTTGCTGTGACCATCCATGAGAATGGTCTCCAGGGCGTCGATCCTTTTTTCCATACGATCAAGTCCCTGGTATATTTCCTGTATCATCATAGCCTCTTGTTTGCTCGCTTCCCGCGACGAGGTTGAAAGACCGGAATTCTTCATCCTGATAACCACCAGGACGGTTCCGCACAGCAAACCGGCAATGGTGACTATCGACCCGAAAACGATGGCTACGACAACGACTGTATTCATGGCATCTCAATAGTTCTGTTAATGGTATCAGCCCTTAGTTTCTTCCTTGTCACCGTAGGCAGAGGCTTTCATTTTGGCAAGTTCTTTTTCAATTTCTTCATCCGTTGCCAGATCATGGAACTCCTCGTCAACACTTTTGGGTTTGCCAAAGTTAACCATGTCAGCCTCGGCTTCCATACGCTCAATTCTGCTCTCAAGATGCTCAAAACGAAACATGGTTTCAGAACTGTCCATGCGGCGAATATCCTTCTGGGCGCGCTTTTTGTTCTGAGCCTTTCTGTGCCGCTCGGCAAGGGAGCGTTTTTTCTCTTTTGCTCCTGATAATTTTCCTTCAAGCTCCTGTATATCCTCTTGGTACTGCTCAATCAGGGATGAATGATCGAAAATTTCAGTATGCAGCGATTCAGCAAGCTCAGCAAAACGTCGCTTCTCTATCAGTGCCTCTCTCGCCAGGTCGTCCCTGCCCTTGTTTACTGCAAGTCCGGCACGCTCTTCCCAAAGATTCTTGCGCTCAAGCAGCTCATTATGCTTGCGCTCAAGCTTTTTACGGCTGGCAATAACACCGGCGCAGGATGACTTGATCTCGATGAGTGTGTCTTCCATTTCCCGAATCATCAGTTTGATCATCTTGTCAGGGTCTTCAGCACCGTCGAGCATTGAATTAATGTTGGAACTGACGATATCTCTAAAACGTGTAAATATTCCCATGGTAATCCTCCTGGTTTTCTTAATGTTTGATCTCCATAAAGCATAAAATGTGCCAGGATTTTAAAATGGTGGTAACTGGTTAATATCTATTTGGTTTTGTGATTGACACGAAAATTGTTAATGGTTATAATTACCGATAAATAGTTTTTAAAGCCATTAGAATGGTAAAAAATACCAAAAGGTGCTGTTCCTATGCGTGACTCATCATCGACCTATCAGGCTGAAGCGCTTGGCCATTCAGAACGATTTCTGGACTTTCAGGAACGATTGTCCCGGGTGGCTCCGGTTGACCGACCTGTTTTATTGATTGGTGAGCGGGGTACCGGAAAAGAGCTGGCTGCACATCGTCTGCACTTTCTCTCAAAACGATGGGACGGCGCCTTTGTAACCCTCAATTGCAGTACGCTGTCACCGACATTGATTGAGTCAGAGCTTTTTGGTCATGAACGCGGTGCCTTTACCGGGGCCGAGCATGCCCGGGTCGGGCGTTTTGAGGCGGCTCATGGTGGTACGCTGTTTCTTGATGAGATCGGAACCATACCAATAGAGGCCCAGGAAAAAATTCTCCGCGTGGTTGAATACGGATCCTTTGAGCGCGTTGGCAGTTCCAGTCCTGTTGAAGTTGATGTGAGAATCGTCTGTGCAACAAATGCTGATCTTGTGGCAATGGCTGATCGGGGTCAATTCAAGCGTGACCTGCTGGATCGATTGTCCTTTGAGGTTCTCTTTCTTCCTCCACTGCGTTACCGGCATGGAGATATCCTCCTGCTGACCCATCATTTTGCAGCACGCATGGCCTATGAACTTGGAATGTCGGATATCAGTTTTACAGAGCAAGCAGAAGCGGCCCTCGAATCTTATCCCTGGAGAGGAAATATCAGGGAATTGAAAAATGTGGTTGAGCGTGCAGTCTACAAAGCCGAGTCAGGGGTGGTTGAGGCAATTGATTTCAATCCGTTCAATGCGCCTTATCCCGAAGTTGAAGAAAGCAGAACTGAAGAAGACAGGGATTCTGGTGCAGTTGACAGCAAAGAACATGAAAACCGTTCCTTTAAAGACACCGTCAGAAGCTTTGAAAGCAGGCTGGTCAGCCAGGCTCTTGTCATGAGTCAGTACAATCAGAAAAAGGCTGCAGCATCACTACACCTGTCTTATGACCAGTTTCGGGGATTATACAGAAAGTATCGTGACGAGCTGCAGATTGATCAACCCTGATGGTTTTTGAGGTATCCCAATTACCTGAGGAACAGCTCTTTTGGGCGATTTGAAAACAAAGGCTCAAGGTGTATTTCCGATACTCCCTGTGCAATCATTTCTCTCTTCAGATCTAGTGGTTACCGTTGGAGGGCTTGTTGTTTGAGGTTAGGGTGGTATAGGAGGAAATGATTCGCAGGAAGGTGGATAACCAGCAGATGGCAGTAAGTATCCAGGCGAGTGTGGTAAACGAACCGGGAAAGAGACAGAACAGGACAAAGAACAGAATTGTTTCAGTCCCCTCTGCTAGTCCTCCCAGGTAGTAAAAACCCTTATTCGGCAGCCTGAGGTTAGTCAGTTTTCGTCGTTCTGCCATGATTGCGTAGGCGAGAAAACTTGATCCAGTCCCGACAAAAGAGAAGATGAGAGCCGCCGCTGCCAGGCTGTTTTCTGTTGGGTCAGCGACGGCAAAGCCGAAGACAACAGCCGAGTAAAAAATGAAATCGAGGCAGATGTCAAGATAGGCACCGCGGTCAGTTGGGCCTTTTATCCTGGCCAGCGCACCATCTATACCGTCAGCGAGTCTATTCAGCAGGATGAGGAGCATCCCGAAGATGTAGTACTGAAAACCAATGGCTGCAGCACCAGCCACGCCTATCATGAAGCCGAGGACACTCACCTGGTCGGCTGAGATATTTCTTGCAGCCAGTCTTCGGGCCGTTGATTCTAGCAGCGGTTTTGCCAGCTTAAGGCTGATATGATCAAGCATGACGGGTTCCATTCCTGAGCTCGAGGATAGCCTCATCCGGTGCGTCATCGATGTCATGGGTGACAAGCAGTGCCGGAATCGCAAGTTTAGTGATCTGGTTAAAAACAAACTCACGAACATTTTGCCTCAGCTGTTTATCGAGTTTCGAAAACGGCTCATCAAGAAGAATCGCCTCAGGTTCTGCGAGCAGCGTTCGGAGCAGGCTTACTCGAGCCTTCTGACCGCCAGACAGGGTGCCGATGTCGCGTTTTTCAAACCCGTTAAGATCTGCCATGATAAGAGCCGAGTGGATGCGCTGCTGTTTCTGCTCAAATGTCATCTTTGAAGGCAACCCGAATGCCATATTGCCGAACACGTCAAGGTGCGGGAAAAGCAGGTCATCCTGGAACAGTATCCCTATTCTCCGGTTCTCCATCGGAACTTCATTGAGTGTCCTGTCACCGAGCCGAATCGTTCCGCCAAGAGAAAATCCCGGATCGAGATTACCGCATATGGACGCCAGCAGTGTAGATTTTCCACAGCCGGACGGACCCATTACCGTTACAATCTGACCAGGCTCAACGGTCAGGCTGACGGGAGAGAAGAGCTCTGAACCGTTAAGATGTATCTGTAATGAGTCTAGAATGAGTGACATGGTACCATCTGTTAATCTTTCATTAACTGTCTGTTTCTGAACAACACTGACGGGAGCCATATCGCCAGTGAGTAGACCACAAGCGGCAGCAGGAACTGGCAGAGCGCGTAAACAGCTATAACGCGGCGGTCGGAGCCGCTGGCCAGACTGACGGTCTCTGTGGTGATCGTTGCGAATCTGCCAGCTCCAACGTATAGGGTCGGCAGGTATTGTGCAATACTTACCGCAAATCCAACGGCTAAAGAGAAAAGAATCGGTTTTGTCAGCATCGGCAGCTTTACCTTGAAGAAGCTGCGCAGCGCTGATCCGCTGAGAATTGTTGCAACCTGAACATAACGCTGGTCGTAACTGCGGTAGGTGGTTGCAAGTGTCAGAAAAATATAGGGAAGAACAAAAACAAGGTGAACCCAGACAAGACTGAACCAGCTGCCTTCAAGGTGCAGGCGTGTAAATATAGTCTGAATGCCGAATAAAAATCCGATCTGTGGGATCAGCAGCGGCAGGTAAATTATCCAGATTGATTTCTGGGATATTGAATCTATTTTCGACCGGGACAGGGACAGTTCATTTTCCAGACAACCAAGCACAAGGATGATAGCAATGACGGCACTGAAAAGCCCGACAATACCCGCCGTAATGAGTGGATCAACGATCAGAGGCAGGCTTTTAGCCCAATAAAAGAGGGAGAGTTTGTGGGGATAGGCGTCAGGAAAACGCCAACTCCTGGTTATCGACCAGAGTACCAGAAGAAAAAGAGACAGTCCGGTCGTTGCCACAATTGAAAGTGCTGCAAAGGCAGCTGTCGATTTCATCTGGTCCCACCAGCTATGGCGGATACCGTTGAGAAGCCGAGATTTTGTCACTATGACCACAATCTGTTCAACAAGAATAAAAACAGCGATGAGAGCGGTAATCAGCAGGAATAACAGCGCTGCTCCAGCGGCACCAACCAGTCGCATTGAGATGTCCGGATCGTTAAACCAGTGATCAATCAGAACAGCCAGAGGCGGTGGCAGCGATGGTCCAATTATCAGGGCAAGATCAACCACCGACAACGAGTAGGCCAGAACGGTCAAAACCGGAAGCCTCAGCATTGGATAGAGTTGAGGGAAAATCAACCGCGTCCATACCTTGAAGCGGTGGAAGCCAAGGCTTCGTCCAACCCAGACGGTTCTTTTTATATCAAGCTGGTTAAGGGAGCCGATCGTCATTAGCAGGAGAAACGGAACCTCCTTGAAAATCATGGTGATTGTGAGGCTTATCGCCAGGGGATCTCCAGTGGTAGCCCAGTCCGGGGGGTGATCAAAACCAGTGAGACCCGGAGAAAAAAGACGTATCAGCCAGCCACTGGGGGCGATCAGGAAGGTTAACCCGAGGGCAAAGGCTGCATGAGGGATGGCGAGAAGCGGGGCGAGGCTGCGTTCGATAAAAGACCAGAGTGCAGTGCCGTAAAGGTGTGCTGAGATCCAGAGCGTGAGGAGTAAGGAGATCAGCGTTGCCGACAGTCCTGAAATAAGCGTTGATCTCAGTGCTCCGGGTAAACTCGGATGGGTGAATAATTCGCGGTATGGCTGAAGGGTGAATTCGTCAGCACCGATTATCGGCAGGTACCCAAAAGCAGGAAGCCAGGTGCCAAAGAGGCCGAGGACAATTGGCACCAGAAATGCGGCACTGGTCAGGTATGGGAAGAGCTGAAGCGGGCTCTTGTTTCGTCTGACCATGTGCACTGTCAGCGGCTATAACGCTCGAGCCAGCCTTTCTCCAGTGCATCAACCCATGAAGTATGCGGTTCCAGCAGAACAGCTCCCAATTCTTTGGGGCTTAAGGTGGCGATTCCTTGCGGGATCGTTTCAAACATTTCTCTTTCTTGCGGACTCAGTTTATCCATGGCAAGCACCGTCGGGTCTCCCCAGACTGCCGGGTCCGATTTTCTGGCCTGAGCCTCGGGGGAGAGAAGAAAGTTAGCAAATACAAGCGCCCCTTCCTTAGCTGACGCATTAAACGGGACAGCGACAAAGTGTGAATTGCCGATCGTTCCGGCATTATGGACGTAGGTTCTGATGCTCTGAGGTAATTCACCGGTTGCGATACCGTTGCTGGCCTCAGCCGGGTTAAAGCTCAGGGCAATGAAAAGTTCGCTATCATTGAGAAGCCGTTTCATCTCAGAACCGTTGGCTGGAAAGGAGTTTCCTTTGCGCCACATATAGGGGTGAAGCTGGTCCAGGTATTCCCAGAGCGGTGCAGTCACCAGTTCAAAATCAGATTCGGATACCGGTCTGGAAAGCTGGTTACGATCTGCTGTCAACTCCATCAACGCCTGCTTGAGAAATGTTGTGCCATGGAAATTTGGCGGCAATGGGTAAGACACTCTTCCAGGGTGCTTCTTGGCAAAGGAGAGGAGCTCTTTCATATTCTCAGGATGTGTTTTTACAAGCGCCTGATCATAGAGAAATACCAGCTGGGCCATCCCCCAGGGCACCTCCATATTGTCAACCGGAACGGTAAAATCAAAGAGTGTTGATTTTTTGTTTTCAGTATCGACCAGTGCGAGATGAGGTAACAGTTGACTGTATGGTGGCTGAAGCAGATTATTCTGCTTCATTGTGTTAAAATTTTCTCCGTTAATCCACATCAGGTCAACAGAGCCACCCTGGTCTCTGCCTGCGCTTTTCTCTGCCAATATTCGACTGACCACCTCACCGATGTCGCTCACCTTGACATGTTTTACCTCTAACTGGTACCGCTTTTTTACCTGGTCGCCAGCCCAGCGGACATAATCGTTGATTGGATCGGAGCCTCCCCAGCCGTTAAAGTATACGGTCTGGCCATGGGCTTTCTGCACGATTTCATCCCAATCAGATGAATGAGCCGGATCTGCAGACAGGAGGAAGGTACAGAGAAGGAGGACAGGGAGAGAAATGATTATTTTCAGCATTGGTCGTCTCCTGGTTTTTTACACTCAGGTCATTGTTTTTTAACAGGATAAAAACTAGTAACACTTTTCATCCCTTGCTGCAATGTACCATACTATGCGAGGTTACTTGTTTGACATGATTAAACGATATGCCTATTGTCCTAGCAAGCAAGGGGACGAAAGTAATATCAGTTCAAGAGACAATGCTCCGCTCAGAGATGCGGGGTGGATCTGTAAATTATACGAGAGTGGGTGATCATGCGTTGGAAAGATGGACGTCGAAGTGCGAACGTTGATGATAGAAGGCGGGGTCGTCTGTCCGGAAAAGCCAAGGGCGGCGGAATAGGCATTATCCTTCTTGCCCTGGTTGGCATGTACTTTGGAATTGATCCGGGAATCATCCTGGAACAGGGGGCAAATTTATCCGGTACGACGGTGCAGCAATCTGAATATGTTCCAACATCAGAGGAAAATGAACTGGCAGATTTTGTCTCTGTGGTTCTGGCCGATACGGAAGATACCTGGGGAAACATCTTTTCAGGAGATGGTCGTACCTATGAGCAGCCGAAACTTGTTCTGTTCACTGGCTCTGTTGAGTCTGCATGCGGTTACGCCCAGGCGGCAATGGGCCCGTTTTATTGTCCGGCAGACAAACAGGTGTATATCGACCTCGGCTTTTACCAGGACCTGCGAAGCACAATGGGCGCCCCGGGCGATTTCGCCCAGGCGTACGTGATCGCCCATGAGGTCGGCCACCATGTGCAGAATCTGCTGGGAATCAGTGACCAGGTACATGAGATGCGCTCGCGGATTTCGCAGGGTGACTACAACCAGTTGTCGGTACGACTTGAACTCCAGGCGGATTGTTTCTCAGGAGTATGGGCGAACCGGGCTGACAGGGCCCGCCAGATTCTTGAGGGTGGAGACATAGAAGAAGCACTGAATGCGGCCAGTATGATCGGCGATGATCGTTTGCAAAAGCAGGCTCGGGGTTATGTTACTCCTGACTCTTTTACCCATGGGAGCTCCGAACAGCGAGTTCGCTGGTTTAAAAAAGGGTTGGAGACTGGAAATGTCAACACCTGTGATACCTTTGGTGCGAAATCACTCTAACTAACAATATCATTGCATCTATCTCTCAACGTTCAGGCTCAGACCACCTTGCCGCCTGACAATCTTTTTCTGTACTTTCGATTCTGGTTATTGTAATACTGTAGATCTACAGTGCCACAGTGAAGTCTTCCCATTAACATCAGACTGCGAAGAAGGAGGTGGTTATTTCCCAATAGAGCCAAATGGCGCCCACATTAAATTTGAGAATAAATTTCAAGGAGGGGGAATGCAGATAAAATATAGGCTTGTGATTTTTGCCATCGGCTTTTGCTTGTTATTGCTGCCATTTAATTTAGCAGCAATGGACAAGCAGGCTGATACCATTGACGAACTGGTAGAGATGTTTGATGAGTCAAGCTGTATGGACTGTCATGATGAGATTCATAACGAATGGGCTGGCTCATGGCATGCTCAATCGGTTGTATCTTCGCTGGGTAGTTTCCACAATTTCATTGAGATTGGGGTGAAAAAGGAGTGGGAAACCACGCTGACAAAAGGCCAGCTCATGAAATGTATGGACTGCCATGCGCCAGCGATCAATTTTGCCTCAGAAAAGCTTGCAGTCGAGATTGGTGAGAAACTTGTCACCGCCTTCAAGGAGAAGGGAACACCGGCAGGTGATGCCCTAAAGAAAGAACTCGCCAGGCTTAATGTCGGCTGTCTGTCATGTCACAATATTAAAGCAACAGAAGTTGCACGCGGATTTAACGGTCCTGCCGAAGAAGGGATGATATACGGTCCCAAGGGCGAGGATGCCGGTGATGCCCACGAAACGCTTCAGGCAATTGATATGACCCGTTCAGCGTTTTGTATGCAGTGTCACGGCGTATACAAAGCAGCCGACGGTGAAACCATTCAGTGCAACACCCTGTCCGGCAGTTATCGAAACGCCTATGTGGCAAAAGGCGGCAGTCAGACCTGTCAGGACTGTCACATGAAAAAAGGTCATCTGTTCCCGGGCGGACATGACCTTGAGACTGTCAAGGAAGGGTTGGGGTTTAGCCTACAGATTAACCCGTACAAGCACCTGCCTGGACAAATTAAAAACGTAAAGGATCCAAAGTTATGGGTGCCCAGTGCGGTGATTACCGCGTTTATCGAAAACAAGACCGGCCACCGTGTGCCGGATGGCTGACTCTGGTCCGGTAAAGTGGTCCTGGATGTGACCGCGCGAAATCTGGCAGAGACAGATCCTGAAAAACAGCTGATGTTTTCAGCACAGAAAAAATATTTCGAAATCGGCAGAGACCTTGAGGGCAGAATGAGATACGGTGCATGGCAGATTAAGGAAATCGTCGACCTGACCCTGCAGCCGATGGAAACACGAAAAGAGCAGTTCCTCGTCAACTTTGATACCGATGTGGAAGAGGTGGAGATCGAGGCAAACCTTTCCTACTTTATCAATGGTAAGAAGGGTGATGTGATCTACTCCGTTAAAGAAACATTAGTGTATGAATTAGACTAACGTTCAAGGCAGGGCCGGGAAACTCGAGTTCCGGCCCTGCCTCTCAATACCCGCACACCTGATTTTCAATAGGGTACCGTTGTACCCCAAAGCTCTTGAATCATTTTTCCTTATCTTTAAGGTGCAGGAACGTGCTCGATTTCAGTGAGGCCAGAACAAAGGATGTTTTTATGGTCTGGATGCCCGGAATACCTGATAACTTATTGTTGACGAATTCTGTGTAGGTATTCATGTCCTTGATTGCCACCTTCAGCAGAAAATCGACATCTCCGGTCAACTGAAGGCATTCAAGTACTTCTTCCAGCTCAACAAGTCGCTCCTTGACCATCTGCAGAGATGAAATCTGGTGCAGGCTGAGTTTTACGATGATGATCGCCAGCAGGTTGAAACCCGCTTTTTGACGATCGAGCAGGGCGACATACTTGGAGATAACACCCGATGACTCAAGTCGCCTGACCCTTTCAAGCATAGCCGGGGGAGATAAACCGATTTCCTTTGCAAGTTTTGTGTTGGTTATGCGTCCATCCTGCTGAAGGATGTTAAGTATCTTTATATCAGTCTGATCCAGTGACATTAGCAATTACCCAGTGTTTAACAACAAAATCCTAATTTTATTCACACTTGGGCAACTATCCCCTAATTTTATTAAATATTCAATAAGTAATGTTGTCCGCTGGTGTCGATTGTTAACCGCAGCATGAGAACGGCCAGGACCAGTATTGATGTGGTGGTTACTATTGGTTTACTTCTGGTGAGCAAGTGAATATAAAATATGTTGCAGTCAGGTGGGTCTGCTCTGCGGTTTTCATACTATTTTTTGCGTTACTGTCACTATAAACCAGCAGATGAGGGGACGGTGAATTATCCTGTTAATTTTGATGATATAACCACGATCATGGCCAATGCCCATGACGAAGGGCGTCAGTTTCTCTATGAGTATGAGGTATATTCACTTCTTTCCTGCTCGGGTGCCGAGACAGTGCCGAAGTTTATCCTGGTTCAGCGAAATGATCGAATATCCGATGATGATTTGCAACGGTTGCCTGGAGACAAAGTTGTAATCAAAATTGTCTCGCCGACGATCATGCATAAAACAGAAGTCCAGGGCGTTCAGATTGTTGAGCGTCAGCCTGACAAAATTCGCTCTGCAATCAGGCGCATGCTCTACGAGGTTCCGGAAAATTACGCTGCCTGGCTTGAGAGGAACAGGCAGGACATGATACTCCCATATAGGGGACTGGCAGCAGAGGAATTAACTGCGGCTGTTGGTAAAGATATCAAGGGTGTACTGCTGGTTCAGTACATGCCGCCTGATTCTGAGGCATTCGGTAATGAACTTATCGTCAGTCTGAGGGCGACACGTGAGTTTGGAATGGTAATCACGGCGGGACTGGGCGGGACTGATACCGAACTGTATGCCAGTCGTTTCAGAAAAGATCAGGCGGTTGTTGCCGGTTCGACGAAAATGCATGATGGTGGGTCATTTTTTGAACTGTTCAGGCGAACCATCGCCTACCGGAAACTGGCCGGTTTGACCCGGGGGCAGCGGCGAATCGTCACTGATGAGCAGCTGGTTGAATGTTTTGATTCTTTTATCAGGATGGGAAACTATTATTCGCCACCTCTTGAAAACAGTGATTTCCAGCTGGAAGAACTTGAGGTTAACCCCTTTGCATTCAGTGATTACCTGATGATCCCGCTGGATGGTCTGTGCAGCTTTTCGTCCCCATCACCCCCCAGAAAACCTCGGCCGGCAGCTCATATTGAGCAGCTGCTTCATCCGCAACGTATCGGCATTATAGGTGTTTCTTCAAGCCGAAGAAATTTTGGTCGAATTATCCTCGATAATATCCTGGCGGAAGGGTTTTCTCCTGAGTCAGTGACGATCATCCACGAACGGCAGGAAGATATTGCTGGGGTCTCCTGTATTTCTAGTCTGGAAGGGTTGCAAGAACCATTTGATCTGTTAATTGTCGCTGTTGGTGCCGTCCATGTTCCGGATCTCATTGATCAGATTATCCTTAACCAGGCTGCAGTTTCAGTAATGCTGATCTCCGGTGGTCTCGGTGAAACGGATGAGAGTAAAGAGCGTGCTGAAAGAGTCATAAACTCCATTACCCGTGGTCGTGAAAAAGGAGCGGGCTACCCTGTTGTGCTGGGCGCCAACTGCATGGGAGTCATCTCGCATCCGGGCAGCTATGATACCTGGTTTATTCCCGAGGAAAAGCTGCCAAAAGAGCGGTCCGGCGGATATCGACGCTCAGCCTTGATCAGTCAAAGCGGCGCCTTCATGCTGCATAGAAGTCACCAGTGTCCCGAATTAAAGCCTGCATATATGATCTCGATGGGGAACCAGACTGATCTTACCCTGGGCGATATGGTCAAATACTTTAAGGATTCAGACAAGGTTGATGTCATTGCCGTCTATGCAGAGGGGTTTAATGATGGTGATGGCCTGGAGTTCTGCCTGGCTGTCCGGGAAGCTGTGCTAGCCGGTAAAGAGGTTATCTTCTATAAAGCTGGGCGCACGCCTGAGGGCAAAGCCGCCACAAGTGGTCATACCGCCTCTGTTGCCGGAGACTATATGGTATGCGAGAGCTGTGTGCGGCAGGCAGGCGTAATGGTGGCCCGAACGTTTTCAGAATTTCAGGAATTGTTTTTTTTGGCCGAGACCCAAAGCAGGAAAATAATTTCGGGAAATCGACTCGCTGCCGTCAGTGGAGCAGGCTTTGAAGCGGTGGGAATGGCTGATTCTATCGATTCTGATGACTACCATATGCAGCTTGCTGGTTTCTCCGGGGTAACAAACAAAAAAATTAAAACCATTCTAACAGAAAAGGGACTTCAGTCACTGGTGACGATTGTCAATCCACTCGATATCAATCCGGCAGCCGATGATGAAACCCATGCGCTGATCGCAGAGGCCATTCTCGATGATACCGGGGTTGATGCAATTGTCATGAGCCTAGACCCGCTTTCTCCCGCCATGCGTACATTGCATGATCCTGAATCCAGCAACTATGACATGGAAGAGGAGGGGAGCATCAAGGCACGAATAATTGCCCTTGCGGAAAAGAGTGATAAGCCGATTGTAACGGTCGTGGACGGCGGTCGAATGTTTGATCCTCTGCGGGATTCTTTAATTGAAAAAGAAATCCCGGTTTTTAAGGTGTGCGATCATGCCGTAGCTGTCCTCTCCCTCTATATTCAGGGTCGCCTGATGAGCCAGTCGTTACGAAGGCAGTTGAAGAGGCAGGCAATCAATCAGCCTGGGGTGTACTGAAATAATTCGGTTCGTTTCCCGGTTTCCATTTTATATTGCAGCCCATACTCGGTTTCTGTATTCGACTGACGGGGCTTGCAGCTAGAAGCGCATTCACAGCCGAGCTGAGATCTTCACCGCTAATCGGTTCTTTATTTCCCGGTCGTGCGTTGTCAAACTGCCCCCTGTAAACCAGTTTTTTGTCCTGATTAAAGAGGAAGAAATCCGGTGTACAGGCTGCCTGGTAGATTTTTGCAATATCCTGCTTTTCATCAACGAGGTAGGGAAAGTTAAAACCAAAGCTTTCTGCAAGTGTTATCATCTTTTCCGGGCTGTCATCGGGGTAGGATGATGAGTCGTTGCTGTTTATTGCGACGACAGCGATTCGCTGTTGCTGGTAGTCGCTAATTTTATCGCTTAACCGTGCGGCAATGTGAAGCACATAGGGGCAGTGGTTACACATGAAGATAACCAGAAGACCCTTGTCTATTGATTGTTCAGCAAGGGAGTATGGCTTATTGTCAGCAGTGTTTAGTGTGAAATCGGGTGCGGTGGTGCCAAGGTCAAGCATCGTCGAGGGTGTCAGTACCATTGGTGCATCTCCTGGTTGTTAGTTAGAGTAGGTCGATTGATGGTCTCAATCTTTTCAACCTGTAAAGCCAATTCTCTTACTACGATAAGATCACAGACTTTGAATGCAAGTAGGTAACCTGCCAATTGTATGTAGCAAACTTGGTGATAGGACATCGTTTTTTAAGATCTTCCTAGCTTTTTCCGGAAGATACGACAGTCATTGATCAATTTTTGACATCCTGCCTTGGTTTAGCCGTTTAATCCATACATTTTTACGTTAACTTCATGCGTGCCCAGAAATTTTTCGCCATGCCCATCCTTGTTCGGCCTAGTCCCCCACAAATTAAGCGAACGTATCCAGTGACGGTCTTTGGAATTTAAAAATCATAAACCGGATCTTCATACTCAGGCCAACCATCATCGAAAGGAATTATCTCGACTCGCTCTATATATTCGGGTATTGCTGCTGGTGGTGCACGCTGATTCTTCTTCTCTTCGTACACTTCAGATGCATGAGGATCTTTTTGATTATCGTCTTTTTGATGTACTCTCGCCACATCAACGCCGGTATTCTTCTAGGCTTATGCTTGCTTATATCAATTTGTAATATTGGCATTGAAAGAATTGAAAAAAGTGGTTTAACTAACATGTTGCTTTGGTCTTGGGTCAGATCGTTTTTTTCTACGATTATAGGGAAACAGCAAATTTATTTAACTTCTACATTCATGGAGAGGGGTTTGGAATGATTACTATCAAAAAAGCATTGGTTTGTATTGATTTGTCAGATTATTCAAAAATGACAATGGAATACGCTTTGTCACTTACGAGCGGTAACGTTTCTGAGCTTGTCCTGTTAAATGTAATTAATAGCAGAGATATTGAAGCCGTGAGGTCTGCCAGTCATTTCTATCCAGGCGAGATTAATGTCGAACATTTTCTGAAGGAAGCCAGAGCTGAACGCCAACAGCTAGTCAATGAGATGATTAAGCAGTATTCCGTCCCGGAAACAGTTCAGGTAAATATACTAATCAGAGAAGGAAATCCTTTTAATGAAATACTCAGTACTATAAAAGAAGAAGAGACTGATCTTGTGATAATAGGCAATAAAGGGAAAAGTAATGTTGTAGGCACTCTTTTGGGCTCAATTGCGGAAAAGGTATTACGACATTCACCTGTAACAGTGATAAGTGTCAGGGACAGGACACAGTTCGGCCGGAAAAAAGGTAGATAGGAGAAAACCACGAACCTTCCAGTTGTTTTTTTTCAACCTAAGAGCATACACTGACCATCCAGGCGGCATACTCCATTCCGGCTTCTCGTAATGAATGCAGAAGGGAACTCTTAAAAGTTGTCTCAAGAGGGGCACCGCGACCCGGCCATATTCTAAACTTTAAGCGAATTATTGTTTTCCCGCTGGTCGTTGCTATCTCCTCCTCGATTCTTACAACTTACCTTATCTACTTTGCAGTTGGTACATAAACCAGAGGATTACAACCCCAAGCCCAGAAAGAAAGAGTCCTCCGGCAGCGAAGCTTGCAAAAATATCAACCAGGTACCCAA
>CAZOWJ010000052.1:0-24483 GCA_964583415.1 uncultured Desulfocapsaceae bacterium
CTCAAAGCTTGATGGGACTCTAAACCCCTCCCAAAATGTAGACATTTCAGAGACTATCACCAAACAAACAGAGTCAGCGACTCCCGGGATTGACAGGGACAATGAACTGATCGTTTCCAACAAGGTATTCACCCACCCGGAATGTCAGGATAAAGCTGATACTGTTGACTCCTTTTTTCAACTATTAGATACCAGGGAATATATCCAGGCATTCGATCTCGGGGAAAAAAGCAATGTTTATTTCCCCTCCCTGATACAGCGACTTGTGGACAATCCACCGATTGTAACTGGTGAAACCAATGACCTGTTCACCATTCTCCAGAACACAGCACATTTCTTCAGAATAATTGGTAAAAAAAACATACTAATTTTAAAAGGAATACTTGACAGAGAAAAGGCAACCTTTGAACAGACCCTCGCCGATTTCTATGAACTGACCCAACAATCCGGATGTTTACAGGAACGTTTTAACCTGAACGTCCCTTCTGACTCCCTCTATCTATATTCAGGCTTCTTCCTCAACACCATGGGTGGACGATTATACCTTTTCAGGCGAGATTCCATGTCACGCATGGTAGTGAATTTTTATGCTATCGTGACTGTGGAAAATGCTAACCGTCAAGGACGAAACCAATATGGTATTGATATCAAATCTGCCATCGACAGCCTTATTGAAGAAATAGAATCCAGCAAAATCGACTTGAAAATGCGGGAATATTATCTTGATACCCTTTATGACCTGAAGGAGAAATATCAGTAATCTTGTCCCGCTCGGCATCAGGTTCATCTCAGGGTGAAGATAAGCAGATGGCTTGACCAATATAATTATTACGTAAGGTGATCAGCACCTCACGCTCCTTCAATGCGTTACCTTTAAATACTGCGTGCTTTTCAACCGGGCTAAAATACATGAACACAGAGACATTTAATGAAGGTTTTTTTTCTTTTTTGGCACAGACTCCGACACCCTACCATGCTGTTTCTAACCTTGAAAATGAATTGACCCGAAATCAATTCACCAAACTTGATGAGGGTACACTGTGGAAGCTGGAACAGGGAAAGCGATACTTCTGCATCAGAAACGGCTCACTTATCGCAGTTACTGTTGGCAGCAGCACAGATCTTTCTCAAGGTTTTAGAATTATAGGTGCCCATACCGACAGCCCTTCTTTACAGTTAAAGCCACATTCAAAAAGCGGCTGCGAACCTTATATCGTTGGTGGTGTGGAAAAATATGGAGGTGCTCTTTTGAGCACCTGGTTTGATCGAGAACTATCTCTTGCCGGACGCGTTTCTTATACAACAGCAGACGGTTCTCACAAAACAGGGCTCATCGATTTTAATAGACCGGTCCTCTATATACCCAGCCTGGCAATTCATCTCAACAGATCGGTGAATGAAGGGCAGGAAATAAACCCGCAAACACACCTGTCGCCCGTACTTGCCCAATCTATTGACGGTCAGATACCGGAAATGGAAGCTGTTATACTCGAACAGCTTTCAATGCAGAATCCTGACCAGAAGCCTTACAGGGTAAACGGTTTTGATCTTTTTTGTTATGACTTGAACAAACCCTCATATTTTGGTTTAAGTAACGAGTTTATATCCTCACCGCGCCTTGATAATTTACTCAGTTGTTACATCGGACTGAAATCTATTATTCAAGCCAATGAAGGGACGAATACCATTTTAGTCTGTTCAAATCATGAAGAAATAGGTTCCAGAAGCAATAGCGGTGCTCTCGGTAACTTTGTTTTATCAGCCCTCTCCCGGATCTTTACATCAAATCAGGAAAAATTAATCAGCCTGCACAACTCTTTTTTATTGTCCCTGGACAACGCCCACGCCAGTCATCCTAATTATCAGGACAGTACCGACAAAGATCACAAGGTGCTGCTTAATCACGGCCCTGTGATAAAAATCAATGCGAATCAACGCTATTGTTCTACTGGTATAACTGCATCAGTTCTCAGAATACTGGCAGCTGAAGCAGGAGTGACTTGTCAGGATTTTGTGATGAAGAGTGACATGGCCTGCGGCAGCACTATTGGCCCCCTGACCTCTGCACAGTTAGGCGTTGCTGCTGCCGACATGGGTATTCCTACCTGGGGAATGCATTCCATCCGTGAGGTAACCGGCAGCAATGATCCATTTGAACTGTACAAACTCGTCCGTCATTTTATAAACAAGAAGATATTACCACCTTTCAATGACTGATTTTTCCACCTTAACAAGATTCATTTTCCACCTGCTCTTTTACATTCTTTCAATCATCTCTGTTCCTGCTATCTGCTCTGCAGAAGTAGAAGAGTTTGTAGAAAAATATCATAACATTCAGATAAATCCGGACAATCTTCAGAAAATCCAGAAGTATGAGTACCTTATCACCTATTTCACCGGTTTTGCATATTTCAAGCCACATCATCTGGTAAGTCCTGAATTTATCAAAGCACTTATCATTGCAGAGTCATCAGCAAATCCACAAGCACAATCTTCTAAAGATGCCCGTGGGCTTGGCCAGATAACCTATGCGACTGCGAAAGATGCTGCGTCGAGCCTGATACAGACCGGTGTAAATTTTAAATACATAGACGAAGACCGTCTCAGAAACCTGCACCCTGGAGATCTCTATGATCCTGCAATTAATATTCTCTTGAGCAGTTTTCTCATAGCCAAATATAATTATAAATTTGATGGCAGGATAGAACTTGTCTTGACTGCATGGAATGCCGGAGAAAACACCGATTCCCTTAAAAATAGCTCACCCGCACGTTATTTTGAAACTGAAAATTTAATCGGTAAAGTCAATGGATATTATTTGTATTTTATCAATAACAAGTAATTTTTCTAAAAATCCAATTTTGATAAAATGAAGTGCGCTATTTCTTTGACACATAAGTCCTTACAAAATGATAATTTGATTATTTGAAGATTATGGTTGAATTATTTCTATTTAACCTTTAAATTTATTAATTAATTTGCTTGATGCAGTAACTGTTATATCTATCCTCTTTTTTCAAGATGGAAAGTGACTCGTAGAATCTTAACTCGAATACTGGAGGTAACCATGAGAAGTAAACGATTTCTTGGTATGTCAGCTGTCGTTGTCATGCTTTCATTTTTGTTTTTCGGTTGCGACAAAAATGTTTCCAAAACAACTGAAACCGCAAAGCCTGCTGCTGCAACAGCACAGCAGAAAAGCGCCAAGGTCTATAAAGGGCCCATCGTCGGCAAATCCAACAAGGCGAAAACCATTTCTATTACCGTCGGCAAAGGAGATGCTGCTAAAACGATGATGGTTCGTTTTGATGACAAGACCGTCGGTATCGAACATGCCAAAAAAGGTGAAGCGGCAATTATCAATTGGCAACAGCGTGGTGATGACAAGTTTGCCACCGTCATAAAACCCAAGCTTGCAAAACTTCCTGAAGGCGTAACAGAAATTCAGGTAGAAGAGCTCCATCAGCTGCTCTCTGATAAGGATTCTCTGACGCTCGTCGATGCACGCCCTGAGAGTCGCTTTGATCAGGCTCATCTTCCTGGTGCAATCAGTATCCCTGTACCCAAGCTTAAGAAAATGAAAGCTGAGGTACTTCCTAAAGATAAAGACAAACTGCTCATTTTCTATTGTGGTGGGTATACATGAGGCATGTCAACTTCAAACGCCGGTCTGGCGAAAAAGTTTGGCTACAAGAATATTCGTGTATTTCTCGCAGGAGAACCAGCCTGGAGCAAAGAAGGATATCCGGTCTACGCTTCAAATAAATTTATTGAAAAAGGCAATATAGTTCTTCTTGATCTGAGAGAAGGCGGTACGGCTGTTGAAGGAAGAATTCCCCGCTCAATTCCGATCACCTATGAACAGCTTGAAGATCGGATTGATGACATCCCGCGCAACGCCCCTGTTGTTATCTATGGCGACGATGAAGATGATGTACTTGACGCCTTGGATGATCTACGAGATGAGGGCTTCAAAAAGGTGTCCCTGGTCGCTGGCAATTATCAGGGATGGGTTGCATCTGGCGGAAAAGTTGAAAAAGGCCCGATTTTTTCCACCGAAATTTCCTGGGTCAGAAAACTTGGTAAAGGTGAAGTTTCAGTTGCTGAATTCAAGAAAGCAACGCTTGGCGAAGTGCCGAACACCTATATCATCGATGCAAGGACCCCGTTAGAAATCGCTGAACTCGGCATATTTCCAAACACTGTCAATATCCCACTTGATGAAATTCCCAAGAGAATGAATGAAATTCCGAAAGATAAACGAATTTTCATTCACTGCTCGACCGGAGCCCGTGCTGATTTAGCATACAGGGAACTGGTAAAAAACAATTATGATGTTAAATTCCTGTTGCTCGATATCAGCGATCCCGAGTGCGACTGCCCTATCATAATGCCTAACTAGCTATCATAGATAACCATATCTTAGAAAAGGGAATAATCGTGCAAAAACGGTTATTCCCTTTCTTCCCTATCCCATTCTAAATGGGGTCCATCCTGAATACGTGTACCTGATGCAGGAGCGCGCTTATTTTCTACACCCCCTTTGATGACGCCGAACAGCAAAGCTGGCTGCGGAATAAGGTGGCGAACAGAGGGAATCTGATGAACAACTGAATGATGATTATAGCAAACAGATACTCGTTTACCGGAAAAACTCCTAAATTTCTGCATACATTGAACTTTCTAAACGATTAAATCAGGTGCAGCTGATTCAACCACTCGTGGCACCGTGTTTAAAATTACCATCAGTGAAGATCCAGAATCGCCAGTTTTGTGCTATCTCAATAGGAGTTACCTGGGCACGGTAGAGCCTGTAATGCTCCCATTCATGCCATCTGAACCATGCTATTGTTTTTAACAATGATGGTGATTACACTGGCAGCATAACATTACAAATGGTTTGAAAAGATCTTGTGAAAATCCGGATTGCCTCACATTTAACAGCATAGTATAAGGCACATCGTGGTGTCACGGTTGTTTCATTACAGTCCTCATTATCTGAAGCACGTCGCACGCTGGGGAACGTCCTGAATTTTATATCAAGATTAAAGATTAGGACGAAGCAGTCGAGACTGTTTACGATCCATGATATTTCATACCCACTTAACATTTACATGAGGTAACTGTCAGATATGGCCCAAGATAAAGCAGAAGAAAAAAAAATCATCTATTCGATGATCAAAGTCGCTAAATTTTATGATAATAAACCGATATTAAAAGACATTTCTTTATCTTATTTTTACGGAGCCAAGATCGGTGTTCTTGGCCTTAATGGTTCTGGTAAGAGTACCCTGTTGAAAATTCTTGCCGGAATTGACACTGAAATTGATGGCAGGACGGTAATCTCTCCAGGCTTTACGATAGACTACCTGGAACAGGAGCCTGAACTTGACCCCGATAAGACTGTTAAAGATACCGTTGAAGAAGGGGTACAGGAAACGGTTGACCTGTTAGAGGAATTCAATGAAATCAATGAGAAATTTGCTGAACCAATGAGTGATGATGAAATGCAGGCGCTCATTGAAAAGCAGGGATTAGTCCAGGACAAGCTCGATGCTGCGTCAGCCTGGGATATTGACAGTCGTCTCGAAATGGCCATGGGCGCACTCAGGTGCCCGCCTTCAGATACTAAATGTGCAGTCTTGTCTGGCGGGGAAAAACGAAGAGTGGCCCTTTGTAGGATTCTTTTGAAAAAGCCAGACATCCTTCTTCTTGATGAACCCACGAACCATTTGGACGCAGAATCTGTCGCCTGGCTTGAGCGCCATCTTCAGGAATATGCCGGAACTATTATAGCCGTCACACATGATCGTTACTTCCTTGACAATGTTGCCGGTTGGATCCTTGAACTTGACCGGGGCGCAGGCATACCCTGGAAAGGTAATTACTCGTCCTGGCTCGAACAAAAAGAAAAACGACTGGCTGTTGAGGAAAAACATGAAAGTGATAGACGTAAAACCCTTAAACGTGAGCTTGAATGGATAAAAATGTCTCCGAAGGGAAGGCGAAGTAAATCAAAAGCAAGAATCAGTTCCTATGAAGATATGCTCGCTGCCGGTAGTGATTCTATTTCAAAGAACCTGGAGCTCTTTATTCCTCCCGGACCTCGTCTTGGTAAAAAAGTGATTGAGTCTTCTGGCGTTAAGAAATGTTATGGAGATCGTGTTTTAGTAGAAAATATGGAATTCATGCTCCCTCCCGGTGGTATTGTCGGGGTGATCGGCCCCAATGGAGCTGGTAAATCTACCCTTTTTAAAATGATAACCGGCACAGAACAGCCCGATGAAGGATCCATCGTTCTTGGAGATACCGTTAAACTTTCATACGTTGATCAATCCCGTGAGATACTGCGTCCTGATGATACCATTTGGCAGGCAATATCTGAGGGCCAGGACAATATATGGCTTGGCACCAAGGAAATTAACAGCCGTGCTTATGTGGGAAAATTTAATTTTTCCGGATCTGACCAGCAGAAAAAAGTAGGGCTGCTTTCCGGAGGGCAAAGAAACAGAGTTCATCTTGCCAAAATGATTAAGGAGGGAGGTAACGTTCTTCTGCTTGATGAGCCGACAAATGATCTTGACATAAATACGCTGAGGGCACTTGAAGAAGCACTTGAAAATTTTGCCGGTTGTGCTGTTGTAATCAGCCATGATCGTTGGTTTCTTGATCGAATAGCAACTCATATACTTGCTTTTGAGGGAAATTCTGAAGTCGTCTGGTTTGAAGGTAATTACTCAGACTATGAAAAAGACCGAAAGAAAAGGATCGGTGCCGATGCTGATCAGCCGCAGCGCATTAAATATCGACAACTGACCCGTTGATCAATTATAATTTTTTTTCACTGCAACTGTTCCTTAGCACTAATTCTTTGGAGCACTAAGCTGTTATTAAAACAGATACTAATCCGTTTTAATCTTGATCATACCCGACCTGACAACCCGTATCCTGCCGCCTTGAATAGCAGCAATCGTTGAGCATTGTGGTGCAGCCGAGACTCCACCATCAATTATGAAATCTATTTTATCTCCGAAATAGCCTACGACTTCCTCAACACTTGCTGCCGGCGGTTTGCCTGAGATGTTTGCACTGGTAGCGGTAATCGGCGTTCCGGAAGACTTACAGATTTGTGTGGTTATTTCACTTGAGGACATCCTGATACCAATTGTTCCCGAACCACCAGTTAATAGGTGGGGAAGACTTGCTAAGGCAGGAAAGATGAGAGTCAGAGGTCCCGGCCAATGGGTATCGATAAGCGCCTGATATGGTGTCGGGAACGATGTTATCAACCGATCCAGTTGAGAGAGGTTATCAATGATCAGCAGTATGGCTTTTGACAGTGATCGCTGTTTAAGTTTAAAAAGACATTCCAGAGCATCTTTGTTAAATGGGTCGACGCCAAGCCCGTAGTATGTTTCAGTTGGAAAAGCTATAATGCCGCCACCCCTGATTACTGCTGCTGCACGCTCGCTGTAACCAGGGGAATGGGCTGATATGATCTCAGAATGTGATCTTCTTTGCTTTTTCATTAACTTCCTGAACCATCTTTTTTCTAAACTCCACGAGTTTTTTTGCAAGTTCTCTGTTTTCCAGGGCCAGAATTCTGACGGTCAAAACGGCAGCATTTTTGGCTCCAGCCTTGCCTATCCCCATGGTTGCAACTGGAATACCCGGAGGCATCTGAACAGTTGCCAATAAGGCATCCATGCCTCCAAGAGGTGAGGCATCGAGCGGAACGCCTATTACCGGCAGATCAGTGTGAGAAGCAACGACGCCCGCCAGGTGTGCAGCCATCCCGGCCCCGGCTATAATCACCTTAATTCCGCGTTCTTTTGCTGTCGCAGTAAACTCAGCAACACGTGCAGGAGTCCGGTGCGCAGAAGCGACTGTCATCTCATAGGGAATTCCCATATCTTTTAAAAAGTCACTGGCGGCTCTCATCACCGGCAAATCTGAGTCACTTCCCATCAGGATGCCAACAAGTGGTTTTGTCCTCGGTTCAGCTGATCTGTTTAAAGCCTTTGCACCAATATCTTTTCGGTGATAAGCCTTTGTCCAGCTTATTTCCCCAACTGCCTTATAAGCTTTATTGATCGCAGTCTGAAGATCCTTACCAACCGCTGTTATGCCGAGCACACGACCTCCATTTGTGGTTACCCGCTTATTGACAACCTTGGTTCCCGCGTGAAATACTTCTACGTTAGATACCGCTGCAGCTTTTGACAGTCCTCTGATTACTTTCCCCGTATCATAGTGACCAGGATACCCACCTGATGCCATCACCACACAGATGGTAGGACGAGGGTCTATTTTCATCTCAATATCTGCAAGATTACCATCTATTGCTGCATTAAATATATCGATAATATCGCTTTTCAATCGCATCAGGAGTGGTTGAGCTTCAGGGTCACCAAAGCGGCAATTGAACTCAAGAACATTTACATCCCCATCATCAATCATAAGCCCCGCATAGAGCATGCCTTTATAGGGCCTACCCTCTGCGGCCAAGCCTCTGATAGTTGGCAGCATGACACGATCCATGACAAACTGGGCAATGTCATCTGTTACCACCGGAGCCGGAGAATATGCTCCCATGCCCCCGGTATTCGGGCCTTCATCCCCTTCAAATACTGCCTTGTGATCTTGAGACGTCGGTAACGGAAGTATTGTCTTACCGTCAGTAAAGGCTATAAAGGAAGCTTCTTCGCCTTTCAAACACTCCTCAATTACAATCTTGTCCCCGGCGTCTCCAAAGGCTTTATCTTTCATAATGAGATCAACAGCTTCTTTAGCCTGCTGAATGGTAGAAGCCACAATAACCCCTTTACCTGCTGCCAACCCATCTGCCTTGACAACAATTGGTGCACCACATTTATCTATGTATTTTTTGGCCTTCTTAGCATCTTTAAACACCTTGAAGTCGGCAGAGGGAATATCATATTTCTTTAGAAATTCCTTGGTGAACACTTTGCTGCCTTCAAGAATTGCGCCTTTTTTATTGGGCCCAAATATTCGTAACCCAGCTGTTTCAAAGGCGTCAACGACTCCCTCTACAAGTGATGATTCTGGACCGACAATAGTAAGATCAATCATTTCGCTGGTGGCAAAATCCACTAATTTTTTAATATCGGTGGCATCGATATCAAGGCATTCAGCATATTTGTTTATTCCTGCATTTCCCGGAGCGCAGAAAATTTTCGATACTTTATCTGATTGATTTATTTTCCATACCAATGAATGTTCGCGTCCCCCCGATCCTATAACCAAAACTTTCATAACTCCCCCTTGTGAAATAGAGCAGATTTTTACCAGTTGAGCGTAAAATTAGTTAAAACAAAATCCTTAATCTGAAACTAATCAATCTGAAAAATCTTACAATCAATAACTATATTTTTGTTTATGTTCCTTGATCTTTTTATTACTCGAACGTTCCCAAATATTTCCGTTAATTCACATTGACAAAAGGATTGGTAAATATTAGATGAATGAATAGTCATTCATCTAATATTCTTTTTTCACCTTTTTATAAAGCCGGCTATGAAGACCTTAAATAAACATGGAAAGATATTAACTGCCGCAACAAAGGTTTTTGCCAAAAAAGGATTCTTCAACGCAAGAATTTCAGACATAGCCAAAGAAGCAAAGGTCGCTGATGGTACGATCTATCTCTACTTTGACAATAAATTTGACATTCTTTTATCAGTTCTGGAAGAAGAAATCGGAAAACTGACCGAGCAGATCAAGAAAGCCATAGCCGATGAAACTGATCCGGAAAAAATGCTTGCCATTTTTGCCAGAAAACATCTCAGCGCCATGAAGAAAAACAAAAACCTGGCTGAGGTAATTCAGGTGGAACTGCGGCAAAATGATAAACTTGTCAAAGAATTCAGAAACACCAGTTTTCAAGAATATATCAACATAGTTTCTGATATTATAAAAGAAGGCCAGAGACAACAAATGTATCGTGCAGATATCCTGCCAGGAATTGCAAAGCGGATTTTCTTTGGTGCACTGGATGAGGTATCTCGTGTCTGGACAGTATCGTTGGAAACAAATTACTCACTTGAAGAGACAATCAATCAAGTGCTTATTATCTTTCTTTCAGGATTACTATCGGATACTAAATCATAGACCCTCTTTCACGTTATTTGTGAAGCGGTAATATCCATAACCTCAAATTCCCTTGTACCACCGGGCGTTTTGGCAGTAACATCATCGCCGACTTCTTTCCCGAGAAGACTTCTCCCTAGAGGCGACAGAACAGAGATTGACCCCTTTTTCACATCTGACTCCTCAGGCCCGAGTAACTGATAGGTTATCTCTTCATCAGTATCTAAATCAAGGAGACTTACAACAGTACCAAATACCGCTCTATCAGTCTTGACCGTTGAGCAATTAATCACTTCAGCCCTGCTCAATTTGTCTTTCAATTCAAGAATACGTCCTTCGATGTGTCCCTGCCGCTCCTTGGCTGCATGATACTCGGCATTTTCTTTTAAATCTCCATGTTCTCGAGCCACACCAATTGCCTTGGAAATCTCAAACCTGTCAACTTTCTCAAGCTGATTAAGTTCTTCTTTTAATATCTTAAACCCTGTTACTGACATGGGTATTCTTTCAACCATTAATGAACCTCCAAAATAAAAAATCCCGCTGAAGTCTTTGAACAACAGCAGGGTAATGACCGGAAATTCTGACTACCAGCGATAAACGAATGTGGCGTATGCATTCGTACTATTAAAATCATCAGACCAGTCAGAGACGAAAGTACCTTTTAATAAAAATGGTGTACTAATTTCAAGTAAAATATCAATTTCAAACTGTTGGACAAAATTATCACCTTCCTCATACCCAAGCCCATACTGGGCGGCAACAAAACTTCTACCACTCTGACGTTTACCAGGGGGCCACAGTTCTCTTTTCACCTTCGCTGTCAAACTGTGTATCCAATAATTCCCTGGACTCCAGTAACCAAGATCGACTTCATTTAAGTCCCCCAGATCAGAAAATTGTGGATCACTATTTATTTCATTCTCCAGTTTTATGTAATCATAAGTTATATCAAGGCTACTGACATCACTGAAAATTCTATATGAAGACCAGAGATGAAATTTCTTTCCTTCATTGTCATCGTTGTAATCCCGGTAGGTGAAGTCAATACCGAGAAAGACACGGGGAACATAATCGATCGTAATACCTGCCTGAATATCTCTTCGTAAAATACCCTCTGAGATCGAATTTATTGTATCGCGTACCAGCATTTGATCCATCTTTAGGTATCCTTCGACACTCTCAGCCAACCTTCCGGACAACCTGAAATCGTAAAGGAAATATGCACTCCCCGTTTCCTTTATATCCTCAAATCCGATTTTTGCATTCAATGCCGCATCATTACCAAAAAATAATCCATACTGGACGGACAGAGCATTACTTGTAAGAATAGAGCTATCCTCGCTGTTGCCGTAAATATTGCGACCAGCCAGGAAACCCGCTTCCTGATATAGTGTCGGCTGAATCTTCAACCCTAATCCCAGATACTGCTGTTTAATATCAATATCTCCGTTACGTCCGTCCTCTTTTAGAAAAAGACCGTCAAAGAATAACTGTGGACGTCGGCGATTTATATTTTTCTCAAAAACCGTTTGCAGTTGAGGGTAGTAAATTTGTTGTTCCTTTATTTTTTCTAATAACTCTGTTTCTTTAGCATATCTTCCAAGCCGATTGTAGACGGTCGCAAGATCGGTGTATACATTTTCACTCTGTATATTCTCCTCTTCCATTAATTCCTGGTACCTTTTTTCAGCCTGATAGAACTTTCTCTGGTTAAGTGCCTGTTTGGCTATTCTTTCCTTGGCTACTATTTTTAACCAGCGATAATTTTCATATGATTCTGCCGTCTTTTGGGAAATTTCGTCGCTTAGATGCGAGGCAAAAAATGAACTGCTCATGACATAATCTAAAATCTCAATGTCATGTTTCGATGTTAGTAAACTATTCCAGAATGATACCTGACTGATTGAAGTATAATCAGGAGCATATTTTATCAGTTCCAGTAGTGGATTGAGCTGCTCCATCAAAGATAGTTCCAAATTCTCATATATTTTAAGTGCCTCTGTCTCGTTATCGTTTAACCATAGCTCACGGGCCATCTTCAGTTGTTTTTGAACACTGTAATCCTGCTGATCAGCAGCGCTGAAATCGGTTTTGCTCACTGTACGTCCATCAGCTGAACCGGTCAGGGAGGTTTTACCCATCGACTCTGGGCTATATCCTTCAATCGCTATAACCTGTTCATAAAAATATTTTTCATCAGGATAGCGTTTGACCAGTGTCTGGTATCGTTTTTCAGCTTTATCATATTGATATTGATCAAGATACACTTTAGCTCGTGAGATTTCTAAACGAACTGATTCAGGTAATCGTGCCTCCAGATGTTCAAGCAAGAAAGAGGCAGTCTCTGCCTCTTTGAGTAGCAGCAGATAATCATAAATGTCAAATAATTCGGCAACAGAGTTTTGTAAAAAAACAGTATTCAATGAATCTCTCAGGTCACCTTCTTCGGAAGCGTCAACCAGCAGGAACAGCACAGACATTACACCACTGTTGCCAAGACTGTTCGAGTAGGTATAAACAGTATTCTTGAACAGCTGATACAACTTTTGCCGGTAGTAATCTGCGATCAGTAACTTGAAGATTTCAATGTCATAGCTGTTGTATGTTTTTGTACGGTCCAATGATTCAAGGTGAGCATGGGCCTCTTTCCGCATTAATTTCAACTTGCCGGATAACTGATATGTTTTAAGTCTATAATAGTTGAGTCCGCTGACGTCATCCGTCATGTCATTGAAACGTCTGTCTTGAGCTAATTGATTTTCAGCCAGTGTCAACCACACCAATGC
Organism: uncultured Desulfocapsaceae bacterium; assembly: GCA_964583415.1. GTDB lineage: Bacteria > Desulfobacterota > Desulfobulbia > Desulfobulbales > Desulfocapsaceae > MADRE3. Next base: position 12,900 of record CAZOWJ010000052.1, read on the forward strand.
GGATTTAACATCCTTATTTTTTATTGAATTTCCGATAAGATCAAAGATAATATCGAGAGTACCACTGCTTTTAACGAGTGAAACACGCAATTGTTGCTCTGCTGCATATTCCATCCCCCGCAGGTAATTAATTCGGGCTGATTGCCGAGAAAAGAGACTGTACACATTCTCGTCGATTTCTTTTTGCTGCAGGATATCAGAAACGAGACTTTCAGCTTCGGTATAGAATTGATTAAGGACCAAGGCATCAACACCAGCCTTTAAAATATTCAGATCTGAAACAGAGCTCTTGTTATCTAGCTTTCTATATCCTCTTAAAAGGCGGTGAACGGCTTTAAGATCGCCAATGGCACCGCCGAGCATTATCGCCTTTACCCGTGCAGCCTCATCGGCTGGAAAGATATCTAGGTAGGCACGGTAACTGGCAATAAGTGCCTGATCATCCTTGAGCGCTTGTTCGCACCGCATCCTGAGCTGAAAATAGTCGGCAGATAAATTATCACTGGCGTTAATTTCATTAAGGGTGTCCAGGCAGCGCTGGTACGATTTATTCTGGTAATAGAGCGATGATAATTTCAGTCTTATTTGCAGATCTTCGGGTCTATGAATATTGATGATCTGCAGGACCTCCATAAGCTCTTTATTCTTTCCAAGTGCTTCCAGAAGATCTGCCATGGCTCGATATATACCAACTCTGTCAGGAGTGATTTTTGCAAGATCAGTCCACAGCATCCAGACACCACTATTTTCAACAATTGAGAGCAGGTTGTTGGCAAGGATAAGCCTTATATTTTCAATCTCACGAGAGACGTCTTCACCTTCTGGAAACTCATTGGTGTAGGTTTCCAAATACCCAAGCGCTTTATCTGCTCTTCCCAGCGTTAGCAGGTAAATGTTACCCACCTGCAACAGGTATTCTGCTCTGTTGACGTCGTGATCGAGTAGAATAATCAGGTGAGGAAGAGCCTCCCGATATTTTTTTTGGGAGAAATAATAATCTGCAAGCTTTTGTCTTAAACTGATGTCCTCAGCATCCCCCAAGTAGCGCTCCCAGAGGACAGCTGCCGAATCAAACTCTTCAAGTTGCTCTAGAATAGAGGCAGCCTGACGCACCACCTGTGGTGATATACGGTATTTATTGATCAATTCCTGATAGTAATAGTTAGCTTTTTTCAGTTCACCAGCCTTGGTCAATAACTGGGCTAAATTGAGAAGAAGATCAGGAGATACTCCCCCACTCCCATAAAGCTGTTCCATCAGCGGGATCGCAAGATCCTTTTTTCCTTGACCTATCAGGGCATCAATCAGTCCCTCAAGGGCTTCAATGTAAAACTTTCCCCCTGGGTCTTTTTCGAGAACCTGACCAAAATAAAGGACGGCTTGATTCTCTTTTTGGGTCAGTAGAGAAATATTTCCGGCACTTAACAGATATTCAATTCGGTTACCATTAAGCTCAAGCAGACTATCAAGGAGCAGTGAGGCATCATCAAACTGCTTCGTCTCCATGTAAACTCTACAAAGTTCCCATTTAACCTCCTCAATATTTGGCTTCTGTTTCAGTACCTCCAAATAATATGGTATTGCTTTTTCATATTGTTGATTTCTGGTATGAGCACGTCCGTTATCCCACATCCTCTTCCACTCAGGTTCCTGTGACTCTTCACCGACAACAACAATGTCCTTTTCAGGAGCGATCTCGGCAGCAGTCAGGACCGGAGTAAAACAGAAATAATTCACAAGGGAGCAAACGGTAAGAGCGGACAGAAGGGGGAAGGATAATCTGAGTGACTGTTTTTTTAACATAGTTCGGTCAAGAACGAGAATCGGTTCTTAAAATAGAAAGGCTGCAGTTATTGCTGCAGCCTTTCTATTTTAAATGCTGCACGTTCTCGTGCAGTTAATAGCCAGTACCTGGTTTCACGAACCTCAATCATATTATCAATAAAATTCTGCTATTGATTTAACAACATAATCCTGCATGTCTTTTGTTAGCTCTGGGTAGATTGGCAGTGCCAGTGTTTCTTCAGCAGCTTTCTCGGCATGCGGCAGAGGTTTTGGCTGAACGACATCTTTAAGGCATTCCTGTTGATGAAGTGCGAGAGGATAATATATTTCTGTGCCAATCTCTTTACTGTTCAACCATTCCCTCAACCCATTGCGATTTTTAACCCTGATAATATATTGATTATATATATGGTAATTTCTATCGTCACCATCCTTCTCAGCCTGTTTCTGGTAAATCGCTCGAGGGGGAACGATAAAACCATTTCTGACAAGATCAGAGCTCTGAAAACACTCGTTATAGAAAAGAGCATTTTTTATTCTCAATTTATGCCATGACTCTAAGTGTTTTAGCTTAATTCTTAAAACAGTAGCCTGGATCGGATCAAGCCTGAAATTGCCGCCAACAAGTGCATGATAATATTTAGGATAGGCACCATGGTTTCTCAACAACCTGGTCTTATCTGCAAAATCAGTATCCTGAGAAACAACCATACCGCCATCTCCAATACCTCCGAGATTTTTACTTGGAAAAAAAGAAAAGCAGCCGGCAATTCCGAGCGAACCGGCTCTTGCCCAACCTGTTGATGGAGAGTTTTTTACAGGTACTTCAGCGCCAATTGCCTGAGCAGCATCCTCTATAACAGGGACTTCATATTTCTTGGCAACAGACAATATCTTTTCCATATCAGCGCATTGTCCATAAAGGTGAACCGGAATAATGGCCTTAATTCTTTTTTCGGTATCTTCCTGGAGAATTTTGTCGATCTGGTCCGGATCAATATTATAAGAGACAGGATCAATGTCTGCGAAAACAGGGGTCGCACCAAGCCGTAAAATAACGCCCATGGTGGCAAAAAAGCTATAAGGAGTAGTAAGTACCTTATCTCCCTGCCCTACACCAAGGGACATCAGAGATACCAGTAATGCATCAGTGCCACTTGATACTCCTATCCCAAAATTAGTTGAGCTGTAATGAGCTATCTCCTGTTCGAGTGCTTCAACCTCGGGTCCCTGAATATAGCGTGTTGAATCGATAACATTTGTTACACTTTCAACTATTTCAGCACGTAATTGCCTTAATTGAGGTCGTAAATCTAATAAAGGTACTTTCATTTTTAATTAATAGGGTAAAGATAGTGTGAAGGAATTCTGTCAGTGACTGAAACTGATACTGGGTTAATCTTTGGCTGAAACGATGATTTTCTCACCGTCAAAAAAATCTACAATATCGGGCATCTCGGCTTCCAGGTATTTTTTCATTTTACCGAGCAAGTTTACTTCTATCTGACGTACTCTTTCTCTCGATATGTCAAAATTATCAGCAATATTTTGAAGTGTAAGCGGTTCATCCGTTAAAAGCCGTTGTTCGAGGATCATCCGTTCCTTATCGTTGAGATTCTCTTTTAACTTCTCTAGCAGTTCAGCAAGTTTGGTCTGCATTTCCTTACCTGCTATTCTTGATTCAATACCAGGTTCATCACTGGGAATAAAACTTTTTTGTTCATCGTCGGAATCATTTTTCACCGGACTCTCAAGAGAGACATCCCAGCTGTCCATACGCTGGCTCATTTCCACAACTTCTTTTTCTTTAACGTTAAGACGTTCAGCCAATAATTTTGGTTCAGGGTCGAAGCCCTGGGCTTCGAGAAGTTTCTTTTCTTTGTTGAGACTGAAGAAGAGTTTACGCTGAGCCTGGGTGGTACCAATCTTAACCAACCTCCAATTGTCCATAATAAACTTCAGGACGTAAGCTCTGATCCAATAAGCTGCATAATAAGAAAATTTAACACCCCGATATGGATCAAACTTTTTGGTAGCCTGCACCAGTCCGACATTTCCTTCCTGTATCAGGTCCATGAAATTCTGCATCCAGTATTTCTGGAAATCCATGGCCACTTTAACAACAAGCCGTAGATTTGATGATACCAGCCGATATGCTGCGTTCGGATCACCTGATTCCCGAAATCTTGTGGCGAGTTCTTCCGTTTCTTCACGAGACAGGAGCTCATATTGACTGATTTCCTGCAAATAACGGTGCAGAGCAGGATTGCTCAATACCGGAAGATTTTCGTCATCTGATATGGCCACAAGAGGATTTTCGTGCTTTACTGGTACCGCTTTTATTGCTTTATTTTTCTTACTCATTTATATATATCTCCAAGGCAGTTCTGAGCCCTGCAAAAATTTTAAATTTTTACCTTACTGAAGGGAAAATGCAATTATAAAATAATCCATATTAGTTTTAGGGCTCCCTTCTTTTGACTGCTATCCTACCATATCCTGCCAATAGTAGGGAAAATTTTATTTTATTATTGTACTATTTATGATAGAAGAGCTATCTTTTTATCCCCATCTTCTTATTTATCAGATGCACCCAAGTAACAGGTGATTTACAGTCGTTTATGAAACATATCAGAAATTTTTCTATTATCGCCCATATTGATCATGGCAAGTCAACCCTGGCCGATCGCATGATCCAATTATGCAGCCAGGTATCCGCTCGAGAGTTCAAGAATCAGATACTTGACAATATGGATATCGAAAGAGAACGTGGAATTACCATTAAGAGTCAAACCATTTGCCTGAATTATCAAGCCAGAAACGGGGAAAAATTCTCGCTGAATCTTGTCGACACCCCAGGCCATGTTGATTTCAGCTACGAGGTTTCTCGAGCACTTTCTTCCTGTGAAGGAGCTGTTTTGATTGTCGATGCGGCTCAGGGTGTGGAAGCCCAGACCCTGGCAAATCTCTACCTGGCAATGGAAAATAATCTTGAAATCATCCCCGTGATCAACAAGATTGACCTGCCCTCTGCTGAACCCGAAAACGTAGCTTTTCAGGTGGAGGAAGATCTTGGGCTTGACCCAGCTTTAATTCAATTCTGTTCAGCTAAAAATGGTACCGGAGTAGATAATATTCTTGAGGCGATCGTCACTCACCTGCCCCCGCCTGAAGGAGACCCAGCCCAGGAACTGCAAGCACTTATTTTTGACGCCCATTACGACTCTTTTAGAGGGACAATTATTTCCTGCAGAATCATTAACGGTGTCATTAAACCAGGTGACACGATTATTTTCATGTCTACTCAGGCCGAGTATCGTGTTGAAGAGGTCGGGCTGTTCAAACTGAAACGTCAATCCCAAAAATCATTGAGTGCCGGAGAAATAGGCTATGTCATCGCCGGAATCAAAACGGTTAACGATGCAAAGCCAGGTGATACCATAACCCTTTCAAGTCAACCATGCAAAGCCCCCTTACCTGGCTTTCGAGAAATTCAACCCGTTGTCTTTTCATCTATTTATCCAATCTCAACAGATGATTATGAAGATTTAGTAGCGGCTCTTGATAAACTGCAGCTCAATGATGCTGCTCTATCATTTCAAAAAGACTCCTCAGTGGCCCTTGGATTTGGTTTTCGCTGCGGATTTCTTGGCCTCCTCCACCTGGAAGTTGTCCAGGAACGGTTGGAGCGTGAATTTGACATTTCCCTGATTTTAACAGTTCCCTCGGTAAGATATAGGTTTTATCTCAGCGACAATAAAGAATTATATGTTGATAATCCCGCCTATTACCCAGACCCAGCAAATATATCGAGGATAGAGGAACCCTTCATAAAGGCTTCAATTCTTATTCCGGAAAAATATATGGGTGCGGTGATGTCTCTTTGCATGGAAAGAAGAGGAGAAAACACCAATTACCATTACCCCACTCCTGGAAGAATTGAATTCAGTTGTGAACTTCCACTGGCTGAAGTGATCTATGACTTCTACGATCGATTAAAATCTATTACCCAGGGATATGGGTCTTTCGACTACGAGTTGAGAGACTACAGGCCCAGTGATCTGGTGAAACTCGACATCCTGGTAAATGGAGAAATTGTCGATGCTTTGTCTCAGCTGGTCCATCGTGCAAACGCTCGTACCCGAGGCTTGAGCGCCTGCGAACGTCTCAAAGAGGAAATTCCAAGGCAGATGTTCAAGATTGCCGTTCAGGCGGCAATAGGCGGAACCGTAATAGCGCGAACGAATATATCTGCAATGCGGAAGGATGTTACCGCAAAGTGCTATGGCGGTGATATTACTAGAAAACGAAAGTTACTTGAAAAGCAGAAGGCCGGCAAAAAACGTATGAAAACGGTCGGAAATGTCGATATACCCCAAAATGCCTTTCTAGCTATCTTGAAATCGGACAAAGGGTAATAAAACCGGGGAATAGCATGCATGCGCATACCTTTCCAGGTAGGCGATGTCCGGATGATCTAAAAATATTTATCCCGGTATGAGAAATCGCGATATCTTTTCTGTCAGGGCATCTCTTCCTTCGCCGGTTTTCGCAGAAAAAACCACACGTTCATCTTTTCTAAAACCGTGACCGGCATCGAGAATTCCCGCACACTTTTCTTTTTTGTTTCCGGACAATTTATCCGCTTTTGTATAGACGGGAAGAACGGGTATTTTCTCGTTTTTAAGCCACATTATCAAGTCATTGTCGTGGGCTTTTGCTTCGTGCCGTATATCGAGGATGACAACAACACAACAGAGCTGCGTTCTGGTTTCCAGATAGGCGGAGATCAATTCCCCCCAGCTGGCCTGCATCGATCTGGATACATGCGCGAAACCGTATCCGGGCAGATCAACTAGATGAAAAGAATCAGAAACCAGAAAGAAATTTAGCCCCTGGGTCTTTCCAGGACGCCCGCTCACCTTTACCAGATTTTTTCTCTTGAGCAGGGTATTGAGCAAACTGGACTTTCCGACGTTTGACCGACCGGCAAAGGCTATCTCAGGCAGATCAGAATCCGGTAATTGCTTAAGACCATGAACACTTATTACAAAACTAGGATTACTAAATTCCATTTTCCGGACTCCTATTGGCCTTACAAACTGAAGGTCTGCATTTAGTGCCTTATTCCTGAAAACCTATCATAAAAACAAGAAATTATGAGAGATGTTTGAAATCAGAAACTTAGAGTCTCCACCAAGGCACTTATCCAGTGACTCTAAAAAGGTTCCCGACTTGTCGGGTTAAATGACCTTATTAAGTCTATATTCGATGATTCCCTGGGCCCCTTTTTTGATCAGATCGGGAATCAAATCACGGACAATATCCTCTGAGACTACTGTTTCGACAGAAAACCAGTCTTTCTGGTAAAGATTTGCTATTGTAGGCGCATTAAGACTTGGAAGAACTCTGACGATGGCATCAAGATCTTTTTGATCCACATTCATCTTGAGAGCAACAATCCTGTCAGCATTTAAAGATCCCTGTAACAGCGTTGAAATATTTTCAATCTTTTCACGTTTCCACGGGTCATTCCAGGCATCTTTGTTGGCAATAAGCTGGGTGTTTGATTCCATTAGTTCATGGATGATTCTCAACCCATGTGCCCTGATGGTGCTTTCAGTCTCTGTCACCTCTACAACCGCATCTACCAGCCCGGAAACCACCTTAGCCTCTGTCGCTCCCCAGGAAAATTCTATATCCACATCGATTTTTTCTTCTTTAAAGAACCGTTTTGTTACATTAACCAGCTCCGTAGAGACTTTTTTCCCCTGCAGATCCTTTATGGTTCTGATATCGGAATCGCCAGCGACAGCAATGACCCATCTGGTGGGTTTTTTACTCACTTTTGAATAAACAAGATCAGCTACAATGACAGCATCTGACTCATTTTCCAGGGTCCAGTCTTTTCCCGTAATCCCGGCATCGAGCATTCCACTTTCAATATATCTTGACATCTCCTGAGGTCTGCATATGGAGCAGTCAAGTTCAGCGTCATCAATTTTTGGGAAATAATTTCTCGCCTCAGGCTTTATTACCCAACCCGCTTTTTCAAACAGTTCAATCGTTGCATTCTCTAAACTGCCTTTGGGCAGGCCGAGTTTTAGCAGTCTCATTACAAACTCCTTAATCTATTCAACCACAATAAATTTATTTTTTGTATACTTCGTCAGGATCAAAAACCGGATGTTCTATTGCAACGGCCTCGCCGCCCTGTACCTTTCTATAAAAACAGGAAGGATATCCCTTGTGACAGGCTGCACCACCAATCTGTTCAACCTTGTAAATAACGGTATCCTGATCACAATCTATCAGAATATCTTTTATTATCTGCACATTACCTGATGTTTCACCCTTCAACCAGAGCGTATTTCGCGAACGACTCCAATAGTATGCAGTACCGGTTTGTACTGTTTTTTCCCATGCTTCTTTGTTGATATATGCCAACATCAGAACAGTACCTGTTTTATGTTCCTGGACAATTGCGGGGATAAGTCCATCACCGGACTTATTAAAATCAATTTCAATCATTTCTAAGGGTCTTTGAGTATCAGATTTATTATGTCTGTCTACGGCAGTAAACAGAACTTTTATCTCGGCTGGAATTTCCAGTTAAATCTTAAGGGTTTCTACCTTATGAATCTCAAACGTTTTTGTCAAGCGAACAGAAAGATAATCACCTGATTGACACTTTTAATACAATTCACTACTGTTATCTTCTCAAAATATTTGTCTACATTTTGTTCTTCGTTTTTTTGTTAGTTGCTTAAACGAGAAACCGTAAAAAATAATTGAACCGCTTAATTACACCTATAAGGATACCACAATGAGCAGTATTGCTAAAAATGATGAAGTTAAAATTTCTTTTACCGGAAAACTCGATAGTGGCGAAGAATTCATGACCGTGCCAGAAGAGACCCCCATTACCATTACCGTTGGGCAGAGCGAATTACCGCCGAGCGTTGAGAATGCGGTTATTGGCATGAAAAAAGGAGAAACAAAAAAAATCCGTGTGGAGCCTGATGAAGGATACGGTCACAGGACCAAAGATTTGCTGCATGAGGTTCCCAAAACAGTATTTGGTGACATGACACCAAAACCTGGAATGATTGTTACACAGAAAATAGAAAAAGACGGGAAACAGCATGAAGTACCGGCAACTATCATAGAATTAAAAGACGAACGAGTGGTGATTGACTACAACCATCCCCTGGCAGGACATCACCTGACCTATGAACTGACCGTTCTTGACGTCCAGAAAAGAAAATAACAGAACCATCCCCCAGGTCGAAAGCTCTATCGGCCTGGGACTTTTATTCCTGGTGGAAAGCACGATGGTCGCTGCTGTCTCTTTAGGCCCATTTTGATCGATCTCCAGACCAGTTCCAATGGTGCATTCCATTGAAGAAATCTTCGTAGTCTTCAGGCTTTACTGGGGCTGGTTGAGCATCAAACTATCATAGCCAGTTGCGCCCTGAAAATTTGTTTCATCAATGAGCGCCTTTTTAAATTCGGCACCGGTTAGATCTGCTCCGGTAAAATCCGTTTTATAAAGATCGGCACCGTTGAATTTTGCATTCCTTAAAATCGCATTTTTAAATGAAACACCTTTCAGGTTGGCATCTTCAAAGTCCACCTTCTCAAGATTTGCCCCGGTAAAATCGGAACCTTCCAGGTCTGCACTATCAAAATTCTCACCTGAAAAGTCACTACCTGCCAGATTACAATTATAACATTTCTTATACTTTTTTAATTGTTTCTGCTGTTTAAGCAGCTCAGGGGAGGCCTCGTTCTTTTCTTCGAAAATGGTTTCTGAAGCGATCAACTGCTGATCTTCACCCACCTTCTGTTCTCTTTTACCCGCAGGCGCTTCAGCTTTAGAAACGAGTGGTTGTGCAGGTACTTTCTCGTCTTTGTTGTTATCCACTGCCATTTCTTCTTTTAAGGGAGGATTTTCCTCCTTCTCATCAGAGACTCCAGCAGGTGCATCTTTTACTTCTGGTGAGACCAAAATATCAGCTTCACTGACCTCTACCAGGTCATCTTTTTGGGTTTCTGGTTTTATTGAGTTGTTTTCAGTCTGGGCCTGCTGCTTTTTTGGAAGTTGTTCTTGAATCAAATCCTGTTTGCTGATTTCATCTGCAGGTTCGACGTTTTCATGTTGAACGACAATATCTTCTGGTGGGGACACGATTTTCTTAGCTGGAGCACTTGTATCAACCGGACTATCACTTTTCATTTCGGCAGCAGACTCTAGAGAAGGACTGAGCTGCGGAGGAACAGGTCCGAAATCCCTTCGCTCAGCAATATTGACCTGTTGCTTATCCGGTGCTTTTTTGGGAACTGAATCATCTGGAATATATGTTTTTTCGATTGTTTCCAGCCGGGCACTGTCATCGGAAACGCTCACTTCAGAGAAACTGCCATCAAACTTACAACCGACGAGATATGCCCCGGCCATCTTAACCCCTCGCAGATCAGCCTTTCTCAGATCAGCTCCTGCCAGATCTGCCCCTCCAAACACGGTGCCCTTCAAAATAGCTCCGCTCAAGTTGGCGTCTGACAAATCCGCGAGGAGAAATGTGGCGTTGGATAAATCTGCGCCGCGCAAATCTGCGCCGGACAGATTCAGTCTGTTCAGGTCCGCGCCTGTCAAATTACAATCAACACACTTGTTAGTCATTACAAGTGAATCAATATTTTCCTGTACTTCAACACTGGCATTGGCTGAATAGAGCGTCAAAACTGATGAAAAAAATAATATCAAAAGAATACCCGCAACCATTACGCTTTTATAATAAATATCCATTTTACCCATTACTTAATACAGTTGTCGTCCATAGTTTTGTTTGTCTATCTGATTTTCTCATATACACTATTTTTTGCTTTTCCACACCCATGGTTCTATCGCATTACTCTCTCGCCACAGGCCTGATTTGTTATTTCGAGCTTTTTCTTCCAGTTTATACCAGCGAAGGCATACGGGTTCTTTACAATAGTAATCGTGAACCCACGCACTTCCGTTAGCAACCAGGGCACTGTTTACAGAGATATTTCCAACGTTGACGATAGCAACAATACGACCATATTTATCAATATCTTTAAGAATTATGCGTAGATTCTTATTCGACAATAACCGTTGAAGAGCATCTTTAGAGGCTTGTGAATGAGGCTGATCAAATTCAGGGGCATCAATACCCCATAGTCGAATTGACAATTTCGACCGGTTATTCCTGACAACAAAAGAGTCACCATCAGCCACATAATGTAAAACAGCAAAGAAATCTTTTAATTCTGAGATATCTGCGGAAGGATTTGACTTGGCAAAAACGGGTTCATTAAAAGTTAAAACTATCAACGCAGCCAGTCCGATAGTTGTTACTGACAATCTATATCTTAGACAGTTCCTGAACATAATGATGGTTCCATTGTAATTTCACATAAACTTTTAAATCCAACGAGTAAATCTTCGGTAAGAAAAATCATTAGAACACGGCTGGTGTCATTTTTATGAACAATATGTTACAGCCTTGTAGAGTATCATCAAAATAGTACAAAAACTGTGGTTTTCACACCGATTTTCAACAAACTTCTTGTTGTAATTTTTATAATTATGATATAGTTGCTGTATGAATGAGTGTCCATTTTTTGACAGGTTTGAACGTCATTCCTGTTAATCCAAGATGGGTGACTCAGACGTTTACAGAAACAAGATACCAATTTTTTGTGCTATGCAACCTGTTAAGTTAACCGAATCCGAAGAAGACACCAGAGATTTTCTCATTAATCTGCCATTATT
>CAZOWJ010000053.1:0-6197 GCA_964583415.1 uncultured Desulfocapsaceae bacterium
CTGGAACCCTCGCAAATCGATATTGTATCCACCCACGCCACGGGGACAAAACAGGGCGATATTGAAGAGTGCAAAGCAATTAAAAAGGTTTTTACAAACTGTCCAAACACCCATATCAATAACACCAAAAGTATCATAGGGCACGCCATGGGAGCAGCCGGAGTACTTGAACTTGCAGCGAACCTTCCTTCGTTTGATGATAACATGGTTCACCCCACCATCAATGTGACTGAACTAGATCCTGAATGTGCACTTCCCAACCTGGTCTGCGATACTCCTGTTGAACGTGATTCTGTTTCAACAATTCTCAATAATTCATTTGGGATGGTCGGGATCAACTCCACTGTTATCGTTCAAAAAATAACACAAAGTTCATAATTTTTTTTGGCAATAGATAAAATAATTATGATAATGTTTTCCAAAATGTGTTAAACAGGCAGTTTTGTAAAAAAGCATTTGATTCCCTACTGAATGAGGGGTTTCATTCCAAGATAAATCAATTCACTGGTCGCCGGAGATCTAAATGACACGTGATAGTATAAAAGATGTAATAATTGAAATCATTGAAGATATCGATGAAGATGCCGACTTTGACAATCTCGACCCAGATCAGCCGCTGCGTGATCAACTGGAACTGGATTCCATGGATTTTCTCGATATCGTTATGGAATTAAGAAAACGTTATCAATTACAGGTGCCTGAAGAGGATTACCCGCAACTTGCAAGCTTATCCAGTTGTGTTAATTATCTTGAGCCGCTCCTGAAAGACGCCTAGTTCGTGCACGCCAAGTTTCTTGTCATTGGCGCCGGTTTGTCCGGACTGGCTGCTGCCATCCGATTAGCAAGATTCAACGAAGATGTCCTCCTTATCGAAAAACATTCTCGAGTTGGTGGGCTCAATTCCTATTATTATCGCAATAATCATCTTTTTGAAACAGGGCTTCATGCGATTACCAATTTCGCCCCGAAGTCGCTTAAGACAGCACCGCTTAATCGATTGCTGCGTCAATTGAAGATCCGCAGAGATGAAATTGGATTACATCAGCAGGTGAAAAGTGAAATCCATTTTTCACCTGACCAGTCTCTGGTTTTTTCGAATGATTTTGAACTACTGCGCAGTGAAATTGACTCGAAATTCCACTCGTCATCAGACGGGTTCTCACGCCTTGTGCACCACATTGACGGTTATGACCCTTTTCTTCAAGCACCTTATTTGTCAGCCAGACAGGTCCTTGAAACGTTTATCACTGATCGACATCTTGTCGATATGATCTTGTGTCCGCTCCTTTTCTACGGTTCAAGCTGGGAAGATGACATCGACTTCAGTCAATTTGTAATAATGTTTCGGTCCATTTTTCAGGAGGGCATGTTTCGACCCCAGGGAACCATAAAGGAGTTTCTCGACCTTCTCCTTGAAAAACTTGAGTTGTTTGGAGGAAAAATCAGACTACGTTCTTCGGTTAAACGCTTAAGACATAAGAATAACAAAGTACACACTGTCGTCCTGGACAGTGATGAAGAAATTACCTGTGAGTTTCTGGTGAGTACGGTGGGCTCAGAGGAAACCACTGTTTTGTTAGGTGATACGCCCTCAAAAGCAAAATCTAACCGGCTTGGGTTTGTTGAGAACATTTTCCAGCTTCCAGGCTCAAGACGGTACAAACTTCCGCAAGACAGGACCTGTATATTCTACAATACCGGGAATCGTTTCTCTTTCAGAAAGCCTGATGAAAGTGTAGATTTGACGAGTGGCGTTATCTGCCTGCCCTTTAATTTTCAAGGGTTAGAAAAATCAGCGGCTTTTGTAGAGGTCCGGACAACGCATCTTGCCAATTTTGACATCTGGCATAAAGTATCATCTGATCAACACAGATATGAAAGTTTAAAAAAAGAAATAGCGGCACGTTCTTCGGCCATAGCAGAAAAAATTATCGGTACATTTACTGATCAGATAACCTTTCAGGACACTTTTACACCGTTGACCATTCAACGCTACACCGGAAAAATCGATGGTGCAATTTATGGCAGTCCCAACAAAATTAAAGATGGTACAACCCAGTATGATAATCTTTTTATCGCCGGGACTGATCAAGGATTCCTAGGGATTGTCGGGTCCATGCTCAGCGGCGTTTCGATTGTAAACCAACACATTTTATCCCGGCTGTAATTGCAGCACAGATGGTTCAAGATGCCAATACCTTTAATACAAGCTAACAATTCATACGATATTATCGTCATAGGATCGGGCCTTGGCGGGTTAACTACCGCCAACCGACTCGCAAACGCCGGTCATTCTGTACTTTTGCTCGAACACCATCACAGGCTTGGCGGGCTTGCAACCTGGTTCAAGCGGAAAGGCCATATATTTGACATTTCACTACATGGTTTTCCCTATGGTATGATTAAAACCTGTAAAAAATACTGGAATCGTCAAATCATGGATTCCATTGTCCAACTGAAAGATATTGTTTTTGATAATCCGCAGTTTTCATTGAAAACTACCTTCGACAGACGTGATTTTACCTCAATACTTGAAACGGTATTCGGTATTGACCCACTCGTCATTGAACGTTTTTTTCAACGGGTCGCCGGAATGAACTTTTATGATGATCAGGCAATGACCACTCTGGAGCTGTTTGAAGAATTCTTTCCGGGACGAAGCGATGTGCACCGGTTACTCATGGAGCCGATCACCTATGCTAACGGCTCTACGCTTGAAGATCCCGCAATTACCTATGGAATTGTCTTCTCAAACTTCATGAATAAAGGTGTTTTCACCTTTGAAGGGGGCACTGACAAGCTCATTAACCTGATGATGGATGAACTTGAGAAGAATGGCGTTACCATCTGTACTCGTGCAAAAGTTGACAAGGTGATCGTAAAAAACAGAAAAATTCGGGGAGTGGAGGTTAACGGAACCTTTATTTCAGCATCTGCAATCGTCTCTAACAGCGGAATTACCAATACAATTTATAATCTCGCGGGGAGGGAACATTTTTCCGAACCATTTCTTGAAAAGGCCGACAATATCAGGGTGAATAACTCCAGTGCCCAGGTTTACATTGGTATAAAGGAGAAATGCTCAATAGATGAGATCGGTGATCTTATATTCACTTCACAATCCCCTGAATTTGATTCCTCAGAACTACTTGATGTAAACACCAGATCAAAAACATTTTCTGTTTATTATCCGAAAACGAGACCCGGCCATAATCGTTACACAGTTGTCGCATCTATGAACAGCCGATATGATGACTGGATACAGATGAGTGACCAAGAGTACATCAGCTCCAAACAGAACATGATTGATCGTACCATTATTGATCTTCAACGCTACATACCCCATGTTAAAACCAAGATTGACTGGGTCGAAGCTGCGACTCCAAGAACCTTTAATCGCTACACCTTGCACACCAAGGGGTCTTCCTTTGGTACAAAGTTTGAGGGTCTTGATATATCTCGATCAATATTTAAGGAAATTGACGGATTATTCCATGTCGGCTCAGTCGGAATTATCATGTCAGGATGGCTTGGAGCAATAAATTACGGTGTCATTGTAGCCAATGATGTCGACAGTTATGTTAGAGGAATTTAAAACAGCTTTATGATGAATCTATTTTCAGGGCAGAAGGTCATTGTTACCGGGGCAACCAGAGGAATCGGCAAAGCCATTTCGAGCGCCTTTTTAGAACAGGGTGCGTATGTTTTGGGTATCTACGGAAGAAACAGCAAAGCCGCTGATCAATTCAAAGCGGAATGCTCCGCCAATAACAGGGACGTTTCACTTTTTTGCTGTGATGTATCAGACGAATTTGCTGTTAAGTCTTTTTTTAAGCAGGTCGAAGCCGATCATAGCTCTATAGATATTTTGATTAACTGTGCAGGCATAAGACAGGATGCCCTGACCCCATTAATGAAGCAGGAGCAGTGGCAGTCAGTGATAGATATAAACCTTACAGGAACGTTCAATATGTGTCGCTCGGCTGTCCCCTTAATGCTCAAACAAAAATATGGTAGAATCATCAATATAACCTCCCCTGTTTCCTATCTCGGTTTTCAGGGACAGGCAAATTATGCGGCCTCTAAGGCGGGTCAGATTGGTTTAACCAAAACCCTGGCAAAAGAGACAGCAAGAAAGAAGATAACCGTTAACTGTGTTTCTCCAGGTTTTATCGATACTGATTTCATCAAAGATTTACCTGAGGATCAGTTACGTTCTTATAAAAAGATGGTTCCGATGCGCAGATTTGGAAAGGTTGAAGAGGTATCTAGTACTGTTTTGTTTCTAGCTTCTCCTCAAGCCTCATATATCACCGGTGCCGTACTAGAAGTTACCGGAGGGCTCTAAAATGAATGATTCTGATACTATCACCTCGTTAATTCCTCACAGACCACCTTTTTTGTGGGTAGATAAAATTATTGAAAAAACTGCTCATTCCATTGTCGCAGAGAAAAAAATACCTGAAAATCTAGATATTTTTCAAGGTCATTACCCCGGGCAGCCGCTTATGCCCGGTGTCCTTCTCTGTGAATCTATTTTTCAGACCGGTGCCCTGCTCATCTCAACAATCCTTCAAAAAGCAGACTCATCGGGTCAAGGTCAAATACCAGTGTTGACAAAAATCATCGGTGCCCGATTCAAACGTCCTGTATTGCCTGGAGAAACGATTCAGTTACGGGTTAAACTAACCGAAACGATTTCATCTGTTTGTTTTTTTAAAGGTACCGCTCACGTGAACGGAGAAATGGCCGTTAAAACAGAGTTTTCCTGTGCTCTTGTTTCTCCCTGATTGTCGTTAATCCGAGACAAACAAGCATTTGAGCTAACTAATTATTTCGGAATTTTCTGGGTGGTTGACCTTTTGGATAAAAAAGGTAAAATTGGCTGGCCCGAGTAAAAATCTCTGGCAGAATTTTACATAACCGTTTTTTTTCTGTTTGGTCGTTTTTTCAAAGGAATCTACTGTGCAACTTTCAATCACTCAAATGATCCTGCATGCTGGACCTGTCGGTCAGCTTGTCATGCTCCTGCTGTTATTTTTTTCCATTGTTTCATGGTCCATCATTTTTATGAAAGCTCGACTCTTTAGAAATGTCAGGCTGGACTCTGAAGACTTTCTCGAATCTTTCTGGTCTTCCAATAACCTCAATGAAGCCGCTACAGCAGCCGAAGAATTTTCCTTCAGCCCTGAAGCTTCAGTCTTTACAACCGGATTTTCTGAGTTAAAGAAGATAAATAAGATAAGAAATCGTGAGGAAGGTTCCACAGCAGAGACACTCGAGATGCAGCTTGCCACCATGGACAATCTCAAACGGGCACTGAGAAAGGCAGAAGACCAGCAGATTAACAAACTTGGCAACCTTCTAGCTTTTTTAGCAACGACCGGAAGTGCGACTCCATTTATCGGGTTGTTTGGAACTGTCTGGGGAATTATGGTTTCTTTTCATGATATCGGCCAGCGTGGCTCTGCCTCCCTGGCCGTTGTTGCGCCGGGCATCTCGGAGGCACTTGTTGCAACTGCTGCAGGATTAGCGGCTGCAATTCCTGCAGTTATATTTTTTAATTACTATTCTAATAAACTGACGAATATACAATACAATGTTCAGAGTTTCGCAAGTGATTTTCTCAATCTCGTTGAACGTGATCTTTTGAGCAGGGTTTGATCTTTACGCTATTATGGGACCATTAAACGGAAACGGCCGGAAAAATCTGGTAGCTGATATCAATGTCACCCCCCTTGTTGATGTCATGCTTGTTCTCCTCATCATTTTTATGGTAACCGCCCCGATGATGACTCAGGGATTAGACGTTGACCTTCCTGAAACGACAACAAAATCATTACGCCAGGAAGAAAATCCAATCGTGGTAACCATCGATAAAGACGGCAAAATCAGTCTCGACAAATTTTCCGTCAGCCAGAAAGTTCTCCTTCAGGAGCTTGGTAAATACGCTAAAGAAGTGAAAGAGAAGCCAATCTATCTGAAAGCCGATAAGTCAGTAGCCTACGGCATCGTTGTTTCAGTTATGGCTGACATTAAAAAGGCAGGATTTGATAAACTTGGTATGATAACCCAACCGTCAGACAAGAAAGAATAACATAGTGGCCAAGCAGTATACCTTGACATACGATAGTTACAACAGCTGGACGATTCCTCTCAACCTGGCTATCGGTTTTCATATACTCCTCGCCTTTAGT
>CAZOWJ010000053.1:6297-24389 GCA_964583415.1 uncultured Desulfocapsaceae bacterium
CTGGACGATTCCTCTCAACCTGGCTATCGGTTTTCATATACTCCTCGCCTTTAGTATTCTGTTCCTTCCTGGATTAATGAAACCGAGCCCTATGTTTGAGGATATCTATACGGTCAATCTTATCGACTTCAGTGAGCCGGCACCCGAGCAGGTTTCAGCACCGGTTCAACCAGAGGTGCCAGCGCCTGAACCAAAACCCGAACCAGTTAAGGCGGAAAAACAGGCACCTGTGCTAGAACCGGTCAAAGTAGCGCCTCCACCAGAGCCGGTAAAAGCGGTCTCCATTAAGCCCCTTAAAAGAAAAATTAAGAAAAAGATTGTAAAAAAGCCTGACCAGACAATAGAAAAACAAAAGCAATTAGAAAAACTGAAGCGACAATCCATTGCCGAGGCGCTGCAAGCAGAAAAGCTGGCAGCTGATCAGGCACGGCTTGCCGCGGAAGAGGCTGAACGGCAGCAAAAGCTGTTGGAACAGCAGCTGGACACCGTCAGAAATCAGGTGCGGAGCAGCCCGAAGAGCAGCACCTCAAGAACAAGCGCTTCTTCCGGTGCAAAATCTGCGCTATCCACACAATATCACGGTGCAATAATGAATCATGTGACTCAGTACTGGTCGCTGCCGGAATTTAAAAACTGGGATCCCGGGTTATCAGCGATCGTGGTTATTACTATTGCAAAAAATGGCAGGATCGTTAAACAATTCTTTGAAAAACGCTCCGGTGATTCAGCATTTGATCAATATGTCAGAAAGACTTTGCAGGACGCTGATCCCTTACCTTCTATCCCGGCAGCGCTTCGCCAGGACCAGATAGAGATTGGTTTACGTTTCAGACCCGGAAGTATTCAATAATTTAACTACATATCGCTATTATGAAATCATTCTATGTTTTGAGAGTATTTTTCATCTGTTTGGCCACTCTGCTGCTACAAACCACTGCGTTTGCTCAACGCGCCTACATTGATATCTCTTCACCTGAAGCCAGAAAAATACTGTTTGCTGTCCCCTGGTTTCAAAACAGTGATTTGGATAATGTAAAACAGCAATATGGCCGAAACCTGTCAAAAACACTAACAAGCACCCTTGAATTTCACGGCATTATAGAGGTCATACCCACGAGCAAATATGTTGGCAGTGATGGAGCTGAATGGAAAAGTCTCGGAGCAGATTTTGCCGTTATCGGCCAGTACTCAATATCCAAGGACACGGTTAGTATGGAAATGCGTCTTCTTGATGTTTCAGCAGGAGACATGCTGATGGGCAAAACCTACAAAGGGCCTTCCACGCAAACCAATGAAATGATCTATAAGTTTACTGATGCAGTAATCAAAGAATTGACCGGCAAACCTGGGATTGCATCCACCCAGATAGCGTTTGTATCGCAGCCGGCAGATAAGCGAGAAAAAGAACTTTTTATCACCGACATACTCGGCAATAAACTCAGGCAGGTAACCAGGCATCGAAATCTGGTCGTTTCTCCCCGTTTTTCTACTGATGGGAACTATCTTGCCTATTCTTCATATCATAGCGGCAACCAGAATTTGTATATAACTGACCTCAGACAGACTAAATCCACGCGCGCCATCTCAAAGAGAAAAGGGATGAACCTTGCCCCTGCCTGGTCGCCAAATGGCAAACAGCTGGTCGTAACGTTATCCAAGAACGGTAATCCTGATCTGTTTCTGATTAGCCGTACAGGTGAAATAATAAAACAGTTAACCCAAAAGTCCGGCATTAATGTTTCACCAACATATTCACCTGATGGCAAACATATCGTCTTTGTCTCAGACAGAAGCCGAAAACCCCAGCTCTATATCATGGAACTGTCGTCTGGAAACACTCGGCGCTTGACCTATGAAGGTACTGAAAATGCCGAACCGTCATGGTCTCCATCAGAAAACCTCGTGGTCTATAGTAGTTTGAGAGACGGTATTTATCAGTTGTGTACACTCAACCCATTTCAGGAAAACTCTTCGGTGCAGGTTACCAAAGACCAAACCCACCATGAAGCCCCGTCCTGGTCTCCGGATGGGAATCAGATTATTTTTGCAAAAAGAGATGGCAGTGGTCATAAGATTTATGGAATAATGAAAAACGGAAATTATCAAAGAATGTTATTTTCCTTTCCCGGCAGTCAGACGTATCCGCGCTGGGCTGTAAAATACAACTAGAGACAAACAAACGACATGCGATCTACTATGAACAAATCCGCCCTGACTTTTCTATTCGCCCTTGCCGTATCGCCACTTCTTGTCCAGTGCGCATCACAGGACGAACTCAACCAGATTCATTACCAGTTGCGTCAGCTCAACAAAAAGGTAGTTGAACTTGAAACATCAACCGTAGACAATCTGCAGAAACGGCAAGCATCATCTGCCAGCCAGATGGATCAACTTTATAAGGAATTTCTGCAATTTAAGAGTGACCTTGAAGAAACAGGACACCTCAATCGGCGGTTGTCGGAACAGAACAAGGAATTAGAAAACGCCTTTAAGAGTTATGCCAAGACCGAAGAAGAGAAACGGGCTGCAGAACTAAAGCGCCTTGAAATGGATATAGTTGACAAAGATCGAAGTATCGATGATCTGGCCCAACAACTCAAACTCCAACAGGACAATTTACAGGCCATCCAGAATGCCCGGGTTGAAGACGCAAAGCGCAAGGCAGAGGCTGCTGCTAAAGCCGCGGCTGCTGCACGAGCAAAAGCAGAGGCTGCCAGTAAAGCGAGCTCAAGCGGCGTTCCAGCAAAAATCAGAGCTGATAAAAAGAAAAAAGCGTTCAGTGTACCTGCATCAAGCAGTCCTGCGACCACCGCCCCCACAAGTACGGTTCAGACGAGCAAGCCTCCTGTACCTGCAGCTCCCCCTGAAACCGTCAGTCAATCAACAGGCAATGCTGGAGATCTCTACCAGGATGGTAAATACCGTGAGGCATATAGAGCCTTTGAGGAGTTAACCCGAGACCAGGAAAATTCTGGAGCTGCAATTAACGCCAGATATATGATGGGCGAATGTTTATTTGCTCTCAAAGAGTATGATCAGGCTATCCTTGATTACCAGAACATTATCACAAATAACCCTTCGAGTTCGAAAGCTCCTGCCGCAATGCTTCGCCAGGGCATGGCGTTTGAAAAACTTAATGACAGTGATACTGCCCGAATTCTGTACCAGAAACTTATCGCATCATACAAACAATCTTCCGAGGCTGCTCAGGCACAGCAACTACTAGATAAGATGTAACCTGTGGCTGTTGCTAAAAAAAAAAGGCTTGACCATATTCTTGTTGAAAACAGACTTGCCGGTTCCCTGAAAGAAGCTGAAGCCTTAATCAGGGCCGGCAAGGTACTCGTGGCGGAAGAAATTGCAGACAAGCCGGGTACGAGCTATCGCCGTGAATCAACGATCCGCATTAAAAAAGAGATCCCCTATGTTTCCCGGGGAGGAATAAAACTCCAGGGAGCGCTGCGTCACTTCAACATTACCCCCAAAGGTTGGGTTTGTGCCGATATTGGGGCTTCTACCGGCGGATTTACCGACTGCCTTCTCCAGCATGGTGCGCATCACGTTTTTGCCATTGATGTAGCCTATGGCCAACTGGACTGGAAATTAAGAACAGATCCCCGTGTCACTGTGCGAGAAAGATTAAATGTAAAAAACATCTCAGCCAAGCACATCTCTCGCCCCCTGGATTTTGCAGTTTTTGACACTTCCTTCATTTCACTCAAGCAGGTAATCCCTCCGATATTGCCATTTTTAAATTCAATCTGCAGGATCATTGCGCTGATAAAACCACAATTTGAACTAACAAAAAATGAGGTTGAGGCCGGAGGAGTTGTCAGAGATGAACAATTGCGCTTGAAAGCGATTGATTTGATAGAATCCTTCGGCAGGACGGTTGATTTACAGACGATTGGCGTAACGCCGTCATCAATCAAGGGACCAAAAGGAAATCAGGAGTATTTAATCTATTTTAGGCACAAAACAACCATCTGAACTCGATTCATTTTTGGTTCATCTGGATAATGCCTACCTGAAACAGGTACTCGGTATCCGGAAGAACCTCATTTTTCCTCTAAGCGCTCAATAAGGCTTAACATTTTTTCACTTTCATCTCTCAGTTTCTGCCCAGCCTGGTTGCTCTTTGAGACCTGCTTAAAATTAGAAGATGCGAGCTTTAACTGGCCTTCATAGAGATTATATTTGCCGAGATAAAATCTGGACTCCAACTCCCTGCCCTGTTGAGCCATTATCCCTCCAATCTTGAAATATACGGCAGAATATTCAGGCATGTCATACGACACATCAAAAAATAACTGCAGCGCTTTCTCCTTCTCTCCGGTCTTATCCAAAAGTTCTGCAAGATGAAATGTTCCATACATGTCAAATGGATCATTGCTGACTTCATTTTTCAGAATAGTTTTTGCCTGCTCAACCAGCCCCATTTCACCAAGTAATATCGCTCTGTCAACATTGAGAATCTGCCTACCAGGAAGCTCTTCAATCACCTTGTCCAGCTGGGTGAGCGATCGCTCAAGATTATTTTCTTTACGGTCCAGCTGGGACAGACCATAGCGAGCCATGGTGACATCAAAATCAGATGACCTGGAATCGCTCATTTTACTGACAAGATATGCGCGCGCTGCTTTATTGTCTTTGACAATCGACATAAGTCGATATTTAAATCTGAGAAATGAGAAATCGTTTTCGGAGGTTCTTTCTAACGGTAAACTACCATCAGCTGCCAAGAGGCCTTCCACGTAATCGAGTCGTGCTTCAGGGTTTGGATGGGTTAGTAGATATTGAGGCATCTGCCCCATTCTATAGCGGGTAATTCTCCGCATTGTTTTTAACATTTCTTTTTGGCCGTAAGGATCCCTGTGAAGATCATTTATCCATTTGTAAGCCAGGAGATCGGCCTCAATCTCATCCTCCCTGCTGAAATGAAGCTGCGCTGACTGACCGGCTGCAAGTGATCCAGTAAGAAGAGCCTGGGCGGCTGCGCCTCCCCCGCCAAAGGCTATGGCAGCAAGAGCCAGTCCCAGTGATGCAAAATTGACAATTTTACCTTTTTGCATTCTTGAGGCGAGATGCCTCTTGACAACATGGCCAATCTCATGGGCGAGAACTGAAACTAACTCATCCTCATTATTCATGGATTCAATTAATTTTGTATAGAAGAAAATCAATCCTGATGGCGCAGCAAATGCATTAAACTGATTACTCTCAACGACATAAAAACGATAATCAAAGTAT
Source organism: uncultured Desulfocapsaceae bacterium (assembly GCA_964583415.1). Lineage (GTDB taxonomy): Bacteria > Desulfobacterota > Desulfobulbia > Desulfobulbales > Desulfocapsaceae > MADRE3. The sequence goes on from CAZOWJ010000053.1 coordinate 11,548, forward strand.
TGAACTCCTGCGACAGCAAGGACTTCACTTCCAAGAGCGTTTATGTATTGGTGGATATCAGGTTCCCCGACAATTGGGAACGCTGCACGAACAGCGTAGAGAAGTTTTTCCCCAACCTCTCGCTCTTCCCCCACGCTGAAAGCACATGAATAACGAGGGACGACAATCTGGATAAGGCTGATGACGAGAACTAAAGCTATCGTTTTATACAATCTGCTAATGATCATCTGTTTTCAACCATTGTAATAATCTTTTCTGCCCTTCATCAAGAGTGACGACTGGCATGTAGCCAAAATCTTTATAGGCTCGATCGTGAGAAAAACAGTGTGATCGAGCCAGCTGCTCTGCAAGGAATCGCGTCATTTTGGGCTCATTTTGATTTCTCTGCAACGTGTACATGAGCTCCAGAAAGACACCGACCATATACGCTACCTCAAAAGGCACCTTCTTGGTGATTGGAGGAATTCCCATATCACGGTAAAGGGTGTTGATCCAGCTCCACAGCTTAACGGGAGACTCCTGCCCGATAAAGTAGGCATTTCCAGCACTCTCACCGCTCTCTTCAAGATTTTTTGCTGCCAGCAGGTGGGCGTGAACAACATTGTCAATATAACTGATATCAACAAGATTATTTCCGGATCCGACTATTTTCAACTCCCCTTTCCTGCCTTTTTCAAGCAACCTCGGCACAAGATGTGGATCACCCGGGCCCCAGACAAGGTGCGGTCTGATAGCACACGATCGGAGTTCATTGCAGTTATTTTTCAGCACATATTTTTCTGCAACTACTTTGCTTTTAGAATAGTGACAAAGATACTTTTCCGCATAGGGGAGTGATTCATCGCCACTGATAATATCTCTATTTGCAAAAACCACTGACGGTGTTGATGTGTAAATAAGGTTCTCAACACCATGAGCCCTGCAGGAATCAACGATGTTCTTTGTTCCGATAATATTCGTATCTCGATATTCCTGCCATTTCCCCCAAATACCAGCTTTAGCAGCTGTATGGAATACTGTATCAATACCATCACAGATCTGCATGGTAAAGTCTCGATTACTCATATCACCCTGCAGACAGGTTGCTCCAAATTTTTCAACATGCGGATATCTATTTCGCCCGGCAACCAGAACCTGGCAGTCCAGCTTTGCCAAAGACCTTACAATTGCACTGCCAACAAATCCACCGCCCCCTGTTACCAGAACCTTTTTCATCTTTTTTATGCCAGTTTCCTTTGTGCCCAGACTTTCAGTTTCTCCCTGAATATTTTGGCGTTATGCCTGATATCAACAGGAAATGAAGGGTGTATAAGAAAATATTTTATCTCTCTGGTATTGATATGATTTTCTGCCAGTTGGCGTATCTCCTGCAAAACAATGTCATTACTCCGATTAATCTCTTCATTCAGTTCAACAATAACGGCAGGTATTTCGTAGCCATCATCCTGATCTATGCCGACGAGAGCTGATCGGAACACACATGGGTGTTCGTTTATTATGGATTCACACGGAATGGTATCCATAATACCTTTCTGGGAATTAACTCTGTGGGCTTTCCGCCCACAAAACCACAGCCTTTTAATGTCATCAAAATATCCTACATCTCCGATACGATGCCAAAAACCCTCTTCATCAGCTATTTTGCTCATCTCGGTTTCTATGTGGTTATTCTCATAGCAGCGTGTAACGACGTCTCCCTTAACAATAATCTCTCCGACCTCTTTTGCAGGCAGTTCCGTACAGTCAGTTATGGAGACCAACCGATCTGAGGTTGCTTCAATAACTTTAACATCTATCCCCGGAAGAGGCCTGCCAACACATGTTCCTTTACCTGTCCTGGTCTTCATCCAGGTCTTCTCAAGAATTTCCCGTCCTTCGATTGAAACAATTGGTAAACTCTCTGTTGCCCCATATGGGGTATATATCTTACCATCTTCTTCCATTAAGCTGTATACACGTTTGATGAGTTCACCAGATACAGGTGCTCCAGCCATTAAAACTTTCTTTAAATGACTGGATCGTATCTTCTTACTCTTGCAATAATTACTGACAACATTCCAGATCGCCGGCGACCCGAAAGAATAGGTAACCTTATATTTAAGGATTGAAGAGATGAACTTTTCAGGATTCACCCGTGCCGGTTGCGACGGGTTCATATCAGGGATCACCGCACAGGCGCCCAAGGCAATTGAAAAGAGACCAAAAAGCGGGAAGCCCGGTTGATCGATATCATCAGGACCAATCTTGTAATACTCTTTTATATACCTGAGCTGGGCAGAAAATATGGAATGTTCGAACCGAACTCCTTTCGGAGGACCAGTCGATCCCGTGGTAAATATTATTGCCGCAAGAGAATCATTATCTGCTTCAAACAGTGGTTTTGATGGTAATGGACCCTTTGCTTTTTCTCTGATATCGGTACCAGCGAGCCCCAATAATTTCCCGCAACTAAAACTTCGTTTAACCGTCTGAAAAGATTTTCTGAAAATTGTGCGGAACAATATGACCAGGGGAATACCAATAAGGTAATCAGGTTTAACGCCTGCGATACATTTAAGCAGGTTTCTATACCCCATTCCCGGGTCAATAAGTATTACCGGAGCACCTATCCTGAAAAGGGCAAATGTCAGACAAATAAAGTCTGCTGAGGGTTTTACCATCAGCATAACCCTCATCCCCGCTTTCACCCCTTGTGAGTCGAGATAAGAAGCATACTGCGCAGCAAGCGTATCAAGTTGGCCAAAGGTTAGTGAACGCCCGCTGCTGACCTCGACAAGACCTGTTTTTTGACCGTATTTTGAGGCAACCTGTGATAATCTATAGGCTATATTGAGCATTATATTGTCAAAGTTATTTTAAAACGGTATCCGTAAAAAAATCTTCGATAAGCGGCTCCACAATAGTATGGCCGTCTTCTAAAATGTAATGACCACAGTCTTTGAGATAGTGATAGCTCGCATCAGGAAAATAAGTCTGCCATTGTTCGTAGAAGTGATCATTGAAGCAGAAGTCCTTGCCTCCCCAGACTACCTGCATTGAAATTTTTCTTTCCCTTAATTCTGGCAACCGCTTTTCTATGGAAACAAGGGTTTCATAAGAGGCATGGTTCTTATCAAGCGGAATGTCTTTGACAAATCCATACACTGCAATTCTATTTTTCCACGAATCATATGGATGCAGATAAGAACTGGCAATCTTTTTGGACATTTTCTTTTGTACCGCCATAAAAGTCGCCGGCCAGGCAAAACCATTTAACCCTCTTACAATCATTTCCCCGATGATCGGCCACCGACACACCTGTATACGCAGGGGAATTCGCTGAGACCTGAACGCTGCAGTATTAAGTACCACAATGGAATCAATTTTATCCAAGAATCGCGTTGCATATCCAAATCCTATGGCCCCCCCCCAGTCATGAACGACCAGAGAAAGGGAGGTCAGGTTCAGAAAATCAATTAATATGGTGAGATTCTCGATGTGCTTTGCAAGTGTATAACTGTATTTGTCTGGTTTATCTGAAAGACCGCAGCCCATATGATCAATGGCAATTACGCGAAAGTTTTTTGATAAGACTGCTATAAGATTTCGATAGTAGTAGGACCACGTTGGGTTGCCATGCAACAGCACTATCGCAGGCCCCTCACCCTCGTCCAAATAGTGCATTTTGCTGCCTGACATTTCAAAATATCGAGATTCAAAAGGGAAATCGTAAATCATATTTATACCCCATTTAATTTGCTCGTAAATTGATACTTAGAACTAAATCAACCGTACGCTTTAAAATTATTTCTCTTTTCAACATTATGATGGATAGACTGTATATCAACGTTTGCAACATTAACAGTCCTGTAATAATGATCACATCTATTTACCCTTTACGATTCCATTAATCATTTTTTTACCTCTTGTTTCAGGTATTCTCCCTCTTTATTTTAAATTTAGTGCTTTATCTAATAAATGGTTTGCCTTTATGAAAATCTTATGCTAAGAGAAATCTGTTGTAGTTGAAGTGGCGTAAGCAATCAATTTATAAGAACTTTTATCATTTAGCTTATCTTGATTGAATGTTTAATTCACTCATGTGCAACTCGAATTCTTGATTCGTTTATGCGAATCACCTATTAAATTTAGTCCCTTTTTTGCATTGGGACGGTTGAACAGAGGGGTATGGCATGGCAGAAGGTACAGTTAAATGGTTTAATGACGCGAAAGGTTTTGGCTTTATTCAACACGATGGTGGCTCAGATGTATTTGTTCACTATTCTGCAATTTCAGGCGACGGCTTTAAATCCCTTGAAGAAGGAACTCGTGTACAATTCGAAATAGTAGACGGCCCCAAAGGTCCTGCTGCCGAGAATGTCGAGAAGGTCTAAATGCTTAAAAGTCATCAGGTATGACAAAGGCCCTGTCTTTTCATAGGACAGGGCCTTTGTCTTTTTCTGCATTACCGGTTTAACGGGAAATTATTACTCTACTTTTTTACTCTCCCCGCCGTTACTCTTTTTGGTGTTTACACCTTTTTTTTACATTTTCGAATAAAATCTATCAAGGTACGCACCCCGGTACCGGATGGCCCCTTGGGTATATATGATTTTTTTGTGAAATCCCATGCGGTTCCAGCAATATCCAAATGTGCCCAGGGTGTGTCTCCAACAAATTTCTCTAAATATGCTGCCGCAGTTATACTGCCCCCCTCTTTGCCTCCAACATTTTTAATATCAGCGACTTCTGATTCAATCTGTTTGCTGTATTCCTGGCCTAATGGCAGCCGCCATATTGGCTCTCCGCATATCCTTCCAGATTCAGCCAATTTTTCTGCAAGACTGTCATCATTACTCATCAGGCCGGTTCGGTGATGCCCTAGACTGACGATCACCGCTCCGGTCAGGGTTGCAAGATCTACAACAAAATCCGGTTTGTACCTCTTAATCCCATATGAAAGTGCATCGGCAAGAATGAGACGCCCTTCAGCATCGGTATTAACAACTTCAGACGTGATACCATTATAATGGGTTATAACATCCCCCGGCTTAACCGCCATTGACCCGGATAAATTCTCTGAAGATGGAACAATAGCAACAACTTTAACATCCGGCTGTTCTACCGCAAGTGCCTGCATGGTAGATAATACTGCTGCACCACCACACATATCGTATTTCATATCCTCCATACCCGCAGATGGTTTGATGCTGATACCGCCTGAATCAAAGGTCAGCCCCTTGCCAACCAGAAGAATTGTTTTTGTGTACCGTTGAGGGATATGTTCAACTATGACGAGTTTAGGAGCGACCGCCGACCCTTGACTCACTGCAAGTATTCCGCCCATTCCAGCCTTCTTCATCTGTTCTCTATTAAGAACTTTACACGTTAGAGATGATTGTCTGGCAAGGCTCCTGGCGAAGTCGACAAAATGTTGAGGAGTCCATTTATTTCCAGGTTCATTGGCCATGTCACGTGCCGACAGGGCTGCTTCAGAAACATATTGGGCTCTCCTGACAGCTTTCCTTACACCATTTATATTCTTCCGGGCAAGAACGGTGATTTGATGGATACCTGAGAATTTATCTGCCGGTTTCTCGGCTTTCTTGTATTTAACAAATTGATAATCACCGAGAAGAATTCCTTCTACAATCTGTTCCGCCCCATAACATGGAACGTTCTCGAGGTAATCAGGCAGCACTACCATGATCTCGTCTGCTTTTATTTTCTTTGCAGTCTGGGCAATAATCCCCCCACCGCTCCTCAGTGCATCAAGCACAATCGATCTATCACTCTCTGCGCTGTTACCAAAACCAACCAGAAGCAATCGTTCTGCAGATCTGGCCCCTTTACTCCGGGCAGAATCCATGTACAAAAGCAGTTGTTCGTCCTTCTTTCCCCTAAAGTCACCAAGGTTCAAAATCTTCTTGATTTTTCTTTTAATCTGCTTATCGAGAAATGATGGAATATTTTTCTGCTCGTCAATGAGAACGACAGCAAGTGATCCGCTATACTTGTGAAAATCTTTATTCGATACAATTATCCTGGTATTTTTCATGCATATCTTCCTTAATGTTATAAATGAATCGTTTAATGGCAAATTGCACTGTTTCAGTTTATCTTACTTCCTGATGGTTGGACGCATGCCAAACCGATAATAGTAATAGTATGTTTATTCACTAATTCATTTATTACAACAACTGCATAAAATCAAAATGGTACAAACGCTTGTTATTTCTGTTTCTCTGGCTATTGTGGTCTCTTCGCTCTGTTCTATTTGTGAAGCAGTTCTCTATTCGCTGACAACAAGTCAGGTTGAAATGTTAAAAAGATCACATGGGAAGTCAGGACTTATTCTCCAAGAACTCAGATCTGATATAGAAGACCCAATTACTGCAATACTGACCCTTAATACTATCGCCAATACTGTCGGTGCAGCTGTTGCCGGTGCTGCTGCAGCCAATCTCTTTGGTGACAATAACGTGATTTTATTCTCCGGAGCATTTACCCTTTCCATTCTTATATTTTCAGAGATAATTCCTAAAACCGTTGGAGTATCGTTCTCTTATCGACTGGCCCCACTGGTAGCACGGCCACTGCAAGTAATGGTTATCACCCTTAAGCCGATCGTTTTAATGTGCCGGTTCATCACCAGAATAATACCTGGGGGACAAAATGAAGATACTGTGTCTGCCGAGGAAATACAGACGATAGCAGCGTTGTCACGTGAATCAGGCCACCTTGAAGAAGCGCAGGAAAAAGTGATCAGTAATATTATTGAGCTGAAACAAAAAACGGTTAGACAGGTTATGACCCCACGGACGGTCACCTTCTCACTGGATGAAACGTTATCAGTTAAAGATGCAATGGCCCAGATTAGCCGGTTGACGAGCCATAGCAGGGTACCGGTTTATAATGGTGATTCTGACAACGTTACCGGAATAATCATGCGTAAAAAGGTTCTCCTCGCAGCAGCCGAACAACGATTTGACGAACAGCTTGCCCAGTTAAAGGTTGATGTCCATTTTGTCCCGGAGTCCATGCCTCTTAATCGGGTACTGATAGATTTTTTTGAAAAAAGACAACATCTGTTTGTGGTGGTAGATGAGTATGGCTCTGTTACCGGTGTCATTTCCATGGAGGATGTCCTTGAAGAAATCGTCGGAGAAGAGATAATAGACGAATCTGATAGAACGCGTGATATGAGGGAACTGGCACGTGAACGATCAGTTGATATTCAACCTTGATGGTTGTCCGACTAGTTAATGGCGATGAGCTGAACCAGCGTTTTTGCCTGCTGACCATCCCTGACAAAGGTTATCTCGACCTCATCACCCACGCTGTGTTTTTCCAGTACGTTTCGGACATCATCATATGACTTCACTGGATACCCACTGATACCGGTGATAATATCACCGAGTATGATATCACCCCGGTATTGGGTCGTAGGGCGTAGACCTGCAAGGTCGGCAGGGCCGTTTTTTTCAACGTCGAGAATGATAATACCTTCTACCCCTAATTTCCTTGCTATTCGCTCGTCGGCAAGAGAGGCTCCGATACCCGGTTTAATTAATCTGCCATGACTGATCAGTTGTGGAACAACGTGGTTTACTTCCTCAACAGGTACGGCAAAGCCAATGCCGGCATAAGCTCCGGAAGGACTGTATATGGCTGTATTAACACCAATCAGCCTGCCGGCACTGTCAAGCAGAGGGCCTCCTGAATTTCCAGGATTAATCGCTGCATCTGTCTGGATAACCCCTCTTATGGTTCTTCCTGTTATTGCCTGAATTTCTCTACCGAGAGCTGAAATTATTCCAGAGGTAATGGTATGATCGAGGCCAAACGGGTTGCCGATAGCAAAAACCTTCTGACCCACAAGTAAATTTGAGGACTCACCAACGGCTATGGGCACCAGGGTGCGACCCGGGGCATTTACCTGCAAGACTGCTATATCTTTGTCTGGGTCAGCACCGACAAGAACCGCTTTGTGAACTGACTGGTCTGCCATCGTCACCTGGATTCTGCTGGCATCGGATATAACATGATAATTGGTCACAATCCGACCGTCACTGTCCCAGACAAATCCTGAACCAGTTCCCTGGGGAATCTCTACTGCGTTAAGAGAAAACAGACCTCTGCGAAGTGCAATACTGGTTATATAGACGACAGATGGTGAGGTGTTTTTGAATACATCAATAGTGTTTTTCTCATCTTCGGCAAGAGTGCCTCGTGCCGTGACCGGCCGGGGGTCGGCATTACGGTTAACCTGGGTATAATCTTTTGGACCAAAGGCAAACCACAAACCGATTACAATGACGAAAAGAATAAGAAATGAGCTGGCGCTGCGACGCTTAGTGTTGTTGGACATAGGGTACTACTGTTTAATTGGTTTTTCTGGAACGATAGTTCTGGACTATGGTGTCAGTTCACAAGCCGAGAATAACTTTGGCGATATAAAAGTACATCATGACACCGACAATATCGATAGAGGTCGTCACAAAAGGACCGGTGGCAATCGCCGCATCAAAATCAAATCGTTTCAGAACCAGCGGTATAACGGTACCAAGCATTGCTGCCATCGCCATACTGCCAAAGATGGAAATACCGACGACAAGGCCAAGTAGTTGCGGCTCTCTAAAGAAAAAATATGAAACTATTCCGATAAACACTCCATAGACAACTCCAAGCAGGAGGCCTACTCGTGTTTCTTTGAATATCACATTCAGCAAGGCGTTCATATTGACCCGCCCCGTGGCCATACCTCTAACAATAATGGTTGATGACTGGGTTGCAATATTTCCACCCATGCCCATAACGATGGGAATAAATGAAGCGAGAGCAAGCACCTGGGAAAGTTCGTGCTCAAAGGAAGTAACAATAATCATCGCCATTACCCCACCAACCCCGCTGGCTAGCAGCCAAGGAGCCCGGAGCATGGCGTTATCGAGGGTGGATTTCAAGAGTATTTCGCGGTCTTTACCAGCACCAGCCATCTGCAGAAACTCTTCCGTAGCTTCTTCCCTGATTACATCAATAATATCATCTACGGTAACGATACCAACGAGGTTATATGAAGAATCAACAACTGGAACAGCGAGAATATTATATTGAGACACCACATGGGCAACTTCACCCTGATCTGTATCGGTGGATACTGAGATAACATTGGTGTTCATGATATCTTTCAGTCTCTTCTCAGGCGAATTCATTAAAAGTTCACGTAGAGAGATAACACCTGCGAGTTTTCCTTCGCTATGGGTGATATAGAGATAAAAAACCATCTCCATCTCCTCGCTCTTTTTCTGGACTATCGATATAGCCTCACCAGCGCTGAGGTACTCATCCAGACTCATGAAATCAGGAGACATCAACCCTCCTGCTGATTCAGGATGGTACTGGAGAAGCTCATCAACTTCTTCCCTGTCTTTCTGTTCCATATGCCGCCGGATTTCGTTGGCAAATTCCTCAGGAAGTGTCTCCAATACATCAACGGCGTCATCAGACGCCATATCTGATACTACATCAGCAAGATACTGCGGTGTCAGCTGCTGAATCAAAGAAATCATGATGGCATCATCAAGTTCGCTGAGCAACTCTCCCACAAGTGCAGTTTTAGCTATGATGTTAAATATTTGTGTGCGCTCTTCATCATTGAGATGACGGAATATCCAGGCAATGTCAGCAGGATGTGTTTTCTCAATCAGTTTCTTCAGATGTCCGGTGGCACTTCGACGGTTAAGTCTTCTTACCATATCAAGAAGAACCATTCCCTCGTTCCCGATCAATTCCCTTTTCCCTTTGTCGGTATGTAACATTACACTACCCTACATTTCATTAAGAGTGATCTTGCCAATACAATTGCTTGATATTATAATGACGCACATCATTTATATTACAAACTATCTCATTTGCACATCATTTCTTTATTAAATTCCAAATACCTTTTCTGCACATGATTAATTATGATTCAGACCGCCAGACTGATAACCTAAGATTATTCAACAGAGCATTTGAATACTATGAAATGGGCAGGTACCCTGAAGCAGAAGAAATCTACCGCTCTCTTCTCACTCACATAAAAGAGAATTGGTATCTTCATTTCAATTTGGCGCTGCTCCTTTTTGAAACCGATCGTCCAGAGGAGGCCCTCGGCCACTACCTTACGGCAGCATCACTGACAACATCAAATAATGATTTATACTACAACCTGGCAATCTGTCAGAAACAGTGCGGGCTCTATAACCAATGTATAGAATCTTACCTCAGAGCCCTCAAACTGGACCCTGACGATATAGACAGTCTCTATAACCTTGCCGGCTGTTATCAGACTGTCAACAAATTTGAAGATGCAATCAATTGCTACGTTTCGCTCCTTAAAAAGGATCCGCAACATCAGTCTGCTTTGAATAATCTTGCCTATATTTCCCATAAAGCCGGGAGAATTGAGCAGGCTGAAGTGTATTATAAGCAGTTGCTGAACGTTAATCCTGAACATGTCTCTGCAGATCATATGCTCGCCTCCATAACAGGAAATCATCGGTCTACGGCGCCGCTTTCATACATTAAAGAAGTTTTTGACAATTACTCAGATCATTACGAGGACAGTTTAACGAATAAACTTCAATACTCTCTCCCGGATTTACTGAGCAGGATGGTTTCTGGTTCATCCGGCAAAAAACAATTTAATCAGCTCCTTGATCTCGGCTGTGGCACCGGTCTTGTTGGAGAATCCTTCAGAAAATCTGTCGGAACACTTCACGGGATAGACGTATCTCCAAATATGATAAAAATTGCCGACAATAAAAAAATATATGACCTGCTTATCACCAATAACATAGACGATGCCATTACCGATATTGAAAACGATTCCTATGACCTGCTCATTGCCGCTGATGTTTTCACCTACATAGGAGAAATCAATGGTCTTTTCAAAAGGTTGTACGAAGTCGGTACATCAGACTGCCTTTTCTATTTCTCGGTCGAAGATCTGGCCGACGACACAGGGCAAATAGTCCTCAGGAATAGCGGCCGCTTCGCTCATTCAAGAGGCTATGTCAAGCAGACAGCAGATACTGCCGGATGGCATATCTTCAAGGTAGAAACCATAAATCTAAGAAAAGAAAGAGGTAATTGGATAAAGGGAGCTGTTTATGCAATGAAGAAATATGTTACATAAAAAAATTTGACCGTTGGACAAACCAGCAAATAAAAAAACCAAAGGAAAGAGAGCTGATTCCCAGAATACGCAGGGTGGCCGGAGGCACATCACTGAGCTTCATCAACCATTCACGCATTTTTTCCGGAGCAGCTGCATACGGCAGACCTTCAAGTATCAGTACCATACCCAAAACAAGAAGAAAGAGTTTCATAACAATACAACCCGCCTTTTATGAACGCAGAGACAGAATTTTCCCAAAATAATATGGTTTACAAATAGCATAGTATGGGTTATTCGATAAAGTTCTCTGAAAGTGATGAAAATGTAACCGTTCTGATTCTAACAATATTTTCTGACAGGGTAGCCTGTCCGCTTTTTTTTCGCAATTCTCAATTTTAAACTTTGTTGCCATGATAGATTCAAATAATTCAAAATACAAAGAAGCTGGTGTAGATATTGACAAAGGAAACACTTTTGTCAAAGGAATCAAAGCTATTGTTTCCTCAACTCATCAACGCGGTGTTGTTAATGAGATTGGTGGTTTTTCCAGCCTTTTTGCTATAGATAAGGATAATTATTCTAACCCGGTTCTGGTCTCCTCAACTGACGGCGTTGGAACTAAACTGGTGGTTGCCCAATTGTGTGAAAAACATGACACAATCGGTATAGACCTTGTAGCCATGTGTGTCAATGACATCATCGTCAGTGGTGCAAAACCACTCTTTTTCCTCGATTATTTTTCTTCAGGTGAACTTGAATTAGACGTTGCCACAGATGTCATTAAGGGTATTGCTGAAGGATGCCTGCAAGCCGGCTGCTCGCTTGTAGGAGGAGAGACAGCAGAAATGCCTGGCCTATACAAAAAGGGAGCCTATGATCTTGCCGGGTTCGTTACCGGAATTATTGACAGGGATAAAGTCATAGACGGTAGTGGCATAAAAGTTGGTAACAAAATCATTGGTCTTTCATCAAACGGTCTCCACTCCAATGGATTTTCACTTGTCAGAAAGATTTGTTTTACTGATCTTGAACTTTCGGTTAATGACCATATTCAGGAGTTGAACCGAACCCTGGGCGAGGAGTTATTACATCCCACCCGCATATACGTTAAACCGATTCTCAATGTCCTCAAAAAATATACTATTACCGGTATGGTACATAATACCGGTGGTGGATTACTGGACAATATCCCACGCATTTTGCCTAAAAGCTGCAAGGCAACCATCGACACCAGCAGCTGGAAAATTCCGCCGATTTTCTCATTCCTGTCTGACAAAGGTGCCGTGTCAGGCAAAGAAATGTTCCGAACTTTTAATATGGGTATCGGCTATCTTTGTGTCATTAACGAAGAAGATATAGATGATATCATGCACCACTTCACTGCTCTTGGAGAAACACCTTATTTAATCGGTGAGATCAGTGCGCGTGGAGCAGACGAACCAGAGGTAGCACTCCTGTAAACCAGCAAGGATATAAGGTTGTTTCGGAAATCGCGTACCTGAAATAGGAACGCGCATATTGAGTACCCCCGTTTGATGCCGCCGAGCAGCAGAGCTGGTGGCCGAATAAGGCGCCAAACCTGTCTGAGCATCAGCGAGTTTTTGGCGACCCGCCACTGGCGAGCAGAACAGGATGACGGTTTTTTTTATTCTATCAATTAAGCCTTGTTTCTTTGAATCAGGCCAGAGAAATATCACACACC
>CAZOWJ010000054.1:0-24068 GCA_964583415.1 uncultured Desulfocapsaceae bacterium
CGAATCCTTAATCCTTACCGTAAAGCGGACCTCGTTATTGTCGAAAGAGACGTACGGGGACAATAGCAACCCTTTATATTCTTCAGGTAGTTTTGTATACAGAACCGCCATATCCAGACTGTCCAACGATTTTCCGTCATTGAGCCTTCGGCCTATTTTTAGAAGTGTCCCCAGCGACAGCACTTTTCCGATCTCTGCTCTGTTGTCAAGATAGTCGTGTACTCTTTCTATTACTTCCAGACGATGGTCCATAAACCAATATTTTCTGTCATCATCCTCTGATTTCACCTTTTCCGAATCGGCGAAGAAATCCTCTTCTATCTTAAAATCATCAAATTCATCATCTACGCCGTCTTCCTCCTCGAAGGTTTCAAATTGGACAATGATATCCAGAGGTGTAGTGCCTCCGAGCTTTTGGTCGATGATTTTCATGCCCTGGTAGATTTCTGTCGACTTCTTGAAATAATCGATAAAACTGTTTTCTACCCGCAACCTGGAGACGCCTACGACTGTTAAGATGGTGAAAATTACGGTCAAAATTAGAATCGCTGTACCGTAGGCTTCTGTTATACGCCCCAGAAATTCGGTCAATGAAAATTTGAGAATTCTATTTTGCGAGGGCGGTTTAGGCTTTTTCAAGAGCATCGCACCGGCAGGGAAAAGTACAAAGGTCAGTGCAAGTGATAACAGAATACCGATACTCATCATCCACCCAAAATGGATTACGGGCTTTATGTCGCAGAGCATAAGCGAAGTAAATCCAGCAATGGTAGTAAGAGTAGCGAACAGGCATGGTACGAATTTGGATTGAATGGTTTTTTTTATGAGAGTGCGGTTATCAGCTTCGGGGAGGGTCAGTTGATATTCACGAAAACGTACAATCAGATGGACTGAAATGGCTAGGGTTATTATGAGCTGCAAGGATATGAAATTAGAAGAGATAACGGTGACCCCCCAGTCAAAGGTGGCCAAAACCCCCATCATTGCAATTACAGATAGAAAACAGCAGAGCATTGGTAATATAATCCATCGTTTACTCTTGAAAAATATTCCAAGCATCAGAACCAGCAACAAAAACACGCCCAAGCCGAATATTCTCAGATCATTTTTGATATAGGTGATCATATCATCTGCTATCATGCTGATACCGCCAAGAAAAAGCTGGCCGTTGTCACGGTTTGCATCCATAATGGCTCTTACCGCCAGGATATTTTCGTGTTGCTTTGCATTCAACGGGGCCTGCTGCATCTGTATTTCATTGACGATGCGTGAATATTGAGCGGCCTCTGCAGGAGACAGTTGTCCCTGCTCTTTTTTATCCAGGAATTCATTTCTAGTGGTGATAAGTTTTGTATAGGCGGGATCGGTTTTGAGGTTAACGATAATCGCTGTGGTCTTTATATCCCGGCTAACCAAGAGGTCCCGATAAAAGTGACTCTCAGATAATTCTGTTTTCGCCAGGTTTTTGTCAATGGTAGGCGATTCCAGGGTCGGAATTTTGTTTTGTGAAAGCTGTTTATATGAAACCGGGGGGCTTTCCAACAGCGGAACATCCAAAATGGTGAGCACAGACTCCACCGCTTCAAGGCGGCTTAGAGAATCACGCAAACCCGCGATAGTTGCAAGATTGACTGGGTCCAGAAGGTCGCCCGATTTTGGGGTAAAAGAAATCAGTAAAAAGTCCTGAATTCCATACCGTTTGGATATTTCACGGGCATAGCGTAAATCTTCATCGTTTTCCAGCAACAACGTTTCTGTTGAGGCGTCGATTCTGAAATTTCTACTCTGGTACCCAAGCACGCCAACCACAAGGATGAGAATTGCGATAGTCCAAATAGGCCGGTTGAGAACCCAGGCTGTATACCATTTAGTGAACTTACCCTCATTATTGTCCATGAAATCCCGCGGTCTGTAATTTATGTCATTATTTTATGTATAGATTATCAGCGTTTTTACGGTCACTGACGCTTCATTCAAACATCCCAGTCTGTCTATTTAGCAGACTTTATTTAAGATTTCACCTTATTCGAGTTCCCAAAAGCCCTGTGCAGAAGCTTTTTTATGGCTCTTCCAGTAAACGTCTACCTGTTTGCTATAATCATCATTTAGTTGTCCATCAAATTGGCTTTGCTCAGCGACATCAAACGGGGGGCAGCCAATAGGTGCGTTCCTGTTTCAGGCACGCGTTTTCCGGAAGAACCTTGTAATCTCAGAATAATTTCTGCAGATTGAAGCTCCATATCATAATGATGAATAATAAAAGATAATTTTTCTACTATTCCAGAATAACTTCAGAAAAAATTCCATATTATTGAAAAACGATTTCGACCAGAAGTGCCTCGTTCCATCCTAAATAACTGATAATAATATAATTATAGTTATTTTCCTTAATGGCAAGGGTTTTGCAAGTAATCCTGTACTGAATGACTACATACAAACTTTTGCTAGAGGGAAAAATGTATAGATTACTTTTGAGTGTTGCGATGATAATAGCTTTTCTCGTCATTTCAGTATCACGCTCTGTTGCAGAACCTTTAACTATGTTTTTACTCGGTGCAGGTCTGGTTGGTCTTTCAAGTTCAATGCCTAGAACAAAGAAGAAGTAACTGCAGTTACCTCTTCCCTCATAAAGGCAGGGCTAGAAATAGTTCTGCCTTTTTTTTTACCCTTCATGACGTAGTTGAAGATTATTTCTATGTAAACGTAGTAAGAAATTAACTGAGTAAGTGCCATAATTCGGTCATTAACATCCTGCTTTTTTAATTGTCTTCATCAGGAAAACGCCCCCATATCCCTTTTCAAGATCGTTAGAATGTAGCTCTCGGAGAGCCAGTAAATGGTCTTTTGGTTTTGTTTACAAAACTCGAGGGATTGGGAGGGATCTGTCCTTTTGACCATTTCCGTCATGAATGGTTAGTATCTTTGCAT
Organism: uncultured Desulfocapsaceae bacterium; assembly: GCA_964583415.1. Classification (GTDB taxonomy): domain Bacteria; phylum Desulfobacterota; class Desulfobulbia; order Desulfobulbales; family Desulfocapsaceae; genus MADRE3. Next base: position 2,929 of record CAZOWJ010000054.1, read on the forward strand.
CAAATTTCAAGAACGGCTCTTGCCACAACAAGCATGATCGATCCTCCCGAGCATGGAGATGATGTATAGAATGTCATTATTTGGCTGATATACAGAATGATGAATCAAACAACTTGCAATCATAAACTCAATATATTTATATATTTTTTAATTAGTTAGAGATCCGGGAAGGAGTAACAGACAGAACCTGATCAGGACTGTACTGGTGAGTTATCATTCTGTATAATGCTCAAAAATGTGGAACAGGAAGTTTCTAAATAATTACGTGTTAGATCTTAAAAATTCTCAATGAGACTGTAATCCATGAAAACTTCAGACCAGACCCTTATTGAACAGCTAAAAATTACAAAGCGAGAAATAGAGCGCCGTAAAGAATATCTCTACCTAAGTGAGGCGGACATCTCGGCTCTTGTATCACTCAGAGAGCTCATAGGTGATAATATTGATGAGATTGTTGAAAAATTTTATGAAAAAATTCTCCCATTTAATGAAATGGATCGAGTAATTGGTGACGCAGAAACGCTTCGTCGGTTAAAAAACCATCAACGTAGTTACATATTGAGCCTTTTTGATGGTCAATATGACGAGGATTATGTCCACTCGCGGCTTCGAGTAGGAGTCGTTCACAAACGGATTGGTGTTGATCCTAAGTTTTATGTATCGGCCGTTTATAATCTAAGCGCCATCTTGCGTAATACCGTGATTTCGAAGAGCCAAAAAGACTGTAACGCATGTGAGTCAAGTTTATCGGCAATTGAAAAAGTAATTATGTTCGATTTATCTCTGGCCTTTGATACCTATATAAACAGTCTTATGGACGAACTGAATAGAAGCAAGGAGGAGTTACAGAAGTATACTGATTCACTTGAAGAAGTGATATCAAAACGAACTGCATTGTTAAGGGAACAAGCCCGTCACGATGGACTGACAAACTTATTAAATCAACACTCATTTTATTCCGAGCTAAGACGCGAATTACTTCGTGGGCAAAGAAGAAACTACTCTACGGTTTTGATATATTTTGACCTTGATGGTTTTAAAGTACTAAATGATTCTCAGGGACACAAACGTGGAGATGAAATTCTTGTTGCCGTGGCGAAGTCAATGAAGACTACGCTTCGGGAAACTGAGATTTCTGCACGGTACGGGGGAGATGAGTTTTGCGTGATATTACCAGAAAGCACGGTTCAAGAAGCTGAACAAGTTTGTCAGAGGTTATGTGATTCGATCAAAAAAACAACAGTAGGTTCTGGAGTCAGTTGTAGCATGGGGATAGCAATATCTATACCAGAGAAAAACAATGATGCAAATACACTGGTCAAAAAAGCTGACGAGGCCATGTATGAAGCAAAGAAAGAATCAGGTTTTACGATAAAGGTGGCAAAAATCTAACCATCGGGTCGAGCTGACCTGAAGAGACTATCTGAATACCATAATTCATAGGCCGGCAGCTCACCCAAAAGGTTACCCTTGCCACTTCCAAGATTTTTATTTCTAAAATTCTGTCCGCTACAGAAGGAAGTTGATGGCAGGATACACGCACACCGCTTTGCCCCCCAGGCGTATGGGTTTTCTGCATGAGCTGTTTTTTTTGTCAACCATATTGCAACGGACTTGAGGACTGTTATACAGGCCGCTCGGCAGATGAAGTCGAATATCTTTGCATCTGCCACCTCTATACAATAAAGTAGACTAATTGCTGATACCAAAGGAACAATGGGATCCAATCACCAAGCAATACATCTCTAAATCCAGAGGTGGACTACGTGACAAGGCGAAGTATTTACCGCTTCCAAAGCCTGCTCTTTAAGGAGTATAGAGATCTACTAGACTACTGGAACATACATCGGAGTCAATATGCCTGAATCAAAGCAACAAAATGAACGTTTGATCGTAATGTTCATTATCGGTGTTATCGCATTAAACTACCCGCTGCTTTCCTTATTCAGCAAAGTCAAACTGATCTTCGGAATCCCGGTCTTGTATCTTTACCTGTTTGTATTCTGGATCATTTTTATTGTATGCATTGCAGTAATCGTTGAAAAAACAAAGTCTCAACCGCTGTTGACTGATATGCTCAATTCCAAAAGAGTGGAATGATATGCTGCAGGAATGGGTCATACTGCTTATATCCTTCTGTTATCTGGGAATTCTATTTGCAATTGCCTATTATGGAGACAAGAGAGCTGACGCGGGACGCTCTATAATCAGTAACCCCTATATCTATACACTTTCCATAGCTGTTTATTGTACTGCGTGGACCTTTTACGGCAGTGTTGGTCGGGCAGCTACGACCGGCGTGGGGTTCTTGCCAATTTATCTCGGCCCAACCCTGATGGCCGCGCTGTGGTGGTTTGTCCTGCGAAAGATAATTCGCATAGCCAAAGTACATCGCATCACATCTATTGCTGATTTCATTTCCTCACGATACGCCAAAGACCCCATGATTGGTGGAATTGTTACAATTATCGCTGTCGTTGGAATCCTGCCCTATATTTCTATACAATTAAAAGCTGTCTCAACAAGTTTCAATGTTATGCACTCTTTTCAAGGCCCCGCGGTGGTTCAGCATGTCGCTGGTCCTATCTGGCGAGACACAGCATTGTATGTGACGCTGGCCTTGTCTGTTTTTTCTATCCTTTTTGGAACACGTCACATAGATGCCAGTGAACGCCATGAAGGGATGGTTGCCGCTATCGCCTTCGAATCAGTTGTGAAACTTGTGGCATTTCTGGTGGCAGGCATCTTTATCAGCATTTATCTATTCTCCGGACCGGCAGAATTGCTCCATGATGTGATAAAAACACCTGAACTGTCAAAATTAATGAAACTTGAGGCGCTCAACGGCGGTTATACAAGCTGGTTCACACTCACGTTTCTCTCCATGATGGCAATCTTATTTCTGCCAAGACAATTTCACATACTGGTGGTTGAGAACGTCAACGAGGATCATTTAAAAAAGGCCATCTGGCTGTTCCCGCTCTACCTGCTCATGATCAACATCTTTGTACTGCCGATTGCACTGGCAGGTCTTCTCACATTCCCTGGAGGGCTGGTTGACCCAGACACCTTTGTGTTGACGCTCCCCCTGCATGCACACCAGGATCTCGTCGCCCTGCTGGTTTATCTTGGCGGGCTTTCTGCTGCTACGGGAATGGTGATTGTGGCATCTATCGCCCTGTCGACTATGGTGTGTAATGACCTTGTCATGCCGGTTCTATTGCGGGTTAGATCTATACAGAAAAGAGATTTGAGTAGTGTTTTATTGAGGATACGCCGGGGAAGCATCCTGGGCATCCTGCTCCTTGGTTATGCCTTCTTCAGATTGATAGGTGAATCGTATGCCCTGGTGACACTGGGATTGGTTTCTTTTGCTGCCGCAGCCCAATTTGCCCCTGCGATTCTTATTGGCATTTTCTGGAAAGGAGCAAGCCGTAGAGGTGCAATTGCCGCACTTATAGCCGGTTTTGCGGTTTGGAGTTACACACTGCTGATCCCTTCTTTTGCAAGATCAGGCTGGATAGCCACATCAATCCTTGAGCCAGGCCCATTTGGTTTAGCATTTCTCGGCCCCTATCATCTATTTGGACTCGACATGTTCGATCCAGTCACTCATTCAGTATTCTGGAGCATGCTGGCTAATGTTGGTTGTTTAATCGGAGTGTCACTTTTCGACCGGCAAAATGCCCTGGAGCGGCTCCAGGCTGTTCAGTTCGTAGATGTTTTTCACCATGGCGGGCTTGATAGTCGCCTGTACAGTGGTACCGCCACAGTCTCTGAACTAAAAAACCTGCTTGAACGCTTTATGGGTTCCGATCATGCGTGGAAGGCCTTTTTTGATTATTCCCAACAACACGATTTTGACGCACGGACAACTCCCTATGCCGATTCAGATCTTGTGAGATTTGTAGAAAGGAAGCTCGCCGGTACCATCGGAGCCGCATCGGCGAGGGTCATGATTTCCTCTGTGGTTAAGGGAGAAGAGATAAGTCTCGATGGCGTCCTGAAAATTCTAGACGAGACGTCACAGGTGATTGGTTACAGTCGTCGACTTGAAGAAAAATCCCGCCAGCTGGAAAAAGCCACAACCGAACTGAGGGCAGCCAATAAGCGACTGACTGAACTTGATCGCTTAAAAGATGATTTTGTATCCACTGTAACCCATGAACTCCGCACCCCTCTAACCTCTATTCGAGCCTTTTCCGAGATCCTTCGGGACAATCCCGCTCTCAAACCTGAAGAGCACCAGAAATTCCTGGACATCATTGTAAAGGAAAGTGAGCGACTTACCCGATTGATCAACCAGGTTCTGGATCTGGCAAAAATTGAATCAGAAAGTGCTGAATGGATCACGGAACGTGTGCACCTGAATGAAGTAATTGATGAAGCTTTAAGCTCGATAAGCCAGCTGTTCAATGAAAATGCGATAGAACTGAAAAGAAATGTACCGATCGAACCCATATTTGTGATGGCAGATCGGGACCGCCTTATCCAGGTCGTAATCAATCTATTATCCAACGCGGCCAAATTCTGTGATCCGGAACAGGGGCAGGTTACAGTTCTCTTGAATGCACACTCCGGAAAAGCCAGAGTAGCGGTTGCTGACAATGGGCCAGGGATCCAGCCTGACGAACAGCAAAGAATTTTCGGTAAATTTCATCAATTGAGAGGCCTGCGTGATGAGAAACCCAAAGGCAGTGGGCTGGGCCTAACCATCTGTCATCGTATAATCAATTACCATGGAGGAAACATCTGGGTGGAAAGCACACCAGAATCTGGTGCAAATTTTATTTTTGAACTCTCCCTGGTCGAACCGAATGAACCACCAGGCTAAAATTGTATGTTAGGGGAAGCAGTTGCACCTAACTGACTATATCCGGAGAAAGACAAATGACAAGAACCATTCTCATTGTAGATGACGAACCCAACATTGTCATTTCAATTGAATTTCTTATGAAGCGGGCAGGCTATGAGGTTGCCATCGCCTATGACGGCCAAGAGGCTCTGGACTACCTGGCCGACCATATCCCTGCGCTCATGATTCTTGATGTGATGATGCCTAACAAAAACGGCTTCGAGGTTTGTGAAGAAGTGCGAGGTGATCAACGTTTCGCCGATCTGCCAATCTTGATGCTGACTGCAAAAGGCCGTGAAGCCGAAATGGACAAAGGCCTTTCACTTGGGGCCAATGCCTATATGACAAAACCATTTTCGACCCATGAGCTGGTAGAACGAGTAACTTCACTACTTAGCTGATAACTAAAAATGCTCACCAAACATGAAAAATAATTCAGAAAATAAAAAAGAGTTTAGCAACGACTTGAGTAGGCATTTTCATTCTTTACACTCAGAAGCAGGCATTAGAGAAATACCTCTTCATACATTGAGTCGCCGCAAACCATTGGTATTTAAACCAGAAACCACCCTGCAAGAGACTTTGATAGCGCTTAACAAGGGTGGGTTTGATGCAGGTGTGGTGGCACAGCATACCGATACTCCCCTGGGCATAGTCACGCTGCGCAATCTGATCGATGCTATAACGCTGCAGGGCGGCACCCTTGATGACCCTGTTATCGCCTTCATGACTGCGGCTCCCGTAAGTTTACCGGCGGATGCCTCTGTCCACCGGGCCAAGGTATTGATGACTCGCAACCGCATCAATCATTTATTGCTGACAGGGGGAAACGACCATTTTCATGACTTGATTTCGCAGGCGGATATACCCGGACATCGTGAAGGCGGGGCAGATGAACTGACCGAAGATATCAATAGTGCAGAAGATATCGATGCTGTTGCAGCAGCAGCTGATAATGTCAGAAAGCGGGGTGCGGAACTTTTTGCCAGTGGGATGGGTATCGAGGCTTTATGCCAATGGGTGTCAGGGCTGAACGACCTTATATGCATGCAGGTTGTCGAGCTTGTCGCTGATACATTCGATCTCCCCCCGGTTCCCTGGTGCTGGATAGTATTCGGATCTGAGGGACGACTGGAACAAACATTCACAACGGATCAGGATAACGGCCTTATCTTTCAACCGGATAGAAAAGATGAGGCAGAAATAACGAGGCAGGCATTTCTCCCTTTTACGCTGGCCGTCAACAAGGCACTGGACAGGTGCGGCTTTGAACTTTGCAAAGGCGACATCATGGCCAGTAATCCTGAATGGTGTCTGTCGGTTAAGGAGTGGCAGGACAAATTCAGCTATTGGATGGAAATTCCCGACCCGGAAGCGGTATTACATTCGACCATCTTTTTTGATTTTCGTCCGCTGTACGGACAGGATGACTTAGTTAACGAGCTGCGAAGCTGGTTGCTGCCGCAACCCTCGCAGAATGAGCGATTCCTGTATAACCTCGCCAAGGAGGCCCTCACCTGTGCCCCGGCTTTAGGTATACTGGGTCGGTTCGTCTATGATGGCGGCAAAGAGTTTCCACGCACCATAGACATCAAAAAGTTCGGCTCCAGGCCATTTGTCGATGCTGCACGCATCTGGGCCCTGAAACATCAATCGTGGGCTACGAATACAGCTGATCGTCTCCGCTCAGTGGCGGTCGCCATGCGACGTTCTGTACCTGAAACTGCTGCAGCTGTAGAGGCTTTTGACCTGATTCAAAGGATTCGTATTCACCAGCAGCTATCCTCCGAGGACCCGGCAAGAGCGAATCGAGTCAATCCGAAACAGCTAAACAACTTACAGAAAATGATGCTAAAAGAGGGTTTTAAACAAGCTAAATTATTACAGAGAAATCTGAGACTGGAATTTTATTTGTAATAGTGCCGCGGATTCACAACACTGACAGAGTAGCCCACGATTTCTATACCAGCCTGAAAGAAGATTGTTGCAGAACATCAATATTTCACTGTTAAGAATAACCCAAATCGCAGTTTTATTCTTTTGTCTAAAGACTGCCGTTTCAAATCTGTCATTAATGCCCTTTTTCTTGGCAATAATCGGCCTGAAATACATATTTGATTCTATGATGATTCAACTGGAACAGGCTAATTCCAAGACCTACCCTGATTTTTCCGGGAAAGCTCTTGCTAGGCCTAACTGAATCTGATAATTTGGGTAGGTCGTGGTGGCTATTGAAGAATAGGAAAATGGCTATTTAAAAGCCAGCTTAAGTTTCTGTAATAACTATTTTTTTATTACCACTTTACACATACCTGATTCACGGTAAATAACTTTTAGGAGGAAACCATGATTTCTGGAACTATTAAAAAGCTGTTCATTGCTGCAATTTTTGTAATGGTTTGTTCAGTTGGTGCTTATGCCGCCAATGACAAAGTCACCGTTTATACAGCGGCACCACAAGTCTATCTGGATGAGTTACTACCTCTTTTCACTAAGGAAACCGGCCTGGAGGTTGAAATTGTTAAGGCGGGAAGTGGTGAATTGATTAATCGACTCAAAGCTGAGGCTGGAAAAAGCAGTGCTGATGTTATCTGGAGTGTAGGTGGGGAACTCTTGGAATTCAACAAGAACCTGCTTGTGCCGTTTGAGCCTGAGAACCTCTCTGCAATAAGTGAAGCATATAAGACAGATGGCAGCTGGTTGCCTTTTGCGGCGATTATGAATGTCTTTATTGTCAATACTGACAAGGTGTCCGAGGCGGATATTCCTAAGTCCTGGATGGATTTGACCGACGCCAAGTATAAAGGTATGATTTCCTCAGCCCGTGCTGATAAGTCAGGTTCTGCTTATATGCAACTTGTCACGGTTCTCCAGGTTTTTGGCGAGGAAAAAGGTTGGGAGGCATACAATAGTTTGCTTAATAATTATGCTTTGTCCGGCAGTTCAGGCGCGGTTCCCCGTTTCGTTAACGACGGAGAAGCTTTGGTGGGTATCACTCTTGAAGACAACGCCTATAAGTATGTCAAAGGTGGCGGGCCGGTTACCATAGTTTATCCCGAAGAAGGGACATCCAGTATAGCAGACGGTATGGCCTTGGTTAAAGGCGGAAAAAATCTGGATGGTGGAAAACTATTCATCAACTGGATGCTCTCTAAAGAAGCCCAAACCGTTATCACCGCTCAAGGACGTCGGTCTGTTCGCGGAGACGTTAAGGCACTGGGTAACCTCCCTGCACTTTCTGAGGTGAAGCTTATCGATTATGACCTAAAATATGCTGCTACCAATCGCCCCGCATTCAAAAACAAATGGAATGAGCTTCTTCTTAACCGTTAAACGATCGATATTTATAAAGGATAACAGAGAAATCTATGGCTGATGTAGAACTCTCAAACATCGACAAAAGCTATGGTAGTTTTGTTGCGCTTAAAAACATTGATCTAAAGATAATAAGTGGCAATTTCTTCACCTTGCTGGGGCCAAGTGGTTGTGGGAAAACAACTTTACTCCGTGTGATTGCCGGATTCCATCGTCAGGATCGCGGCGATGTAAAGGTTGCGAGTGTATCCATCAGCAATGTCCCGGCCAATAAGCGAGATGTTGGTATGGTTTTTCAGGACTATGCTATTTTTCCACATCTTAGCGTCTTTGAAAATGTTGCCTTCGGCTTGAAACAGCGCAAGATCAAGAGCGCTGAAATCAAGAGCCGGGTTGCTGAAATTCTAAAAATCGTTCATCTTGGCGGTTCCGAACAAAAGATGCCGCATGAACTGAGTGGTGGACAACAGCAAAGGGTAGGTCTTGCCCGTGCCCTGGTTGTTCGGCCTAAAGTCTTGTTGATGGACGAGCCTTTATCAAACCTGGATGCTAAATTGCGGGTTGATTTGCGTGCGGATATTCGGGCCATACAGAAAGAGTTTGGAATTACAACGATTTATGTTACTCACGACCAGGAAGAGGCGCTCGCAATCTCTGATAAAATCTGTGTGATGAATCAAGGCGATGTACAGCAGGTTGCGAACCCATGGGATATTTATCATCGTTCACAAAATAGATTCGTTGCTTCTTTCGTTGGGGCAAATAATTTTCTGCCGGTCACCTTTCAGGACAATAGATCATACGTTTGCGGGGAATTAATTGAGCTGCCCCAAAAGGGTCAGAGCAGCAATGATACCCCTCCTGTTGCAGCAGTGCGTCCAGAGCAAATCAAAGTAGCCCCGGCTGGAACGTTATCTTCAGATAGTTCAATCTGTATACCTGTAAAACAGTTACGCAGCAGTTTCACCGGCCGGGAAATTACTCTTTCAACGTCCTGGGAGGATAGCTGTCCAGTCGAAGTCATTGTACCGGCGGAAGTAGGGGCAGCAAGAGACATCGTCCAGCAGGACAGATTGGTACTTGAAGTTCCGAGGGATGCTTTTCATTTTTATCTTGGTGGAGAAATGGGGGAGCGAATCGATTGAGCTCGCCAACAGCACTTCCACTCAGCTCCCGGTTGCTTTCATTTGTGAGCTATAGGGTGAACTTCTGGACAGTTGTTATGGCATTGATCGTGGCCATAATTGCGATCCTTCTCATCTGGCCGATCTATAATGTGCTCAAGGTCGGTTTGATAGATGGTGAATCCGGCAAATTCACATTTGGCAATTATGCACTTATTTTTACCCACAAATATTATGTCGGAGCAATAATCAATACCCTTGTCGTCGGCACCTTAGGCATGCTCGGCGCCTGTATTCTCGGTATTCCATTTGCGTATATCCTTGCCCGTTACAAGATAAAGGCGCGGTTTTTTGTTTCAACGCTTGCCGTGCTCGCCCTGGTATCCCCGCCATTCATAGGTGCCTATGCCTGGATCATGATGCTTGGCTCCAACGGAATGATAACTCGTGCGTTAAAAAGCTTTGGAATTCAAATTCCGTCAATTTACGGGATGTCAGGGATTGTTCTGGTCTTTAGTTTCAAGTTCTATCCCTTTGTCTATCTCATGACCGAAGCAGCCTTGAAAAACATTAACCGCTCTTTCGAGGAAGCGGCTGAGAATCTTGGTTGTTCACCTTTTGAGCGATTTACCAAGGTTACGCTTCCGCTGGTATTTCCAGCGGTGAGTACGGGAGCCATCCTTTGCTTTATTCTCTCAATTGCTGATTTCGGCACACCTTCAATAATTGGGCGAGGCTATCGCACCCTGGCGACTATTGCTTACAATCAGTACACTTCAGAGCTTGGAGGCCAGCCGACACTTGCAGTGACTATTTCAACAATAATGATCGCGATTTCGATGGTTTTGGTCTTGCTGCAGCGACAAATAATTGGCAAAAGACGCTACAGCAGTTCGCTAACCAACAAGCCTGAGCAAAAGACGCCTAGGGGGCTTCATTCCGCGATCCTTCACCTGATAATATACACTGTTGCGTTTGTTGGCTTTTTGCCCGCCATTGTTGTGATCTACACTTCGTTTTTGAAGACCAGCGGCCCCGTGTTTATCGGTGGATTTGGGCTTGGCAGCTATATCAATATGCTCCATACCGTTCCGGATGTTATCGTGAACAGCTTTAAATTTTCACTGATAGCGGTTGCAATGATAACCATTGTGAGCAGCCTGATTGCCTACATTATCACGCGGCGCGAGAACACCTTTGCCAGCACTCTAGATACGGTGATGATGGTTCCCTATGTCGTACCTGGTGTTGTTATGGCCATTGGCTTTGTCATCACCTTCAACACCGCTTTTTACGATATTGTCGGGACATCGACAATCATCATTCTGATCATTTTTATTCGTCGGCTTCCCTACGGCGTGCGCGGCAGTTCGTCGGTTTTACGGCAGATCAAGCCATCAATTGAAGAGGCCGCCATAAATATGGGGGCTTCCCCGGCAAAAGCATTCTGGAAAATTATTTTGCCCCTGATGGCACCCGGCGTCATTGCCGGCGCAATGATGAGCTTCATTACTGCCATAAACGAGTTGTCTTCTTCTCTTATTCTCTATCGAGGAGCCACCATGACCATGCCTGTCCGAACGTATATCGCTGTTCTGGATGGTGAATTCGGTATGGCTGCCGCTCTTTCGACACTGCTGCTGCTAAGTACCGGAATTTGCGTCTACATAGTGTTCCATTTTTCAAAATCCAAGGAGGGGGCATTTATTTAGCGGGTTGCACCTTTTTTGTCATAAAAAAATAGTTTCTAATTGCTATGATCGGCCACCATAATTTCACCTATAAGGCCAATTTTTACGGAGATGGGGAGTGATGACAACAATTAAACATATCGTTTTTGATATTGGCAGAGTCCTGGTGCATTGGGACCCTGAAATACCTTATCGCCGCCTCATACCAGATGAGGACCGGCGTAAATGGTTTCTTTCCACTGTCTGCAGCAGTGCCTGGAATCTGGAGCAGGATCGAGGGCGTTCATGGGGTGAAGCCGAGGATGAGCTCATAGCCAAGTATCCCGAACACGCTGAGCTCATTCGCGGTTACCGGTTGAATTGGATCGAAACGATTTCGCATTCCTACCAGGATACGGTCGCTATCATGGAGCGCTTGATTTCAGCCGGTCATGATGTGACACTTCTGACTAACTTCAATCAGGAAACTTATTTAGAGTGTGAAGAGAAATATCCTTTTCTAAAAGAGCCTAGAGGGGTCACAGTTTCCGGCCGCGTAGGTCTTATCAAACCAGATCCCGAAATTTACCATCACCACACCGAAGCATTTGATCTCGATAATGAGGCGACTCTCTTTTTAGATGACAGCGATATCAATGTAGCTGGCGCAAAAAATGCTGGTTGGCACGCCCGGCTGTATCGTCATACAGCAAGGCTGGAGGCTGATTTACGTGAATTTAATGTTGAGTATTGATTCATTCACGGTGGCATATTCCAGCAATACTCTCCTCTCCACGCAAGCCCTCCAGAACAATACGGATTTTTTCTTGTGGGTTTTACGGCGAATTTCTCGAACGACAGATTGGGTACTCTCTTTCTTTGATGTAATGATTACTCCTTTGGATTTAAATTCTATCTCGGAGTGTTATGCAGAAACCACATAATCACTTTTTAACCAACTTAAACTGGAGAAGCATATGAAAATTATTATTCGCATAGCACTTTTAGCCCTTCTAATCCCGACAATAAGTTATGGAGAGGATAAACACAATCATGAAGGGAATAAAATTACTGTGGGAGTGGAAGCATTGTCAGGTGATTTACGTGATTTACTTTCTCAAGAAATGCAAGCCTTGGAGAAAGGAATGAAGTCTATTATCTCCGCATACAATTCTGGAAACTGGGACGACATAGAAACTACGGGTGGAAAAATAAAGAATAGCTATATACTGAAACAAAACCTTACAGAACAACAAGTTAAAGAATTGCATTCAGTATTACCACATGCGTTTATCGAAAAAGATCAGAGATTCCATTATCTGGCAGGCATGCTTGAACATGCCGCAAAAAATAAAAAGGAAGAGCTTATAAATTTCTATTTTTCTGAAATGAATGAGTCTTGTCTTGGTTGTCATTCTGTATTTGCAACTCACAGATTTCCAGCCTTATCATTAAAGAAAAATGAGGATGAACACGCGCACTAAATTTTTTTCCTCTAGTCATATCGATTGGGCAATGAAAACCCCTTAACAATCAAATTCAGCGGACGCAAAAAGCAGCGCTGCTGGTTTGTAGCGTTCGATTCAACAATTGAGAGAGAAAGCGTGAACGAGCAAAATTGGATACAATGGGCGAGAGCACTTCAGGCTATAAGCCAAACAGGGCTCCATTTCTCTGAGGACCAGTATGACAAAGAACGTTATCAGCAAATCGCTAAGATCGCTACGGAGATTCTAGCTCATCGCACAAACCTATCAGCGAAAAAAATTCTGGAGTTGAACGCCTCCGAGTTTGGCTATGCAACACCCAAAGTAGATGTGCGCGGGGTGGTGTTTAAGGGCTCAAAGATTTTGCTTGTGCGAGAGATTGCGGACCACGGACGTTGGACACTGCCTGGAGGGTGGGCTGATGTTAATGAAACGCCCAGTCAGGCGACCATCCGAGAGATCATGGAAGAGTCGGGCTTTGAAACGCAAGTCGTCAAATTGCTCGCTGTGTATGATCGAGAAAAGCAGGGGCACATCCCGCCGTTTCCATATCACGTGTACAAGCTTTTTTTTCTATGCGAAATAACTGGAGGCTCTGCTCGTGCTCAAGGCGAAACCAGCGAAGTAGGGTTCTTTGGGGAGTTCGAGATTCCTGAGTTGTCATCATCAAGGGTGAAAGAGGAACAACTGCGAAGGTTCTTCAAGCACGCTAGAAATGTAGAGCTTCCGACCGATTTTGACTAGACTAGCATCGAACAAAATCGTTGAGCAGACGGCGTGTAGATAGTGGTTTTACCTATGGGCCGTGCAAGCTTGAGGCTAATTAGGGCCGCTGCTCACTTTCACGTTATGGGGCGCTAAGCAAGTGTGGCTAAAGCATGCTTCGAGAAACTATGTCAGTTAGTCGAAGAATTGGAGATTGAGAAACAAGTAGGAGTCGAGTTAAAAGCAAAGCACTTTTTTAGCGGTGCCGCCTTCTACGCGAACAACGCCATCTGCGCTTCATGGACGCCGCCTAACTTCACGCCAACCTTAGCATTTCCAAGATCTTAATTTCTCAAATTCCAACTGACTGAAGATTGTTCCAGACAATCTTCCCTTGGAAAATATATGTCGATCAATAAAAGTTGGATTCTGCGTTGGACTCAATCCAGACTATCGGAGCCTGAGCGATTGTCCGTCCACCCTGATCGTAGTTGAGGGTTATCAACAGAAGCAACTCCATGTCGAAGGAAAATCCTTTGTCGACCAATTTTTCAAGAGTATCGGCCAAAACCTCGGCTTTGAATGCCTTGAAGCCACACTGAGTATCAACTCCCGGGCCAAGTTGGGGCAGGATCTCAGCTCGGACATAATTCCGAAAAATCAGCCTGAGTCGGTCGTGTTCGCTCAGGCCCTGTGCCCCCTTTGGGGTGCAGTAGATACCACCAGGGTCATACCTCGATCCCAAGGCGCACATAGTCTTGCTGACGGCTAGCCTTTTAATTAATAGTCCGGCTTGGCCAATGTTGGTAGACAGGTCGGCGTCGGTGTATAGGACGATTAACTCAGTTTGCTTACGGGGTTGGTGGAGCGCCTCCCAAAGGCCGTATTGTATGGCTCCGCCCTTTTGGCTGTCTTCAGTAGATTTTAAACCTTTGGCTATGGGTGACCCTGAGGCTATAGCATGCTCCAGGAAGAGGACACGAACATTATCATAGCCCTCCTCCGCGATAATGTTTGAGGCGATTAGACCACTTTTCTCTGGACAGCCGTCGTCCACAAAGATCAGATCAAAGGTATGATCGGCTTTCGATCCATATAACCAGTTTAACTCAGCCACTTTCCTGCGGATGAAATCTTCACCTGCCGCATGGACTTTCTTGGACTGGATTCTGTTATGTTCTTTGAACAATGGCACGACAACGGTCAGATGGATCTGGGAGGTGAGGGCGCTCAATTGTGTTTTGGACAGAGCTAGCTTTACCGCCAGATGGAGAATAGCTGGATACTCTTGAGGCTGGGCTACGATGCGGTTCTCCAACCCGGTCAGTTCGTTTTCTGACGGGTAAAGATCCATTAACAGGTCAGCCAGTTCAAAAGTTTGGAAAGCCTGATTTTTATCAGTCAAATCAAGGGATTCTGAGGCGTTTGCGACTTTTTCCTCGATCCTGGACCAGCGTTCGTCGGGGAGGATCAGCCGATCAACACAGTCCTGGTCGAAGTTATACCTGGGGACTGCCCCCTGGTTCTGATCGAGCAAGGCTGGCAGCCCTGCCAAAAGCCTATCGTATTCAGGAGTATCTAAGTCTCGAATGAATGAGGCAATCCTGTCGCTATTTTCAGTTTGAAATCCGGACTGTTGAAGGTGTTGGTCATAAAGATCAACCATGCGTTTCATCATCTTGAGGTAACTATCCATTCGATTCATCTCCTCCCTGTAAATCTGCGCCAATAAGCATGATTACCAAGCCCATTCAGATCGCCATCAAACTCTCCAGCTGAAAAGTGGTTAGCTCTATTCGAACAGTATAACATTAACCTATATAATTGGAATTAATACTTAATTTATGAATCATAGCTGATCATTTATTAAATTACCGAACCACCTCTTAATGCAAGGAAGTGCGGCTATCTGCTGAGCCCCATAACGTTCTGTCCCTGTCTTGTTGGGAGAGCTTGTAATGGCGGTTATTTCTCTGGAAAAACCGCTAAAAAGAAGATAGGTTGGTATGATCTGCTCAGAGAGAGGGAGCTTTTGTAACCTCACCTATCACCTATTTTAGCCCTCCGGCAAATCCACGGGTTAGTCCTTTCTGGACCACACCTACGAGCGCCAAGATAGGTAGCGATGAAATAAATCCGATTGCAGCGAGACGGCCCCAAAAAGTCTCGTCCTCGGTGATCAGGGTGGCAATGTAGGTGGGCAATGTGAACTTTGATGGAGTCTGGATGAACAATAGCGCGTAGACAAATTCGTTCCAGCTCAGGATCAGCAAAAACACGCTTGTGGCGATCAATCCCGGCGTCATGATTGGCAGCACCACAGTCACCAAACGAGCGAACAATCCGGCTCCATCCATCAACGCCGCTTCCTCATAGCTTACGGAAACGTCACGGACGAACCCGATCATCATCCAGATTGCGAACGGCAGGGCGTAAACTTGATAGACAAGGATGAGCCCCATCAATGTATCCAATAATCCCAATGTTCTCAAAACTTGGTATAACGGAATAGCTAGTACGATGGGTGGTGACAGTTTGATTACGAGGACAAACAGAAGAAAGATTGTGTCAAGGCGCTTGGGTAATCGCAGACGCACCAGAGCATAAGCGGCTGGGAATCCCGCGAGCAATGCTAGAAAAGTGGACCCGAAAGCTACGGCAAGGCTGTTTAACACTTTGCCTAAGATGTCATCTTGGATCAATTGCCTATAATGTACAAGCGTTGGTGTGTCGGGAAGTAGGTCGATCGTTAGCGAGACATACTCGAGCGGTGGCTTTACAGATGTCCCAACCATCCAAATGATGGGAAGCAGAATAATTGCAGTGACAATATATGCCACTACTGGATGAAAGAGTTTATGCCACACGTGAACGTCCCTTGATTATGTACACCGCGTAAATAGCAGCAAGAAATCCGGCAACAACAATCATCACCACTGCGGCGGTCGAGGCGAGACCCACATCGAAAAACCTGAACCCCAGTTTGTACACATACATGGAAAGCGTCTCAGTTGCCATCCCCGGTCCCCCCCCAGTAAGTGCATACACCTTGTCAAAGATCTTGAAGCTGTCGATGCTGCGGAGTAGAGCGGCCAGAAGTATATGGGGAACAAGAAGCGGCAATGTGATAGTGAGAAGAACTTGTATCGGCGAGGCGCCGTCCATGCGAGCTGCCTCGTAAGTTTCAGGCTGGATTGATTGCAGGCCCGCAAGTAGAATCAAGAAGGTAAGCGGCGCCGTTTGCCACAGGTCCACGAGGACGAGGGAAATCATTGCCAGATTCGGGTCAAACAACCATTCGACTGGCGATAACGAAACCGTTCTGAGCAGATTATTGAGAAACCCAAAATCGTAATGGAACCATGCCCGCCAGATGGCGGTCACCACCATGGTCGAAAGGACAAACGGCGCGATCAGCGTAGGAATCACCAACCACCGCCCAGGAAAACGGCGGGAAACCATGAGTGCCAGCATCAATCCCAGGGCAACCTCACTGATTGTTGCCATGAGAGTGAAAGAGATGGTGTTCCATGTGGCCTGCTGAAAGAAGGAATCGCTTAATAGATACTGGTAGTTTTCGCCACCTATGAATTTAGCACCCTCGAAACCATATTCTGTCATAAAAAATGACAAAATGAGAACACGTCCGAGAGGATAAATGGTCAGCAGTGCGAACAATGCAGCAGCGGGACCAAGGAGCAACATCGATGTGAGCCTGGGTTTCTTCACGGTCCATCTCCGAAAATAGGTGGAGCCCAAAAATTATGATTAACAGGCTCCACCAATTTGTCGTGGTTCTACCGCTTCAGGGCACGAGAGATCTTTTGATTTGCTTCCATCAAAGCCTTTTTCGGTTCTAACTCGCCGATAAGTGCCAATTGCAGGTAGTCCCCCAAGATCGCTTCAACTTGAGACCATTGGGTGATTCGAGGACGCGGTTGAGCTTTTTGCAGGGCATCGACCTGAGCCGGATACCAACGATATTTAGCGACCACGTCGGCGTCTTTATATACACTGGCCCGGGTCGGCGGTGTTCCCAATTCCAAGGCAAGTTTCTTCTGTAATTCGGCGGAGGTCAGGAAGTCAATGAAATCGCGGCCTCGCTTGGGGTTCTTGGCGTCGGATGGAACGCCCAGCAACCACGAACCGAGCATCGGCGAGGATTTCTGGACTTGCCCAGGAGCAGCCATAATCTCGATCTTACCCGGAACTTTTGATTTTGCAGGGTCATCCAAAGAGGGTGCCCAGGACGGCCACAGCTCGATAGCAATTGCGGTCGTACCTTGCATCAGGGCGTCGCGAACTTCTGATGAATTATAAGTTTCTACGCCTTTGGGTGCATAGGGCTTGAGGGACAGGTAGAGCTTCAAAGCGTCGAGGGCGGCGTCACTGTCCAGTTGCGCTTGGCCATCCTCGCCAACAATACGTGCACCATGGGCCCAAAGAATAGGCAGAAAGCCGGTAACGATCGGATTGCCCTTTGTACCCCGGAAGACGACACCAGAAACACCACTTTCCTTTTCACTCACTGCTTTAGCCGCCGCCACCACATCTTTCCAGGAGGCGGGTTGGCCAAAACCGTACTTCTCAAGTAAATCTTTACGATAGGCGAACAATTCGACGTTACCAACAAATGGAACCGCATAGTAAGGTCCCGTTCCAACAGGAAATCGTGATACATCGCGCGCCGGCTTGACAAAGTCCTCGTCAACACCCCCGCCGAGCTTGTCAAGGTCCGCTAGCCATCCTTTGGACATGAACTCGACAGCCCAGGTGTCGTCCAACATCATAACGTCATAGGCGCCCGCCTTCTCCCTTAGGGAAATTGTCGCCTTTTCCAGGAGTCCTCCATAAGGTAACTCCAGCCGCTCGACCTCGAGACCGGGATTTTCCGCCTTATACATATCGACGGCCATTTTCAATGCTTTCGCGTAGCCACCGTCTCGTCCGGCAATGATCAATTTTTCAGACTGAGCGGCTGCAGAACAGAACAAAATGGTACCTGCTACGAAGGTGGCCACCAACGAAATGGTTATTCGAAGTTTCATAAAAGCCCTCCATTGGCCATAAGGCCTGTAATGCGGCGTTTGGATCTGTGCCGCTTTGATTTGTGGGAACAATTTCATAATTATGCTATTTCCTGTAATAATTCAAGTACTGTTATTATTGGTTACTTTGTTTTTTTTTGGTTATTGCATTTTTTCAATTACAAGGTAAAACGAAATTGTTTCTAGAATATCTCCAAGGTTGACAAGCAAGAAATGCAGGGGGTTACAATCACAGTTGTCGCCCAGGTAGCAGAGGTGTTATCTGCGACCATTTTCCGAGTGCTTTCCATGTGCGCAGGTTCGTCGCACAAAGCTCAGGGAATGGCATATGAGTACTCAGATTTGTTAGGCTATTCCCATTCCATGTTGGTACAGGGATTGGTTGGTAACCGCACCAATTTTGCCACGTTTATTGCGGGATGCCTCGCCGATCTGTTTGATAAACGTTTGGCCGGCCTTGGTCGGCTCAGTGAAGTTCGACCGATACCAAATTAATTGATAGTAGGTGCGACGACGCGTCAAATATCACCGGGAGCATAATGCAAGCCTATGAAAATCCTTTTATTCAGTGATCTTCATTATTCCCCGGATCGGATCGTATATGGTCGTAGCTCGAAAGAATGCCTGCGCAATGCTATTACTCACGCTAACAGGTATCACGGGGATGCTGATCTATGTGTTATTCTGGGAGACTTGACGGATCGTGGACTAGAGTCCGAGTACCAGTGTCTTTCAACCGATTTGGAAAACCTGTCAATCCCCTATCGAATGTTGCTGGGGAACCACGATAATCGAGATCAATTTATTCGAGTTTTTGGCAAGGATCTGCTGGATAAACATGGTTTTGTGCAGTCAGCTGTTGTTGTTGGTTCGCACCGGTTCCTTTTCCTGGACACCCATATGCCAGGCCATGGGTGGGGAAGCCTTGATGGCAATCGGCTGGAGTGGTTGGACCTGGAGCTCACCATTACAGATCAGCCATGCTTTGTTTGTTTGCACCACCCGCCATTTGCAACCGCACTTCCGGCCTACGATGCTATCGGACTTCATGGGGCTGAACAATTTGCGGCGGTTCTGGATCGGCATCGCTCAAAGGTGTTCCATGTGTTGTTTGGCCATTGTCACATGTCCATTTCCGGTAACATGAACGGGGTATCGGTGCTCGGAATTGAGTCACTTCTCTACCAGGCCCTACCAAATTTTACTGATGATCGGTTCCTGGATGCACCCAATTTATCGCCGGCATACAGCCTCGCAGTGGTCGATCGGCACAATGTAATAGTCCACAGAATAGAGTTCGGGTATTCAGACGAGTTTGTTGTCTCGGATTAAAACTGAAGAGAATCAACCATGGCACAAATTAAATTAAGTGGTGTAACAAAGCAATTCGGATCGACGCAGGTCATTTGCGGAGTTGACATCTCTATTGAAGACAGAGAGTTCGTTGTGATCCTGGGGCCAAGCGGTTGCGGCAAGTCAACGCTGCTACGAATGATTGCAGGCCTCGAAGACATCTCGACTGGTAAGATATCTATTGATGATCGTCGCGTTGATCACCTGCCTCCAAAAGACAGAGGCTGCGCCATGGTCTTTCAGAATTACGCGCTGTATCCCCATATGTCTGTGCGTGGTAACATCGGCTATGGTCTGCGAATCGCCAGAATGCCAAAGCCCGAGCGCGAAAAACGCATCGCCGAGACGGCAAAACTTTTAGACCTCTCGGAGCTTCTGAACCGCAAGCCAAGTCAGCTCTCTGGGGGGCAGCGCCAGCGGGTCGCAATTGGTCGGGCGCTTGCACGCGAGCCGGAAGTGTTCCTGTTCGACGAGCCACTTTCTAACTTGGATGCCAAGCTGAGGACCAGCACAAGGTTGGAACTGCGAAAATTACACGACCGCCTGGGTGCAACCACAATCTACGTAACCCATGATCAGATCGAAGCCATGACTCTGGCCGATCGAATTGTTATAATCAACGAAGGCGTGATAGAGCAGATTGGCACGCCAAAAGAGATATACGACTTTCCGGTAACTAGTTTTGTTGCAGGTTTTATCGGTTCACCGCAAACCAATTTGATCAAGGTTGAGGTCGGTCAAGCAGGTGATCAGTTCTGGGTGGCTGGTGGCACCCAGTTTATATTTCCCCAAGTGTTACTGCAAGGAGGTATACCGACAAATAAAGCAATCCTTGGTATTCGACCTGAAGAAATCGAAATCGGCGGTAATACCGTAGATGTTATTGTTGAGGTCGTCGAGGAACTGGGATCACATCGATTACTTTACTGCCGCTGCGGCACCTCCTTGATTACTGTGGTTGATGATAGCGACGCTATTAAAGTACCAGGTGACTGCATTAGTCTTGGGTTGCCGCCATCCAAGGTGCATTTGTTCGATGCGGAGAACGGACGCATCCTTAATCATCCTGAGAAGATGGTCGTCGAATGAAAGCCCGTGATCAAAAAAACAATATCAGCCGATTATTGGCTGCATAGGCGGTTGCCTTGCTCGCTTGCATGCTGGCATTGGACTATTTTCGCTCTGCTGGACTTAAACGACGTATCAAAGGCCACCAGAATTTCGTGTCCGAGGCAGACATTAAGGTTGAAACACTTATTCGAGAAACCATTACCAAAGCCTTCCCCGAGGATGGCATGATCGTTGAAGAGGATGGGCTTCGAGCCGGTACCAGTGGATACACGTGGGTGGTTGATCCTATTGATGGGACCACCAACTTTCTGGATGGCTTGCCAGCAATTCAATGTGACAAAGTGACATCCCTCAAGATATTTGTTGAAGAGAATTGGGATCAGTAAGATGTAGTACTATTAAAGTGAATTGTAGGGAGACAGACAGGTATGCATTTTAGCGATATGATGAAGTTTTATTCATTGAGAAGGTAAAGGCTTTTGCTGTCAATCAATCACGATCTACAGGAATAG
>CAZOWJ010000055.1:0-23699 GCA_964583415.1 uncultured Desulfocapsaceae bacterium
AACCACACACACACCGTCACTTGAAAGGTGAACATCCAGTTCCCAAAGTTCGGATGCAAGATCAGCTGCTACCCTAAAGGCAGAGAGTGAATTCTCTGGCGCATGAGCACTCGCTCCACGATGAGCAATTGCCAGTGGCTGCCCATCTGCCAAACTAAGCGGCCAGTTAAATCGTTGTAGCCAGTCTTTTGAAAGTGTCATATCAGGAATTTTCCCAAGTATAGGCAACAGGCACTGCATAAAGGTTTTTGAGGGGGGGGGGATTACATTCGATTACCCTGTTCATCGAAGAATAATACGGCATCCATATCAATGCCCCAACTGACTTTATCACCGAGCTTGCAATTGCGCTCACTGCCCTGGATGGAACGGAACATCTGGCCATCGTTCAGTTTGAGGTCATAGAGAATTTCTCGTCCCTGGCTTTCAATAAAAGTGACTTCGCCTTCAACAGGTGTTGGGAAACCTGGTTGCAGGTATTCTGGTCTGACCCCAACGCAAACCTTTTGCCCGGCAGAAACAGACGCTTTTTTGATACTATCGGGTAAATCTAACTTCAGGCCACGGCTGACAAATCGGCCTTCCTCGAATGTTCCATCGGCAAACGAGATTGGCGGGCTGCCAATAAAGCTGGCGATAAATTTATTCTGCGGTTGATGATACATTTCATCAGGTGTGCCAATCTGCTGAATTACACCTTCTTTCATCAATGCAATCCGATTACACATACTCATCGCCTCAACCTGATCGTGCGTAACGAGAACTGAGGTGCAGCCTGTTTCCTGCTGGATTCGACATATCTCACTGCGCATTTCGAGCCGAAGGCCAGCATCGAGATTAGCCAAAGGCTCATCCATCAGTAATATGTCCGGTCTTCTTACGAGGGCCCGAGCCAGAGCAACACGCTGCTGTTGTCCGCCGGAGAGCTGAGCTGGTCGGCGCTCCAATAGCTCTTCAATGTGCAGCGTTCCCGTAATATCCTTAATCACCCGTTCTATGTCAGAATTGCTATCTTTACGAATGCGTAAGGGAAAAGCAATGTTCTCATATACAGTGAGATGCGGATAAAGCGCAAATGACTGAAATACGACACCAACGTTCTTTTCCTGAGGCGGCAGTGATGTGACATCACGATCTCCAAACCAGATTCGACCACCACTCACCCGGTGCAGACCGCAAATCGCGTAGAGCGTTGTCGTTTTACCACATCCCGACGGGCCCAATAGAGCGATCATTTCACCATCGCCAACGGTCAGGTCAAGATTCTCAATGACTTTTACCTGACCGAAGAACTTAGAAAAGTTATCCAACCTGATTTCCATTAACCTTTTGTTCCCCCACCATAGATGTTCATTAACTTGTCCTGTGTGAAAAGATAAAAAACCATCACCGGAACTATGTAAAAGAGCCCTACCGCCTTAAACAATCCAAAATCTGATAGAAAATTATCACTTATTAAACCTGACAGATAGACAGACAATAATTGAGTGTCAGAACTCGGAGCCAGAATCAGGGGCAGCACATACTCACTCCAACCTGCCATGAATGAGAAGATTGCCAAGGCAGCAATTCCTGGCATGATCTGGGGCAGGATCAGTTTGTACCAGACTTGGAAACGACTGGCTCCATCCTGTAATCCCGCCATCTCGATTTCCCATGGCACGGTGTCGTAAAAGCCCTTCATAACCCAAATCCCAAAGGGTAATTCAAGCGCGGCTTTAACGAGAATGACACCGATAAGCGTGTCGTAAAGACCAATCATGCGCAGCATCAGGAAAATTGAGATAATCAATGTAACGCTGGGGAATGAATGAAGTAACAACACAAAGCCAAGAAACTGGGATCGAAATGGAAACTTTAGTCGCGATAGAGCATAGCCTGCCGTTGAAGACAAGAGGACAACAATGGTCACAACGCTGCTTGCGAAAACAGCTGTATTGAAGGTTGCTCTCCAAACATTGCCATGACCAGGGATTTCTTCGGTCAGGAAACGCCAGTTCTTGAGTGTAAATTTTTGTGGCCAAATACTATCAGTATTTATTTCAGATATCGAGTCGATGAACAGCCATGCATACATGATCAGAATCGGCAAAGAGACGATCAGCAAAAAAATGGTTAGTGGCCAATTGGTTTTACGCTCTTCCATCTCAGTTCTCAATCTGTGGCTCGGCAACCAGTTTTTTAAAATCAAATAGACGCAGATAAAGTAACGACAGACCAATCCCAACTACCACCAGTACCACGGCAAGGGTTGCTCCATAGCCGTAGCGAAGATTTCCGAAGTAATTGGACAACGCTGTGTGATAAGCATTTAGTGCCCACGTCTCTGTAGTGAAAAATCCAGGGCCACCGTCGGTCAGCAGTAAAATGTACTCGAATGAAGTCATCAGGCTCAGGGTTTGATAGCTGGTAACAAACAAGATTGGCCAGGACATGAGAGGCAGAATAATACGCCGAATTTGTTGCATTTTATAGGCACCGTCGACCTCTGCGGCACACAGCACTTCAGGTGATATCGCCAATATTGCGCTTGAAAAAATGATCATCCCCATGCTGGCGCCGACAAATCCATTTGAAAAAAGAACAAAGGTCCATGGAAACTCATACAACCAATTTTGGCCACCAACGCCTAAGGTTCCAAGGAGGTAACTTATGAAACCGCTATCGAAAGATAACCACTTCCAGAGCATAATATATATTACCGACGGACTTATACGAGGGATCAGCCATACAGCGCGAAAGAATCTTGACTGGCCGGCAGGCATGTAAAACGTGGCGAGCGCCAGGATCAGTGCAAACCCGACATTAAAGAACAGCGTGAAAAAAACATAAAATGCCGTATTTGCGAGAATTTTTAATGTAAAACCACTGCTGAACAGCTCGCTGTAATTGTTTGTGGTCCACGACCAGCTGGTATTGGTCAATTCGAGCAATCGATCAAAAGTGGATTCATCTACATTGATGCTGTTTTCCGCAAGGCCGGCACGAAACTCATTCGCCGTATGAAATTCGCGGTTCATTATGGTGCTGATAACAGATTTTGAAATGGCTTTACGGTCTTTGAATGAACGAGGGCGGTTTTTTAATGACTTAAGGGCATTAAAAAGTTTCTTCTCGGTGGCGAATCCCTGGCCTGCAAGGGTCGATTCAATTTCCTTGACAACGGCGGGTTTCAGGCCAATTTCCCTGATCTTCGCCAGCCCGGATTTGTTGAACACGAAGACTTTGCTGCCCAACTGCTCTACCAGAGCTGCATCGATGTTGCGTTCAGTAAGCCTGAGAATTGTCTGTTGTGTAACGATGAAGCGATTGCCAAGGATTCCCGTATCGGAACTCATCGTGGTAAAGCTGAAAATAAAGGTCATTACAACCGGTACAACAAAAAACAGCGTCACCACGAAGGAAGCAGGCATCATAAACCAAAACGGAAGAAACGAGCGTTTGATACGCATGTGCCGATTTTCCAGTTAAAAGGTGAGGCAACACTATTAAGGGTATTCAACAAAGTACCCGGTCCGGTGATAGGTGCACCGAACCGGGATACCCCCATCAGGTCCTAGCGAATGATTACCTTATCACCCATAGTTGCTTTCATTTCCTTCACTACTGTCGCAACCGCCTCCTCAGGTGAAAGATCACCGCTCCAGGATGCCGTCAGCCCCTTCCAGACAAGGGTGTCATACTGACCGAAATTGACATTATTGGGTAATGCGAATGCGCTTTCAAGCAGCTCTGTCGCTTCTGAAGTCCAACGATCATCAGAGTATTGCGATACTTTCGTCTGCGCAACTGTGATACCGAGGTGAGCTGAGGCAATAGCATGCAGCGTATTGAGGCGAGGCTCTGAGACGATGGTGAGCAGGCGCCCTGCAATCTCTAACTCTTCGCCTGTCGCTTGTTTGGAGATCAGGTACGTCAGTGGGTGGGTCAGGGTTGTTGCCTTGCCTCCAGCACCAGCTGAAGGGATCAGCGAGAACATGACATTGCCAAAGAAATCATCGAGGCCTTCCCTGCGGGTGTAACGAGCATAATGCCATGTACCTCCATGCCATAAGCCAGCTTTTCCGTTTGCGACTTCGTTATACCACTGGTCCCACTCCATACCCAGATGGTTCTTTTTGGTAACCTCATATTTGAACACTGCGTCATGGAAGAACTGGTAGTATCCGAGCAGAGCACCCTGATCGAGGATGAGCTTACCACTTTTGGGATCTAACATGTCGCCACCCTTTTGGACGGCATAAAACTGCCAGTAATCTCCACCTTTGGTGGCACGAGGGTAAAACCCGTAACCCTTTTCTACCAGGCCTTTATCTTGAATTTTTTTGGCATCTTCGAGAACGTTTTGAAGTGTGTACTCACCACTCTGCACTTTTGAAGGTAAGGCATCGATGTCAGCCTCAGAATATCCGATAGCTTTCAAATGTGCCTTCCACCCAAAGAATGGTCTGGATTCCGCGTCTTGTGGTACACCCCAGATCTGTCCGTTCCATGACATGATCGGCCATAAGCTGGGGAAAACATCAGAGAACGGCCAAGCTTCAAGGTCGACATAATCTTCAATTGGAAGAATCAACCCCGCACTACCCCATACGGGGATATCTTCGTGCCCCCCAACGATGATCTGGGGGCCTTCGTTGGCTTCGACGGCCAATGAAAAACCTTGCTTTAATTGTTGCCAGGTTGATGCGCCGGCAAAGGACCGTGATGAAACAGTGACGTTTATATCGCGACCTTCGATCTTCAATTCTTCGTTAAGAACGTTGGCGGCAAGCTGAACAGCTTCAAAACGGTAACGCTCATTTTGGTCGGCGGGTGCCCAGACAACGATTTCCATATCTTTTGCCTGTGCAATAGGTGCTGCGAGCATGGCAGCACCAATTGCTGCAATCGTCAGTTGTTTAAAATTCATTTTATCTCCCCTGTTGAATTTTAGCCGTTTTAAAAATCGATAAAGTTCTTGAACAATGTCAATGCATACAGATGATAGTCAAACGAAGTGAACCTCCCTGACGGGTTGCCAGGTTGTTTTACCTTTCACTGCATGTATTGAAATAGATAAGTAAGCATGTGCATTTCAGACCACTTTTAAACCATTCCAAGGGTTCTTGCAGCTTTCCATGTCTACAACCAGTTTTGAATGAGTGCTATCGAAGTGTTTAAATCCTGGTTCATCCAGCACCTTATATTCTCTTCAATACTCATAATAAACAGTAGTGTCAGACACAACTTTGTAGTTACGACTGTGCGACTACCGTGCTGACCAAGTATCAGGGATGACCTCCATTCAGAATTTATGGCCGCTGACCAATTGCATTTTTTCAGCGAGGCCCGGAGCGGCGGCAACAATGGGGTTACCCTGGTTCAGGCCATCTCCGGCCAAAAAATCATTAACCCAGCCTCCTGCTTCACGGACCAAGACAATACCGGCCAAACAATCCCATGAATTAAGGTGGGGCTCATAATAGCCAATAAGTCTTCCAGCAGCGAGCCATGCCAGTGACAATGCTCCTGAACCACATCGGTTAAACATCCCCCCAGCCTCCAATAGACGTTGCAGGGGTTTGAGTGAATCTTCTGGTCGCACGCGGGTTGAATATCCCAGGCCGGTAATTCCATCAGACAGTTCTGTTGTCCGAGGGATCTGTAATGGCTCCCCATTTAGATTTGCACCATGCCCAATTGCTGCGGAGTACATTTCGTCATGTACAGGGTCATAGATGATGCCAATCCTGGCTTCATTCTTTTGCATCCAGGCTATTGAAATACACCAGCACGGAATTCCATAAATAAAACAATCCGTACCATCGATAGGGTCAACAATCCACATTCCTTCATCAACGAGGGTAAGGGGTTCACCCGAAATCATCTCTTCCCCTAAAAAACCGTCGTTGGGATACGCTTCTGTCAGTAAGTTAAAAATGTGCCGTTCAACTTCCTGGTCGGCTTCGGTTACACGGTCCTGTAAACCTTTGTGGCTGACGGCGAGCTCAGCTCGTTTTTCAAAGTAATGCAACGCCAGCGACCCTGCTGAGCGCGCCACTCGTTCGGCCAATTTCATGCGGCCTAAACATTCAGACAAATTTGCAGCTTCCATCGCTCGCCCCTTATATCCTGTCAAATGCATACCACGAAAAGCTTCAGATTTCAACGGCTAATAGGCAATCGTTTAATAAGATACGCCTACCGATCTGACAATATTCCATCCACGCTCCGATACGGCCAACAGCTGTTCTCTTGATGATCTACCCTGCCACTCTATCAGTGGTAATCTTGTCCTTAAAGACGGATAGTTTTTCCTGAAAAACAGGCCTCCGTCGCAGCATCTGCCAATCGCTGGGCTTGCAAACCATCATACATATTCGGGGAAGGATTCTCGCCCCTGTCAATCCATGCAGCAAATTGCTCAAGCTCCTGTTTGTAAGCCCGCTCATATCTTTGCAAGAAGAAATTTTGCACTGGATCAGCGAGAATACCTTTTGCTCCTGAAAAACTGACACCTGTCTCCAGAACATTACCTACCTGCAGGAGTCCTTTGGAAGCATGAACTTCAATCCGCTGATCATAACCATAAGCGGCTCTTCTGGAGTTTGAAATCTGGCAAATCTTACCACCTGCGCTTTTCAGGATTACCGTGGCCGTATCCACATCACCGGCAGCACCTATTGCCGGGTCAATCAGTGCACTTCCGACCGCATGTATTTCTGTGAACTCCTCTCCTATCAGAAAACGGGCCATATCAAGATCATGAATCATCATATCTCTGAAAAGCCCGCCCGATCTTGCGATATATTCCGCCGGTGGTGGAGTCGGGTCACGGGAAATAATTGATACAAGTTCGATCTCTCCTGCCATGCCTTGATCGATTCTCGCTTTTAAGGAAGCAAAATGGGGATCAAACCTGCGGTTAAAACCAATCATTACTGAGATTTTCTCTGATTCAACGATATCAAAGGCTGCTTTCACCCGTTCAATACTCAAATCGATCGGTTTCTCGCAAAAAACCGCTTTGTTGTTTTTTGCAGCCTGTTCTATATAATCGGCATGGGTATCAGTAGAACTGGCAATCAATACGGCATCTATGGAATAATCAGCAAAGATGTTCTCAGTGCTTTGAACCGGTACCAATAATTTTTTACTCAATTGTTCCGCCACCGCATCGACCGTATCGGTTATGGCCACAAGTTCTATATTTGGAGAATGCACCATATTTTCTCCATGAATCTGCCCGATTCTTCCAGCCCCTATCAATGCCATTTTAATCATGTGAGTCTCCTTAATTCTATGGTATATCAGGAAATATTACTCTCACTTCTGCCGTGACGAAAAATCCTCTTACCTGATAAGACCAGCAATAAGAAAAGATCTGAATTGGCTTTATTGCCTAGCCCGGGTTTAATACCCCCTGCGCTTGCGGCGCGGTAGTTCATTAGAAACCACCATACCCTTCGACAAAATCCAGGACCTCTGACATCGTTGGCGTGGAATTGGCACAACCATGCTTGGTAACCACAATTGCTCCGCAGGCATTGCCCAAACGGGCCGATTTGTACCAGCCCCACCCTTTCAAGTGTCCGTACAGAAATCCACCCCCAAACGCATCACCAGCACCCAAGATGTTGCAAATCTCTACCGGATATCCGGGAACATCAATCTGCTCAAGAGTGCCATCATCTTTTCTCAGATGGATGCGAACCCCATCTTCTCCGCGTTTTTGCAGGAGTGCCTTTGGCCCCAACTCAAGCAGGGTCTCTATGGCCGTGTCAATATTGCCCGTTACTTTGGTATCTGAAATCTGCGAGTGGGTTACACTCATCTGGCCAACATCAACCAGCATTACTGCATTGATTTCATCATCAGTACCAATAACTATATCAACGTTAGGTAAAACTGATCGTACGGTTACACCAAATGCGCGTGGATCGTGCCACTGATCCGGTCGAAAATCAATATCGAGTACCACTTCCGTGCCAACCTTTTGGGACAATTCCGCAGCAAAAATCGTGGCACTGCGACATGGGTCTTTGCAAAGGTTGGTACCGGCAAACTGGAAAATATGACAATCACTGATTGGGGCAGCCAAGACGTCGTCAATGGTAAGTTCAATGTCAGCGCAGTTATCTCGATAGTAGACCAGCGGGAACTTGTCTGGCGGCTCAATGCCTAAGGCCACCGCACTGGTTCTATGTCCAGGTTTACGGACACTATATTGAGTTTCCACCCCTTCTTTGTTGAGAAAGTGTAGTATAAAATCACCCACTGGATCTTCACCCAGCCCCGTTAGCAGAGCGGTCTTGAGGCCCAATCGCCTCGCACCGACACTGATGTTAGTCGGCGATCCACCCACAAAAGCGGCAAAACTTTTTATCTCTTGAAACGGCGCGCCAATCTCGTTTGCGTATAGGTCAATGGAGGAACGACCCATGTGAAGTGTATCGTACGTTCGAGCGGAGTTTGTCATGATGAATTCCTATTTATTGTTTTCTTCATTAAGATGATCGGCCCCGTGTGGAATCTGTCATAGCAACGCAGTACTATTTGGCTGATCAAGCCAAGATTGATACTAGTCATCTTGTCCAGCCAATAGCTGCAATTGCCATCCTTACATTCTCGTTGTCCCTATCGTTTTCCTCAGAACGTCTATCAAAATTGCTTTACCTTGGTAATTTGCTCTTTCAATTCTCTATGTACCTGAACTACCTCTGGTTTTTCGGAAACTTCCGGAGTCCCAACCCTCCACCAGCTTTCATAACCATCGGACATTGAATCAAACCCAACTTTTATATCGATCAGAGTTGACACAGGGCTCCCTTTTGCTTCAATTACTGCTACTCGCAATTCTTCCGAATTGGCCACCCGCCAGACCTTACATCCATAACTTTCCGCAATGCCCGCATAATCAACCGGTATGAGTGGACTATTTTCATCAAGAAGGCCGGTTTTGGTGTTCCTATATTTAAGCTCACATCCAAACTTCGGGATTCCCTGACTCCGTTGCAAATTGTCAATACATCCGAATCCATTATTATCAAAAAGCATTACATTTATTTTTACCCGCTCCTGAATCGATGTAAGCAGTTCCGAATGGAGCATGACAAAGCTGCCATCGCCGACCATTGCATACACTTCCTGTTCAGGGCAGGCAAGTTTTACACCGAGAGCACCACATACCTCATATCCCATGCAGGAAAACCCATATTCCATATGATATGTTTCGGGCTTTTGAGATCTCCAGACACGCTGCATGTCGCCAGGCAGACTTCCCGAGGCGCCAACAACCACAGCGTTTGTGTCAAAGAGCTCCAGATTCATGAGCCCCAAAACCCGCAGCTGTGAATAATCTTCTCCATCCTTTTCTGTTGCAT
Organism: uncultured Desulfocapsaceae bacterium; assembly: GCA_964583415.1. Classification (GTDB taxonomy): domain Bacteria; phylum Desulfobacterota; class Desulfobulbia; order Desulfobulbales; family Desulfocapsaceae; genus MADRE3. The sequence goes on from CAZOWJ010000055.1 coordinate 9,366, forward strand.
ACAACCGATCAACCTCTGTGGTCCATTGAGTCCGGACTATCTCGATTTCATTACTGTAGTCAGAGGTGTAGTTCCTTTTTCGAAGGGCATCACCCAAGGCCTGCAGACCCAATTTTGCATCACAGAGAAGTGGTGTGGAATCCATTTTGAAGGCGTCAAAACCATTAACATTTATTGATAGAAATTCGACGAGTGGATTTTTAAAAAGCCATTTGCTAGCTGTTGTAAAATCTGTCAATCTGGTTCCCACAGCAATTACCAGATCTGCTTCAGCTGCAATTTTATTTGCAGCCAGACCACCCGTAACGCCTATACCGCCGAGATTAGAGGGATGATCCCAGACGATGGAGGATTTTCCTGCCTGAGTTTCCCCAAAGGGGATATTAAACTCCTGGCAAAAATCAGCCAGGACCTGACCAGCTTCTGAATACCGAACACCACCACCGCAAATAATGAGTGGTTTCTTTTTGCCTGCAACAATATCTGCAGCCCTGGCTGTCGCTCCTTCGCTCAACATCCTTCGTTCGATAAAATGGACTCGCTTTTTGAAAAATTCCTCGGGATAATCCCAGGCCTCGGCCTGAACATCCTGTGGCAGTGCCAAACAGACAGCACCGGTATCTGCGGGATCAATCAAAACGCGCATAGCATTTATTGCCGCAGTCATAATCTGTTCCGGGCGTTCGATACGGTCCCAATAACGGCTCACGGCTCTAAAGGCGTCGTTACTCGTAATGGTATAGTTATGATATTGTTCAACTTGCTGCAGTACCGGGTCCGGTTGACGGCATGCAAAGACATCTCCCGGCAGCAGCAGGACAGGTATTCTGTTTGCCGTGGCAAGTCCTGCGGCAGTGACCATGTTTAATGCCCCGGGACCTATTGACGATGTCACAGCCATTATTCTGCGTCTGTTATTCTGTTTGGCAAATCCGATTGCGGCGTGAGCCATTCCCTGCTCATTATGACCTTGAAAAAACTTCAGAGAATGATTTTGTTGCTGAAGGGCCTCACCCAGGCCCACGACACATCCGTGGCCGAAAATGCCGAACACACCGTGGACAAATTTGTCCTCTTCTCCATCAAAGTTTACATATTGATTATCGAGGAATTTAACCAGAGCCTGCCCCATCGTTAATCGAACAGTTTTCATTATGCACCTCCTGCCTTACGTTCCGGCCAGATCTTGACATCAGGTTCTAGTAACCACTTGTGCTCTTCCCGGAAATACCTTGTAGTGGGAAGCCAGCGATCACCGGGAAGATGGGGAATCATCCATATATAGTACATGGCATACCCGGGAGCAGCTCCCTGTGAATGTGTTTTATCAGGTCCGATAAGAGTCGTATCACCATTTTTTACCGTATGAGCTTTATCATCAAGTACGGAGATACCAAACCCCTGCGGGGGAAAGAAGCGGTAATGATATATCTCAGGTTGTGGATGATCATGGGGTGGGTAACTGGACCATTTACCCGGGTGATTTATCACCTCTCCGAGCACCATATTTGACATTGGATTGATTTCTCCGTCAAACACGGTTCTGACAGATCGTATTGAGGTCTCATTTAAGGTGCCGGCTCCAAAAATATCGGTTCGGATATCTTCAGGTCTGTATAACTTGGATTCAAACATATTATCGTTGTCCACTTGCTCAACGCATATCTCACATTCGGAATCCGTTGTAACATGTACTTCCGTATCTTTTGAAACATGGAGTACGTAGGGTGCTTCGTCAAAGCAGGAGGTTCGTGTAACCGTTTCAGTTTTTCCTTCCCAGGCAAAAGTGATCGTACCATCTATCAACAGCCATGCCCTTTCACGTCCGGGTGGAAATGCTTCTGTGTCACCCTCTTTGAGTTTTAAAATCCCGAAATCCAGTATCATGTCACTGTGTTCGCCGTGCTGCTCGGTTATCGATGTGAATCCGTAATCAAACGGTTTATGCTGTCTTACTATCATAAGCGCTCCTGTAAAAGCATTGCTGGCTCGTATTTTTCAAATGAGCCCCTTCGCATTAGGTTGGATTATTATCGTCAATTCCTCTGAAATCAACTCATCACCAACGTTGAATGAAATGCCAGTAAATCATCCCATAACGAAATAATAATAGCCTGATCTGTTACGAGTGGGTCGCTCGATAACGCAGCCAAGGCAGACTCCCGTTCTCCAGATAAGGCCGCTTGAGTTTTTCCTAAAGAGCCACGGTTAGATCAGATCTGGTTACTTTTCCCATTTGTCCACCAAATTGATAAAGGAACTTCGTTATTAGGTTCTTGGGTTACCCTATTTATTGTCTTTGTCAAATCTCAAAAGTTAAAGAAATTACATACTTCGTATATCTACATAAAACCATAACTGATTATAAGAAACGCTGCTTAAATATACTCCCACCGGCTTGAACTGAAACTCCTGGCCATCGCATGCACGCTTTTCTCGATGACGATACCTGCATCAAACGACATGCAGTTGCTTTTCAAGTTCATTATTTCATTCAGTAACTCCCTGCATTCGATAACTTTCAAATCGTTGAACCCCAAACCGTGACCGGGTGCAGGAATGAACTGATCATACGGCGGATGACAAGGGGCTGTTAAGATTGTTGTATAACCCTGCTTGTCTTCAACACCTTCTGCAATATAAAGTTTCAATTCATTCATGCGCTCCTGGTTATAGAGGATCGAACCTTTGTGCCCGAAGATCTGTATATTGAGTCCTCCCTTGCGGCCCCAGGCGCACCTGTTTACCGCCAGGCTTCCTGAAATCTTGCTTTGAGTGCGAAACAACACAGTGGCAATATCATAAGTTTCAACTTCCCGGTTGGTGCCGTCTGCATCTTTTCTTGTCGGATACGGCTTGGACATATCACAAATAACCCGCTCAACGGGTCCAATCAAATTGTGGATGATCGATAGCGGATGCACCGCAAAATCATCCAGTGCGCCATATCCTGATTCATTGGAGTTTTTCCAGAAAAAAGGTGCCTGACTATCGGCCATAAAATCCTCATCCATTTCCAGACGTATATGGTTTACCGTTCCGATCGCACCTTCTGCCAGCAATTTTCTCATATGCCTGATAGCGGGATTCTGAATGTAGTTGTAACCAAGAACGGCAACCTTCCCACTCTTTTCCCAGACACTATGCATGGCCGTTGCCTCATGGAAGGTTGGTGCCATCGGTTTCTCGCACCATATATGCTTGCCGGCCTTAAGGGCTGCAATGGCCATTTCAGGGTGAAACTGATTAGGTGAGGTTATGGAGATGACGTCGATATCAGGGTCGGCAACGACATCCTGCCAATCAGCGGAAGATTTTCCAAAGCCGAATTGTTTCGCCCGCACCTGTGCCAGTTCCCTGGTAACTTCTGCCAGGCAGACAAGTTCTGGTACCAGACCGCCTCCAAACACCTGGTGGACTGAATTCCAGGCCAAGGCATGACATTTTCCCATAAAACCGCTGCCGATAAGGCCAACCCCTATTCTCTTCATGATTTACCTTGCCAATATATCAGTGCTCTTCAGTACTCGACCAGTGCCTCTATCAAGCGAGCCTCTACTCGTTCATCCTGGATCAGGTGTTTGCTGTGACGGATCTTCCTTCAGATTAAACAGCATTGTCTCGAGCTGCTCTGTTTGTGGGTCTGCCTTACCAGGTGATCCTCCTGCCGATCTGACTTTAAGAACGTTACACCCCTTAGTGAATGAGAATGGTTCGACCAGTTCAGCTTCTTGCAGTTCATCAGGTGTGAATAACCAGTTGAGATGCGTGGGAATCAGGGTATAGTAGGCAAATTAGCTCAAACGTTTGCTCCTTGTCAAGTTATTAATTAACGAAATTTTATCCTCTTGCCAATTTCAACTGAAATAACATGTAATATATTGTTATTATATTACATGTTTAATTTTTATTGGCGAATTTCGTAAAGGTTCTTGCTACCAAAAGGGTTGTCAAAGTCCATGTGCCCGAATGGTTCCCAGATGTCAAATGTATACAATGCGAGAATTAGAGAACAAAACTATTATGCATAAAACGTAATATGAACTGAAATGGTACACGTTTATGATTAGTCTTAATGGAATTAACACAATATATTGTATATGATTACAGCATATTATACTTGTTTATCTCAACAGCACAGAAATTTATATAGGAGCCTAGAGAAGGGAAAGTAGTTTCTTGACAAAAAGCAAACGTTTGAGCTATATAGAATTAAAGTGCAATGAGGGGCTGATGAATGTGAAGATAGTAATTGTCGCATATTCAATCCATTTTATCTGTATTGCATCACAATAGTCCGATAAGAAAAATGGAAATACATTTGGAATCACATGGAATCTACAATTAAGGATATCGCACAAAGGGCCGGAATTTCATATTCTTCAGTATCTCGGGCCTTAAATGGGAAGAAGGGTGTCAGTGAAGAAACCCGACAAAAAGTCAATAAAATTGCTGAAGAAATGGAGTATTCACCCAATGCACTGGCTCGCGGCCTGGTTCAAAAACAGACCGGCACGATAGGATTAATCCTGCCCGATATTGCAAACCCTTTTTATCCCGAGCTCGTAAGAGGCGTCGAAGAGCGAGCGAGTTTGGCGGGATATAACACTTTTTTATGCAATACCAACTACGACTTGTCGAAGGAAGAATCCTATTTACTAAATTTAATTGAAAAACGCGTCGACGGTATTATTTTAGCGCCCTCGTCCAGCCAATCAAATTTGTTCGAACAACGTAAACGTATGCCTGTTCCCTGCGTTTATATAGGAAATACACCTGAAAAAACAAAATATAGTTTTGTAATCACCGACAATGTCAGAGGCGGATATCTAGCGACACGGACACTTATCGAAAAAGGTTATCGGCGAATCGGTTTTATCGGCGGAAATGATACAGAATCTGCCATTGGTGCGCGCTTCAAAGGTTTTAAAGAAGCCATGAAGCGATATAATATGGAAGTCAACAACGATTACATTCGATTGGGTGGCTGGCGACAAAGGATCGGCTACGAAATCATTACACAAATGATTGATACAGGAGTCTTTCCGGAAGCCGTAATCGCCGGAAATGATATTTTAGCTTTGGGAGTTCTTCAGGGCATAAAGGAGAAGAATCTAAAAGTTCCAGAAGATATCGCCGTTATTGGTTTTGATGATATTCTCTTTTCGTCGTGGCCCGAAATCAACTTGTCGACCATCCGGCAATCCAAAATTTGTATGGGAAAATCAGCTGTAGAGATTTTGCTGGAGCTGTTTCAGACGGAAAACGAGGAAAAGCAGCCATTAAAAGCCAAAAGAATAATTCTCGACCCGGAACTTATCCTCAGAGGGACCTGTTAATATCCATGATGGGTGACTTAGGAAACATTTTTGGCACTATTCAGGACGTTATTGATAACTGCGCGTATCATCATTAACATCCAACGACGCAAAAAGGTCAGTGTTTGATAAAATGAGAAGGTGACCCTTAAGAAAACTCAGAAAAAACGCTTGAGGATTTGCTCATACGGGGATGGCAGATGTTTTCTCAAAATGCCTGTGAACAGGATTGGAATCCAACAAAAGTAGAAAAGAATCCAGTATTTTATAGCATCTAAGCTACCGTTCACCGTGAAATAAAAGACGGGATAACACAATGAGGTTGTGAAATGAAAACAGTTAGATTAACCGTGAGCCAGGCTTTAATTAAATTTCTCGATCAACAATATATTAATTTTGACGGAGAAGAAATAAAGTTTGTAGATAGTATCGCCGGAATTTTCGGTCATGGTTGTGTGTTAGGGATAGGTGAGGCTTTAGAAGATACCACAGAGCATAGCTTAAAATTTTACCGAGTTTCAAATGAACAAGGTGGTGGTCATATGGCCACTGGTTTTGCCAAGCAAAGTAACCGCAAGCGCATTATGGCGGCAACAAGTTCTGTGGGACCAGGTGCAATGAATATGGTAACTGCGGCCGCAACTGCAACGGCAAACAGAATCCCGGTTTTGTTTTTACCGGGAGATATTTTTGCAACGCGCCAGCCGGATCCTGTTTTGCAGCAGGTTGAACAGGAATATGATCATTCTATTTCGTCCAATGATGCCTTCCGTCCTGTAAGTAAATATTGGGATCGCATTAATCGGCCAGAACAACTGATGACAGCCTGTAACCATGCTATACGAGTACTTACAGACCCGGCACAAACCGGAGCTGTTACCCTCTGTTTACCGCAAGATGTTGCGGCGGAAGCGTACGATTATCCGCTTGAGTTTTTAGAAAAACGTATACACTATTTTCAGCGCCAACCACTCGCTCAGGGAATGGCAGAGCAAATGGCTGAGATTATTAAAACGAAAAAGAAACCCCTGCTGGTCCTAGGTGGCGGCGTTCGTTATTCTGAGGCAGGAAAAAAATTTGCCGACCTGGCTGAACGTTTCAATATTCCTTTTGTTGAAACCCAAGCCGGAAAATCGGTCATACCATGGGATCATCCTCTCAATATGGGTTCTATCGGTACGACAGGCACCAGGCCTGCTAATATTTTAGCCGCCGATGCCGATTGCTTAATCGCTGTCGGCACACGGCTAAACGATTTTCATACAGCTTCTAAATGGGCTTTTCGTAATCCGCATCTTAGTGTTATCGGTCTCAATGTAAACCGTATGGATGCTTATAAATTGAACGCCCTGGCAGCTATTTGCGACGCTAAAGAGGGACTGGTGTCTTTGGCAGAGGCTTTGGGGAGTTATACATCATCATATACATCGGAAGTCGCTACACTGAAACGAGAATGGGATACGGAGGTTGATCGTTTATATGATCTCAGCTCTAATGAAGCAGGATTATTGTCACAGACCGAAGTGATTGGCATGATGAATCGCACCGGGATACATGAAGATGCCATTATTGTTACAGCCGCGGGCTCTCTGCCCTCAGACCTGGAGCGGATTTGGCGTTCAAGATCTCCCGGCAGCTACCATGCTGAATATGCGTATTCTTGTATGGGCTATGAGATCCCAGGTGCTATCGGTGCCAAAATCGCCCAGCCTGAGCGTGAAGTTTATGTACTTATTGGTGATGGTACGTATCTTCTCTATCATCAGGAGATTGTTATGGCTATTCAAGAAGGCATAAAAATTAACATTGTTCTTTTGGATAACAGCGGTTGGCAGTGCATCGATAATTTACAAACAGGACAGGGGATTAACCGTTTTGGTTGTGAGCTGCGCTTTAGAAATCCCAAGACAGATCGCCTAGACGGTAATTATGTGCCCATCGATTTTGCCATGAATGCGAAATCTTATGGTGCTGAGTCTTACAAGGTTTCATCCGTGGCCGAACTCCGCGAAGTGTTTGATCAAATGAAATCAAACACAACCACGAGCCTTGTTGATATTAAAAATCCTGCCAAAACAATGACCGACGGATACGATACGTGGTGGCACGCGGGCGTTCCGGAAGTTTCTAAGACTAAAGCCGTACTTGAAGCCTCTAAAGTAATGAAAAATCATCTCAAGCAAGCGAGAAAGTTCTAGTATTTTTTGGTTTATAAGGAGAGATTTATCAGGCCTGATTATTTGAAAAACTATGTTTAAAAGAGCAGGAAAAATAAAATGAAATTTCTGAAAGATCGCACAATAAACGTCATAACAGTTGGGCGCGCTAATGTGGATTTTTATCCGTCTATTGGAGAAGATATTGATCAGGCTCGACACTATGACGTATTTGTTGGCGGCTCGCCAGCTAATATCGCCGCAGGTATCGCTAAGTTAGGGTTAAATTCAGCGATCATAACACGGGTAGCAGACGATTTACATGGCCGCTTTGTAAAAAACTATTTAAGTAGCTTAAATATAGACACAAGCCAAATACAGTTTGATACCAGTGGTGCTAAAACATCTCTTGCTTTTGCGGAGCGTAAAGCGGTGAGTCGGCTTTGCATGTATCGAAATAACGTGGCTGATTTACTGTTAAATGCTGATGATGTAGATGATAATTTTGTTGCGTCATCTCAATCTATTGTCGTTACAGGTTTTGCTTTTACTCAAGAGCCTTCGAGATCGTCAAATTTTGCGCTATTAAAACAAGCGACAGAAGCCAACACAATCAAAGTAATGGATATTGACTATCGCCCTTATAATTGGGCTTCTTTAACTGAAGCAGCGGAAATAACCACAAAAGCTGCGCATATGAGCGATATTTTACTCGGCACAAGAGCAGAGTTTGAGGTTGCAGGAGCTCAAGCAAAAGATAGCGATCATGAATGCGCACAACGCTTTATTGATCATGGAGCCAAATTAGTGGTGTTAAAGCGCGATAAAGATGGGTCCAGCTGTTTTACAGCTGATGGTCGCGTCATTGAAAATGGCATTTTTCCTGTTGAGTTATTAAAACCCTGGGGTGCCGGCGATGCTTTTGCATCGGGATTTTTGGGCTCACTCATCGAGGGTTTATCCATTGAAGAATCGCTGCAAAATGGAGCAGCTGCGGCTTCTATTAATATATCTGGTACATCATGTACCGAGGCAATGCCCACAAAAAGAGAATTAGAAAAATTTATTGAAAAATATAAATAGGAGATCAACTATGCCAAGTCATATCTTTCCATTTAATAACGAGAATATTCCTATTGTTGATAGCAATAACAATATGCTTCAACGCAGTTTTTTTAACCGGCTTACATTACAAGAAGGTGAAACATTTACGCACAAGGCAGAAGGGTATGAGACGTGTATTGTGTTATGTGACGGAAGCTGCGACATCATCATTAAAAACGAAGAATTTAAGGCTGTCGGGAGACGCAAACATGTGTTTGATGGCAAACCTGATAGTGTTTATGTACCTCTCAACCAAGAGGCCAAGATTGTTTGTATAAGTGAAACCGCGGAAGTTTTTATTGCTGGCGGTCGTGCCGAAAAAGAATATGAGGCTTTTCGTGTATCACCGGACCAGATCGACAAAATTCAATACGGTTCAGATGATACCAAAACACATCGAAAGATTTATCATATCCTCGGTCAACAACAAAATGGAATGGTTGATAAGCTCTTGGTGAGTGAACTATTTACGGTTGGTGCCGGTGGTTGGTCAGGCTTTCCTCCTCACAAGCACCATGTGGATCGCTTACCTGATGAAACGGATCATGAAGAAATTTATCATTATAAATTCAATCCACCACATGGTTTTGGAGCCCAATTCGCCTATGTTGATGAACATGATGAGGGTCCTGTTTATCACATAAAAGATGGTTCCACCATATTGCTTGACAAAGCCTATCACCCGGTTGTGGCTGCCCCAGGGTTCGAAATGTATTATTTCACTATTCTTGTCGGCAAGTCGGACCGTGCTCTGGTGCAATATTTTGAACCTGCTCATCGAGATCAATTAAAAACAATTCCGGGAATTATGGATATGGTGAAAAAATTTAAGTGAGGGTTTGAAAGCATAGAAGAATCAATTTCCTTTTCCTTACAGGATGGGCTTATTTGATTAAGTTGCAGTACTTGAGAGAAAGATAATGAAATATGCGTTTCATGGAATGTGCAGTTTGCATTCAAATATTATTAGTGATATCCGTCTATCTAAAGAGGCCGGCTATCAAGGACTAGAAATACATACAGAAAAACTCTGGCGCTATATCAATGCCGGTTTTCAACCAAGAGACTTAAAACTCGCTCTGGATAAAGCACAAATAGAACCAACAGCAATTGATATTATTGGTGGAGTTGAAGCGCCAACCAAAAAGGAGCGAGAAGAAATTTTTAGCCAGGCAGAAACTCTATGCCTGTGGGCGAGTGAGATAGGCGCTCCTACTATTCAGCTCAACGCCTTTGAAGGGCTTAACGGGCTTTCAATAGATGAAAATATTCGTTTAACCGCCAATTGTATTCGAGCTATTGCTGATATAGGTGAAAATTTTCATATTCGCTTCCAATATGAAGGTGCAGCATGGACACCGATATCTAGTTTAACAGATTGTTTGAGGCTTGTTGATGAAGTTGATCGTGATAATTTTGGTTTAGTGCTTGACACCTGGCACCTCTGGGCCTCCCGTGGGACTTTACCTGAAGATATTTCAAATATTGATAAAAACCTAATCTATAATGTTCATTTATCCGACGGGTTGCGTAATTCCAAGGGAGATCTATGGCCCGATGAGCGAAGTTTAAGAGGGTATATCATCGGGGAAGGAGAAATACCCATGGATGAGTGGTATGGGGCTATCAAAGCTACTGGTTATGAAGGTTATTTTTCAGGAGAATTTTTAAACGATCAGCTCTGGGAAAGTGACCATTTAGAAATAGCGATACAGATGTTAAAGGCGATGAAACAATTAGAAAAGCACAATAATGGAGTCTAAGTATGGCAGATGTAAAATTTGGTATTAGTCCGCTCACATGGACAAATGACGACATGCCAAGTTTAGGGGGGGAGATCTCACTTGAAACTTGTTTATCAGAAATGCAGGAGGCCGGATTCATCGGCACCGAGCTTGGCACAAAATATCCTAGAGATCCTGAGGTTATCATTCCACTTTTAGCTCAATATGGCCTTTCGATTGCTTCAGGCTGGTTTAGTGGAAACCTGTTTAATAAAGATCAGTCTATAGAAAAAGAGATTGAGGATTTTAAACCTCATTTAGAGCTCTTATCAAAAGCGGGCTGCTCTGCAACAGTGTATGGCGAGGTAAGCAATACGGTACATAGCAGTATGGATACCCCACTTTCCAACCGTAATATTGTTAAAAATGACGACGAATGGAAATGGTATGGTGAACGTTTAACAAAATTTGCCGAATTTACAAAATCTCAAGGTATTGCTGTAGGGTTTCATCACCACATGGGTACAATAGTGGAATCTGAAGGTGATATAGATAAGTTAATGAAGCATTCGGATGATGTTCTTGGTCTTACGCTCGATACCGGTCACATCACATTTGCTGGTGGTGATGCTGTCGCTATAATTGAACAGTATGCTAACCGTATTGTTCATGTCCATTTTAAGGATCTTCGTTTTAATGTAATGAAAAAGGTCCATGATGAAGATTTATCTTTTCTCCAAGCCGTCCTCGAGGGTATTTTCACCGTACCTGGTGATGCCAACATTGACTATCCATCCATATTTAAGGCCCTGAAAAAAGTAGGCTACAGTGGTTGGCTCCTTGTTGAAGCTGAGCAAGATCCGGCAAAAGCGCATCCGCTTACGTATGCAAAGCTTGCTATGAAAAACCTCCGCAGATATTCAGATTTAGTGGGATATACGTACTAGTTCTCCGTCCAAAAAATTCTGACCTGTTTTCTGGCAAATCAAATTTCTATGCAACGTTACGTGCGTAAAGGGTTTCCCGGCCCTCTTAAGTTTTAGCTGAAGCGGTTTTTAAAAGATAAAAAGGAAAGAAACAATGGCCTTCATAGAAGGAAGATTAATCGACCGTTCATTACGCTGGGGAATGGTTGGTGGTGGCACAGGGAGCCAGATTGGCTATGCACATCGTTCGGCAGCTCGTCGAGATGAAATGTTTGAGTTAAAAGCCGCTGTGTTTGATATCGATGCAAAACGTGGACGTGAATTTGGGGTACGTTTAGGGCTTGATGAAAATCGTTGCTACACACATTATCCTGAGATGTTTAGTGCTGAGTCGAATCGACCGCATGGTATAGAGGTTGTCTCGGTGGCTACCCCCAATGATACCCATTATGAGATATGTAAGGCGGCACTTGAGGCTGGATTACATGTGATATGCGAAAAACCACTTACCTTAAGGTTGTATGAATCCCTAGAGCTTAGAGACATAGCCAATAATCGAGGGTTAATAATTGCTGTAATGTATGGTTACACAGGTTTTCCAATGTTACATCAGGCAAGAGCCATGGTTAACAAGGGCGATTTGGGTGATATTCGCCTTATACAGGTTCAGTTTCCTCACGGCTATCATGCTGAAGAAGTTGAACTTAATGATCCTGGGCTGAAATGGCGGGTAACAGAAGAAAAAGCGGGTCCTACTTATGTATTGGGTGACACGGGAGCGCATTGTTTATATTTGGCTGAATTTGTAACGGGCAAGAAGCCCGAGAGTTTATGTTGTGCGAGGCAGAGCTTTATCAAATCACGTGCACCGCTTGAGGATAATGCGCATGTAATGATTCGATATGAGGGAGACACTTTTGGAACACTGTGGGCTTCAGCCATTAATATTGGCTCCGCTCATGATCAGAGAATACGTGTTGTTGGTTCTAAGATGAGTATAGAATGGTGTGATGAACACCCGAACCAATTAATTGTTGGTAAGCTTGGCGAGCCACTGCAAATCTGGGAGCGTGGCATGGGCTATCTGCATGACGAGGCAGATTTTGGCCGTATAGGTGGAGGCCATGCCGAGGGTTTTTTCGAAAGTTGGGCCAATTTATATTCTCGTTTTGGGCGTGTAATGGATGCTAAAATTCGGGGCAAAGATCTTGATATCTGGTATCCAGATATTGAAGCAGGTATTGCAGGTCTAGAGTTTATTGAAGCTTGTGTTGAGTCGGATAAAAACGGATCCTCTTGGGTTGAGGTAGGATGATTTTGAACCAACGACTTCTGTCAGTATATAACAGAAATCGTTGGTATTGCGGTTGCTTTGAATATCGGTCAACCTCTTGATTGCGAGTATGATCAACCCCTGAATTGGGCCCACATCGTCCTTTTTATTCAGGTAGTGATGTGCAAGCGCTGCGCCCAGAGCATAGATGCTGTCGATCTCATCGTTCGTGAGTCATCTGAGACAGTCAAGACCCTCCTTCAATATCAGGATCTTCAAGACTTTCGTGAGAATTCTTATATACCATCTCGACTGCACATTCCTGGATGACGAGGTCTCTGCTTTCTTTTTTAGTGCGTATCCCGTCACGCTTATCCAGTCTGTCCTCCTGTTGTGGCCTAGCGATACTCGCCTGCCAATTCTTCAACTATGGCGATATTGTCCTTGGTCACAAATCCCGGGCCTGAGTTGATGTTATTGCCCGGCAAAACACCGTAACGGGCCAGATTCGTCAAGATCACTACCGGTAAATAACCCTGTAGAAACGGTTGCTGGTCAATGGCGAAGGCTATTGTGCCATCCTTGATCCCGGCTGCGATCTCAGTGGATAGATCAAAGGTGCCAAAAAAGATCTTATCTTTGTTCCCCGATGCATCAAGAGCTGCAAGTGTTGGATGGGCCGAAGTGGGGCCTAGGGTAATAATTCCATTGGTGTCGGGATTGGCACGCAAATATGCAATCACTTTGTTCTTGATTTCAGACGGGTCCACACCTGAATCGATCATCTGCGTACCTAACTCAACACCGAGGCCATCTGCAAATCCTTGGCAGCGTTCAACCGAGACGGGATTAGTCATGAAGTGGTTGACACATAGAAACTTGGTGACGCCATTTGCTTTGGCACGCTGGCCAGCCCCTTTGCCGGCAGCATATTCCGGCTGACCTACATGAAGCAATGCACCAAGTTCTGCTGACTGTTCATGGGTCCCCGAGTTTATGGTTATGACAGGAATACCTTTTGAGACTGCTGTTTCGAGTGGACCTCTGAGAACATCGAAGTCAGCAATAGTTGTGATCAGACCGTCTGGATTTGAAGCCACCGCCTGCTCGATAATGCGAGCCATGTCTGCCAGATCACCAGTCGGCGGGTTACGATATTCCACCTCAACATCCATCTGATCACCGGCCACCTTTATAGCATTCTTAATCGTATTCCACCATGAATCCGAGTCCGGCGCATGGCTTACAAGGATAAATCTTTCACCCTCCGCACACACCATGCTTCCCGCCCCAGACAGGCCCAAGGCCAGAACTACCGTAAATACGGCAATAATAAGTTTTTTTGTTGAATACATTGGGTCGCTCCTTTTTTGAATGAGTTAATAATATTTGTGGCAATAAGCATCCTTATAAAAATCGTTAGTTCAGGATACCATTTCCCTCATTAAGAATTAAAACTATGCTTTCTCTCCGGTGACATGTGGTACTAGGAACGCATTTGATTTTGCTTTCTTTCTCTGTAGTTCACCTCCTTTCTTATAAAATTTAAATGATCGTTCGCTGGCTATCTCAAATTATCTATTGGAACCTAAGTAGATATGATGATGCAAAAAAGAATATCTTTTCCCTCTTGAACTTTTTAAAACTCTTCCATATGATCCAAGAAATCTCATGAGGTATAATCCGCCGTAATAGGCTGCTACGTTCGTTTTTATTGTATTAACCATACTAACGAATTTAAGGAAACGTACGACAACAATATGTATTTACTCCATTGGAACAGAAACGGTCAAACGGTTCCCCCCAGGGATCCTTCGAGAGTTGCGAGTTCCT
>CAZOWJ010000056.1:0-22046 GCA_964583415.1 uncultured Desulfocapsaceae bacterium
CATTTTTTATACCTTTTCTTTAATCGGTGAAATTCAACGAAACTGGTTGAACGGCCGGTTAATAAATTGGTTTCTGTAAATGGGTCAGAACGTTGAAGTCTTACCCCGCTGAGACATCAGACTAATGAGGTATCCCCGGAGATTTACATTCCAACGTTTCAGACGGTATTAAACAGATATGCCTTCACTACACTTTTAGTCTGAAAGAGGTAATGTCAGGGTACGACTTTTTCTCGTGTATCTGATAAATTAGCTCATATTTCAAATTTTGTTGCATTGGCTTGACAACAAAAATCGGGCTACTTATTGTTCGCACATGTTTATAATAAGAGTTGGTTAATTACAACCAGGACTATTTTTAAAAAGTCAGGAATTTTTGGAGGTATGGGTGAGCACGGGAAAAATTGAAAAAGAACTCGAGGAACAGATCAAAACTGCCGAAGAGTCCATTGAAGAAGCTGTTGAGCAGGAAGTGGCTGAAAAATCCCTCGAGGATAATCTTCAGGAGGCTCTTGATGAGTCCGCAGGACTGCAGGATCAGGTCCTACGGGTAGCTGCAGAGTTTGAGAACTATAAGAAACGCATGGAGCGTGAGCGCTCCGCCTTGTTTAAATATGCCGGTGAAAACATCTTTCGAGAACTGCTGCCGGTTGTTGACAACCTTGAGAGAGCTATCGGTCAGGGTATTGTTGACGGTGTTGACAGTGAACAAAATCTAGCCGCCCTGCTGGAAGGGGTCCAATTGACATTGAAGAGTCTGACCGGCACCCTTGAAAAATTTGAGGTTAAACCAATAGAGAGTATCGGTGAACCGTTCGACCCCAATGTTCAGGAAGCGCTAACAATGGAGGCAAGTGATACTGTTCCGGCGAATCATGTGGTCAGTGAATTTGAGAAAGGGTACCAGTACAAAGACCGATTATTGAGGGCCGCCCGGGTGATCGTTTCCTCCGGGAGTGATTAGATAATCAAGCGATGTCAAAATATGATGATCTGCTTGACAAATACACATAAATGACAAGTTTAACAGGTGTCGCTGCCATAGCGTAGCCCCCTATTTTATTGGATGGAATTCGGAAACTATTACATTATCCGGTTAATTGATATAAGGAGACAAAAACATGGGAAAAATTATCGGAATTGACCTTGGCACCACTAATTCGTGTGTGGCGGTCATGGAAGGCGGCGAACCAAAAGTAATCGCCAATGTGGAAGGAAACAGGACAACGCCGTCAGTGGTGGCATTTACCGATAATGATGAGCGGCTTGTTGGTCAGGTTGCCAAGCGACAGGCGGTAACCAACCCAACCAAGACCCTGCATGCTGTTAAAAGATTGATCGGCCGCAAGTTCGAGGATGCCGAGGTTAAAAAATCCATTAGTATCAGTCCGTTTGAAATTGTTGAAGGAACAAACGGCAGTGTGTCTGTCAAGGTTGATGGTAAGGTCTACCGTCCTGCAGAAATTTCTGCAATGATCCTTGGTAAAATGAAGCAGACCGCTGAAGACTATCTGGGTGAAGAGGTTACCGATGCGGTAATTACGGTACCTGCCTATTTTAATGATTCTCAGCGTCAGGCAACCAAAGATGCCGGTAAAATCGCCGGACTCAATGTTCAGCGCATAATTAACGAGCCGACAGCTGCATCACTCGCTTATGGACTTGATAAGAAGGAAGAAGAAAAGATCGCCGTATTCGACCTTGGCGGTGGTACCTTCGATGTTTCTATCCTTGAAATAGGTGATGGTGTTTTTGAGGTTAAATCCACCAATGGTGATACCTTTCTTGGCGGTGAAGATTTTGATATGCGCATCGTTACCTGGCTTGCAGATGAATTTAAGCGCGACCAGGGAATCGACCTCCGCGGTGACAAGATGGCCCTGCAACGCCTGAAGGAAGAAGCAGAGAAAGCAAAAATGGAACTCTCAACAACTGTTGAGACAGATATAAACCTGCCGTTTATCACCGCTGATGCTTCAGGACCGAAACATCTGAACATAAAACTGAGCAGGGCAAAATATGAATCACTGGTCGAAGACCTGGTCGAACGGACCGTCGGTCCCTGTAAAACCGCATTGAAGGATGCAGGGCTTCAGCCATCAGATATCGATGAAATTATTCTTGTCGGTGGTATGACACGGATGCCGAAAGTTCAGCAGAAGGTAGAGGAAATATTCGGCAAGGCGCCCAACAAGGGTGTGAATCCGGATGAAGTTGTGGCCATCGGTGCTGCAATTCAGGGCGGTGTACTGCAGGGAGATGTAAAGGACGTACTTCTGCTTGATGTTACCCCGCTGTCGCTGGGTATTGAGACCCTTGGCAGTGTTACAACCAAGTTGATCGAGAAGAACACTACGGTACCGACCAAGAAAAGCCAGGTGTTTTCCACTGCAGCCGATAATCAGCCTGCCGTTTCCATCCATGTTCTACAAGGTGAGCGTGAGATGGCGCCGGATAATAAAACGATCGGCCGCTTTGAGCTGACTGATATTCCGCCTGCTCCTCGAGGGGTGCCCCAGATCGAAGTAACCTTTGATCTGGACGCAAATGGTATTCTCAATGTCTCAGCAAAAGACCTTGGCACTCAGAAAGAACAGTCCATCCGAATTACTGCTTCTTCCGGTTTAACTGAAGATGAAATCGAGAGAATGAAGAAGGATGCCGAAATCCATGCAGACGAGGACAAAAAGCGTAAGGAACTGGTAGAAACCAGAAACCAGGCTGATGCGCTCGTCCATGCGACTGAAAAGAGTATGAAGGATCTTGCTGATAAAGTCGACGAGGAAACCAAATCAAACGTCGAGAAAGAGATCGAGAATGTCAAGAACGCCCTTAAAGGCGATGATGTGGATACCATCAAAACGGCAACAGAGGCACTTACCGCTGCATCCCATAAGCTGGCCGAGATGATGTATGCACAGGCATCACAGAATAACCCTGATGACGGAGCAAATCCACCTGACGGAGATGATGGTGGAGGGGCAAAAAAAGATGACAAGGGTGATGATGATGTCGTCGATGCAGACTTTGAAGAAGTAAAATAGTCGCAGCGCATTCCGGGTAAATACCCGGCTGATCTAGAGGGAGTGGGAAATTCGTTTTCCCTCTCCCTTTTTTTGTGATTTTACAGTATGGTAATCTCCGTTTGATTCAGCCGCCCATTCGCAAATTTTTTAACTGACAATTCAAATACAAGATACGGTATGAAAATTCTATCTGGGATCCAACCCTCGGGAAAACCGCACATAGGTAATTATTTCGGCATGATGAAGACTATGATTTCGCACATGGAAAAGTCCGAACTCTATGTTTTTATCGTTGATCTCCATGCGCTTACCTCGGTTCATGACCGTGCCAGACTGAGCCAGGGAACACTTGAGGTAGCAGCTGATTTTCTGGCGCTCGGCCTTGATCCTGATAAATGTATTTTCTGGGTACAGTCAGATGTTCCTGAGGTCTGTGAGTTGACCTGGATATTGTCAACGCTTACACCGATGGGGCTTCTTGAGCGCTGTCATTCATACAAGGACAAGGTGGCCAAAGGGCTTAATGCGAGTCATGGCTTGTTTTCCTACCCTGTGCTCATGGCGGCTGATATCCTTCTCTACCAGGCAGAGCAGGTTCCTGTTGGCAAAGACCAGAAACAGCACCTTGAAGTAGCACGTGACCTGGCCCAGAAGTTCAACAATGAATTTGGTGATACCTTTGTTATCCCTGAACCTGCGATCAGTGAAACGACGGCGATTGTTCCCGGTGTCGATGGCCAGAAAATGTCAAAATCGTATGACAATACTATTCCGATCTTTTTAGATGGTAAACCGCTGAAAAAGCGGGTAATGGCAATTCAAACAGATGCAACGCCGGTGGAAGAGCCGAAAGATCCTGATAGCTGCAATCTTTTCCAGATCTTCAAACTCTTTGCCGCCCCGGAGCGACTGCAAGAAGTTCACAACTTGTATGTCAATGGCGGTGCCGCCTACGGCTACATCAAACTGGAATTACTCGATCTGATTAGTGACTATTTTGCCGATGCCCGTGCCAGGAAGGCAGAGTATCTATCGGAGCCTGATGAGTTGAGAAAAATTTTGGCAATGGGTGCAGATAAAGCTCGTGAAAAAGCAAGCGTGACACTGGAACTGGTGCGCGATCGGGTCGGTTTAAAACATTGAAAAAAGGCGGTAGCCTGCTCTGCAGACAGAGAGCTATTGCTCGCTGTGTTCTACTTTAAAGTAGTTGTAGGTCGGCTCATCTGATAGCGTTGTTGGTACTGATTCAGAATTCCTGTCGATCTGGACCACCCCTTCAAGGAGAAGATGGTCGATTCGTTCACTGATTGAGACCTCATCTTCATCCGAAATGAAATTGGATATAAATGCGAAGGTCCCGGTTTTCCAGCTCAGAACCGAAAAGAATGCTTCTTTGGCCTGCTCCTTGAGGGAGTGATGAAGCAGATCAGTCTGCAGGAAGCCTTTTTCAAGAAGGATTTCCCCAAGCCGTTTTTTGTTGTTCTCGTTCATGTGGATGGTGAGGCACTCCTCAAGCTGTTCCTCTGTAATTAATTCAGAATCGAGGAGTCTCTGACCGATCTGTTTCTGGTTGGTATGCAGAGAACCCCAGGTAAGTTGTCCTTTAACAAAGTGGAAAGTGGCTTTATCCGGCGGATTCAAAAGGATGAGTTTGCCTGTCAGGCTGGCGAAGTAAAGAAGCTGAAATACCCCTTCAATCGTAACAATATCGATCGCTCCCTGAAAATCGACCGTTTTACGTTTATCATTATTTTTAGTCATACTGTTTGCAGTGGCCATTTGATTGGATTTTTGGCCGAAAGTATTCGTTATTTTCTGATATAAATTTTTAAATGTCATGTCTGTTTCCCTTTACCGTTATTTTATTCTATTGCAGGGAGAAAAAAAGAGCAAATGATATGACTAATAAAATACAATACAGTTAATGTATTTGAATTTATTAGGTAATCAAATGTTTAAGAGGTGTGTCTTCGGGGCTGAAAGCGAACGATTCCTGCAAAAAACCAATCTTTTTCAAGCAGGAGAAGGGGAAAATGGAAAAAGGCCGGGGGATAACCCGACCTTTTTATTGGCTTGCACTGTTATTACTGAAGGCGATTTTAGTTAGAAATCAACGAGCTCCACATCAAAAACCATAGTCGCATTCGGCGGGATCGGACCTCTGCCCGATGGACCGTATCCAAGACTTGAAGGAATAATAAGGATGCGCTTTTCACCTTTGGTCATTGAAAGAAAGGCCTCGTCCCATCCTTTGATTACCTTGCCTGCGCCAACCGGAAAACTGATAGGCTCTCCCCGATCATAGGAGCTGTCAAATTTTTTGCCGTTCAGCAGCTTACCGGTATAATGCGCTTTTACTGTGGTACCTTTTGCCGGACTATCGCCGCCATCACCTTCTTCAACGACAACATATTTGAGGCCGGATGGCGTTGTAATGGCATCAGGGTAATCCTTGTCTATGGCTGACTGCTGTTCTTCCATTGTCGCCAGTTCTTTCTCACTTTGTCTTGAGTCCATGGTAGAAAGCAGACTATCAAAAGCCGCCTGATCGGCAACGAACTTCTCAGCAGCTTTTCCGACTCGAATGATTTCAATGGATTTAATGGTATCGCCCTGTTTGATTGCATTGACAACATCCTGTCCGGACACGACGTGACCGAATACGGTGTGTTTGCCGTCAAGCCAAGGAGTCGGGACATGGGTTATAAAGAACTGGCTGCCGTTTGTTCCCGGTCCAGCGTTAGCCATTGACAGGATACCAGGTCGGTCATGTGTCAGCTCAGGATCGATTTCATCCGGAAAGGTATAACCGGGGCCTCCGGATCCTGTTCCGAGCGGGTCTCCTCCCTGAATCATAAAATCGGGAAGAACTCGATGAAACGTCAATCCATCGTAAAACTTGGTGCCTTGTGTTCCTCCGCCGCCCCCAAGCTCTTTTGTACCTTCGGCAAGACCAACAAAGTTGGTAACGGTGAGTGGTGTCTTCTCAAACTCCAGTTTACAGACTATTTCACCTTTATCGGTGTTGAATTGAGCGTAAAGGCCATCTTTTAATTTTGCTTCTGACATTGTTGTTTCTCCAATGATTAAAATACCTAGAGCAATAAGCCCTAATAATCGTGTTGTTCTGTTCATAATTCCTCCTGTTGAAACTGATGATTTTTCAGGAACTGATTGACTACTAGATAGTAGCGTGGTTGTCAAGTCCCAGCCTGAAGAATGAGTTTTTCCCCGATAGCAGTTGACGAGTGTTGCCTGAAAGAGTTTATTGTTGATTCCGTGAAGAGATCATTTTTGCATCATTGAATTATACAATGTGTTGACGATTATCCCAAACTGGAGATTACATTGTTTTTTCTCTATCAGATTCTTATAGGACTGATATTTTTACTATTTTTTCCCTTTCTTCTGATCTTTGTACTGATCACCGGAAAGCATCGACGCGGCTTGGCCGAGCGGCTTGGCATTGTCTCCCTTCGGCAACCGAAGCGACCGGGAACAAAGAGAATCTGGATTCATGCCGCATCGATAGGTGAAGTCAATGCTGCCCGAATCATCATAAACCGCCTTGTCAGCCTTGTACCGGACCTCTCTTTTGTGGTAACGACTATGACGGTACACGGGCGCGATTATGGTCGTCAAAAGCTGGGAGATACTATCCCCTGTTTTCTTGCCCCGCTTGATATCCCCCTTATTGTCGATACATTTCTGCAGGTCTTGAAGCCGGATGCATATGTTTGCCTGGAGACCGAATTGTGGCCAATTGCGATCGGCAAAGCACAACGTTCTGGTGCGGCCATGGTATTGCTCAATGGCAGGATATCTGACAAATCCATATCCCGTTACCAACGGTTTCGTTTCATATTCAGATCTGTTGTTAGAAATTTTGATGAGATCGGTGTGATAAGCAGCGTGGATTTTGATCGATTTGTTTTGCTTGGGGCAGATCCAGAGGCGGTATGCATTACCGGTAATATTAAATATGACGCCATGCTACCCGACGATTATCTGGAAGTTAGAAATAAATATCGGAAGCTGCTCCAAGTCGATGAATCAGCAGATGTTTTTATTGCCGGATCGACCCACGATCCGGAAGAGGCCCTGTTGCTGCCAATTTATGAACGAATGATCAAGAAACATAACCAGGTCTGGTTTATCGCTCCTCGTCATATGGATAGACTGGAACAGATAAAAAATACTCTTGACAGCAGGGGTATTGATTATGATCTGCTCAGCGAATGCAAAAGCGGCAGCCCGCGTCAATATTCACTGGTTATGGTTGACACCTTCGGTGATCTTGCCGAGCTTTATTCCATCGCATCTTTTGTTTTTATCGGTGGCAGTTTTACCGATTATGGGGGACACAACCTGATGGAAGCAGCCATATGGGATAATGTGCTGTTTTTTGGCCCCTATGTTCAGGATTTTCAGGAAGCTGCTGATATTCTTTTGAAAGAGGGCGGTGGGGTGTGCCTCCAGTCTGCAGATCAACTGGAAGAGTATCTCGAAACCTTCTCGGCTGACAGGTCGTTGTTGCGTGAGGCTTCTTCCAAGGCAGGCAGGGCAGCACGGAAACAGCAGAATGCCGGGGTTCGCCAGGCAGAGCTTGTGGTTCGTAATCTATAGCAGGACATGAGCCTGGCTGGATGATGCCGCCCTCTTTTTGGATTTTCCCGGGTTAATGCTTATAAAAGACTCAATTTGAATACTAAACTCGGTGAACTCAACACAAATATAGAGAGAAAAGGTGAAAACGTTATGAAGTTAATTTCCTGGAACGTCAATGGCTTGAGAGCAGTTTTTAAAAAAGATTTCAGACAAGTCGTTGCCACCATGAACCCTGACATACTCCTCCTGCAAGAAACAAAACTGCAGGCTCATCAGCGAACCGAAGAGATGGTTGCTCTTGATAATTTTCGTTCTCACTGGTCCTATTCGCTAGAAAAAAAAGGTTACAGCGGCGTTGCCGCCTATACTCAACCTGCTCCAGAACATGTCCGCGATGGCTTTGGAGTCGAACGGTTTGATTCAGAGGGACGTGTTCTGGAATTGGACTATGGTGATTTCATTCTCTTCAATGTCTACTTCCCCAATGGTCAGCGTGATGAAGAACGGCTGCAGTACAAGCTTGATTTTTACGAAGATTTCTTCAGATATACTGATGATTTGAAAGACCGGGGAAAAAGCCTCATTATCACCGGTGATTTCAATACCGCCCATAATGAAATCGATCTGAAAAACCCACAATCAAATAAAAACAGGTCAGGCTTCCTGCGCATAGAGCGTGATGTCCTTGACGACATCGTTGAGCGTGGCTATGTTGATACCTTCAGGCATTTCTATCCCGATACCGTTAAATACTCCTGGTGGAGCTACCGATTCAACGCCCGCAAAAACAATGCGGGCTGGCGTATCGACTATTTTTTTGCAACGAGTGATCTTATCGAAAAAAATATTATTAAGGATGCCTTTATTCTCAATGATGTTTTGGGCTCGGATCATTGTCCGGTCGGTATCGAACTTGATTTTAATCTCTCATCTTAATAGTTTAATGGCTTAAATTGACGATTGCTGACCTGCGGGCTTCGGGACGCCAAAAACTCGCTGACGCTCAGACAGGTTTGGCGCCTTATTCCGCCACCAGCTCTTCTGCTCGGCGGCACCAAACGGGGACATCAAGTATGCGCATTCCTGCTTCAGGTAGGTGTTATCCGGATGAACCATATTTCTATAAGGAATAATTGTCCTTCTCTTAGTCACCTATAAACTGGAGCGCCTGATAGATTTTTTTTCGCTTCCGGGCAAGAGCGGTGTAGAAGGAGTTCTGTCCGCCGTCTGGTTTGAAAATAGTTTCCGAACCTTCGGGTTGCACCACGTGAAAAGCCTCGTCGTAGGTGGAGTATAGACCGCAGCTGACGGCGGCGGATATCCAGGCACCAAGGGAGGTTGATTCCAGGTTCGGGTACAGGGCAACTTCAGAACCGTAAACATCGGCCTGAAGCTGATTGTATAATGTGAATTTTGTCATGCCTCCTGAAATACAGATTTTCGACACGTGCCCCAATTTTTCCCGAAACAGGGTGACGTTTTCTCCCATCTCCATCACTATCGATTCAAGGACTGACCGGGCCATATCTGCCCGGGTAGTTGACAGGGTCATATTATAGAAAACGCCAGTATCGGCTGGATTCCAATAGGGGGCACCGCTTCCCTCAAAATGGGGCAGGAGCAGTACACCGTTTGCCCCCGGCGGACTGATGAGTACTTCCTGGTTGATTGCTTCAATCTCTGCAGTTCCAGGCTGTGCTGAATAGAATTGCTCAAGGAACCAGCGGTAGACGGTACCGGTAGTGAGCAGGCCTGCCTCGAGGTTATAGGTTCCTGGAATTGCGCCGATCTTACAGAGGAATCGTTTCTTTTCGTCTATGACTGGACTATTGGTATGGGCAATCAGGTAGGAGCCGGTGCCGGTGGTACATTTGAGTTTACCTGTACTGGTAATTCCCATTCCCAGTGCTGCACACTGCTGGTCTCCCCCCGCAGAGATAACCGGGGTACCTTCGGGAATACCTGTTTTTTGTTTCAACCCAGAACTGGTATGACCGCAGATGGAGCCGGGGGGTACAAGATCACAGAGGTGATGTGGGTCCACCTCGAAAATGTTAAGGAGATCCTGATCCCATTCACGGCTTTTGAGGTTGAGTAAGTTGGTATTTGAGGCCAGAGAGTGATCAGTGACAAACGCTTCACAAAGCGTGTATATGGCTAGGTCCTGTATACCCAGCAGTTTTGCTGTTTTTCTTAAAATTTCAGGACGATGACGCCTGAGCCAGGTCATCTTGACAGCAGACAGCACCGGGGAAATCCTTAACCCTGTTGTGTTGTATACCAGGTCTTCATGCTTCTGCAGCTCCTGGCATATGGGCAAGGTACGTTTGTCGTGCCACATGATAAAGGGAGCCAGCGCTTCACCCTTGCTGTTCACCGGAACAACAGAGGATCGCTGGGATGTAACACTGATGCAGCTGATCTGGTAGTTCTTCTGCCGGATATGATTGAAGGATTCTTTGACCATCGATAGCAGGTTAGCGATCAGTACAGCGGCGTCCAGCTCAACCGATTTGTCAGACTTGTAATCAGGGATGGTGGCTCTTCGACACTTGTGCAGTGCCTTGCCTTTTTCGTTGTACTGGATGGCCCTCATGGAGGTAGAGCCGATATCGATGGTCAGGATTGTTTTCACGTCAGTTATTGGTAGAAATGAGGTTAATCAGTCCTTAAATGGTGTTCGATAATGTGGTAAATCTATCCAGCGGCTCGATTGAGAACAAAAAATCTCAACCCTGCACAGGTTGATAGGTCATCTTATTTCTGCCCATAGTAGGCATCTTTCCCATGTTTGCGGAGATAATGTTTGTCGAGCAGCTCCTGAGAGATACCTCGCAGGCCAGGGTTTAGTGCCACGGATCCACTGGCCATGGCAACCATTTCCTCCAGGACAGCGGTATTATGGACTGCATCCATGGCATCTTTGCCCCAGGTGAAGGGGCCGTGGCCGTTTACCAGCACTCCCGGTACTGCTATCGGGTCAATATTCCGGTCCTGAAAGGTTTCGATGATCACGCTGCCGGTCTCATATTCATAAGCACCTCGAATCTCATTGCTGGTAAGAGGGCGGGTACAGGGGACAGCCCCATAGAAATAGTCGGCATGAGTGGTTCCAAAAGCGGGCAGATCCTTCCCGGCCTGGGCCCAGGCTGTGGCCATCCTGGAATGGGTATGCACCACTCCACCACATTCTGGAAAATTTTTATAAATTTCCAGGTGGGTAGCCAGATCAGAGCTCGGATTATATTCTCCGCTGACTTTATTGCCCTCCAAGTTGACTACAACAAGGTCATCGAGGGTCATTTTCTCATAGGCTACCCCGCTTGGCTTTATAATCACTTCACCGTTTTCACGGTCTATGGCACTGACATTTCCCCAGGTGAAAATAACCAGCCCCCATTCACTCAACAGCAGGTTGGCCCTGAGCACCTCCTGCCTCATCTCATTATTCATCGATCAATCCTCCTTCGCGCATGCGTTCAAAAAGCCAGTCTTTGGCATCCCGTATCGCCTGTTTCGGGTCATCGGCCCGCTCCGTCCACATTTCGATGAGGAAAGGGCCACAATAGTTCAGTTCTTTGAGTTTTCCAAAAACAAGAGGGAAGTCAACACATCCGGTTCCAAAGGGGACCTCCTTGAAGGTGCCTTCATGGTCAGGCGTGACGGCTATGGTGTCTTTGAGATGCAGGGCTACGATCTGTTTGTCTCCCAGGGTGAGTTCATCGGCCACGTCGTTTCCCCAGGCGCTCAGGTTGCCGACATCGGGATAAACAGTAAACCAGGGGGATTTCAGGATCTGCTTCATATTCATGAACTTCAGGATGGAGTTCATGAAAGGGTGATCCATGATTTCCATGGCAAGCATCACCTGTTCCCGGGCAGCCATATCCAGACATTTCTGCATATTTTCAAGATAGTAGGAACGGGTATCAGCGCCGCCTTCTTGGTAATAAACATCATAACCGGCAAGCTGTATGGTACGAATGGAGGTATCAGCAGCAAGTCTGATTGCCTTTTCCATGACCTGCAGCGCTTTATTACGAATCTCTGAATCCCGACTTCCAAGTGGAAAGCGACGGTGCCCGCTTAAGCACATGGTCGGTACTGTCAGCGAGCTGTCCAGCACTGCCCGGGTAAAGTCTTTTCGTTCCCCGATACTCCAGTCGAGTCTTGCCAGTCGCTCGTCAGTCTCATCCACCGACATTTCTACAAAATGAAAGCCGAGCTGCTCTGCCGTTGCCAACTTTTCAATCCAGCCGGTACCGTAGGGCAGCGCTTTTTCATAAATGCCTAATTTGATATCTTCTGCCTTCATATGGTCTACCAGTGTTGATCAATGGCTGCCTTAAACTCACGGGCGGCCTGGGCGGGATCGTCCGCACCATACAAGCCTCTTCCGGCGATAAAGCATTTGGCGGGAATTCCCTTAAAAATTCCAAGATCCGGCGCAAAAAGGCCGCCGGTAATTGACATCTCAAAACCCATGTCAGCCAGTTTCCTTATTTTTGCAAGGTCTTCTTCACCCCACTGCTGACCGGCAAGGGCAGCGTCTCGTCCGCGATGATAGATGGCCTGGGTCAGGCCAATCTCCCGCCATTTCTCCGCCTGATCAAAGGTCCAGTCGCCATAGAGTTCTATCTGCACATCACCGTTATACTTTCTGGCAACCTCAAGGGCTGCCTCCATGGTGGCATAGGGAGCGCAGCAGATTGCTGTCATCCAGGTGGCACCCTGCGAGAAAACGATTTCTGCTACAGTCCCGCCTGCGTCGGCAGCTTTTAGGTCTGCAACGATGATCTTGTCCGGGTATAAGGCACGCAGGATACCTACGGCGCGGGCGCCCTCTGCGTAGCAAAGAATAGTACCCATTTCAAGGACGTCGACTTCAGAGGCCAGGGAGCGTGTCGCTTCGAGGGCTGACGGAATGCTGAGGTTGTCCAGGGCTACCTGGAGTAGTGGCTTACTCATTTGAGATCTCTCCTAGTTAACTATAATAATGATTTTAACTATAATAATGATTTGAACGGCAGATCCGGTTCGATTGCAAAGGCGTCGTCAAACCCTCTCGGGTAATGATATTCAAGCCTGTCTTTGTCCTCGGGGAAGGTGAATTTGCCGCCAACCTGCCAGATGAACGGTTTAAACGTATATTGCAGCCTATCCTTTCGCAGCTGCCAGAGCATCTTGATCTCCATTGGATCTGCCTGGAAGTTGGTCCAGATGTCGTGATGTATTGGAATAACAACTTTGCAGCGCAGGCTCTCGGCCATTCTTAGAATGTCACTGGAGGTCATCTTGTCAGTCATACCCCGGGGGTTTTCACCAAAGGATCCGAAGGCGATGTCGACCTGGTGGTCGTTTCCGTGTTTTGCATAGTAATTTGAGTAGTGAGAATCTCCGCTGTGATAGATGTTGCCACCCGGGGTCTTGATCAGGTAGTTGACGGCCAGCAGGTCCATTTCCTGTACCATATTACCCTTGAGGATCGTTCCCTGGGGAGCCGTGACAAGTTCAGTGCGGTCAAAGGAGTCGAGGGCTACAATCTGGGTATCTCCGATTTTTACCACATCTCCTGGTTTTACAACAATGCAGCGATCTTCGGGTACACCCCATCCTGTCCAGAGGTCGACACAGGCCTGGGGGCCGATGAAGGGGACATCGGGCCCGCAGTTCTGTAACACCGCAGCTGCTACGTTTTCATCGATATGGTCGCCGTGGTGGTGGGTTGAGAGTATGGCGTCAACTTTTTTTATTGCAAACGGATCGAGGACGCAGGGAACATTCCGAAGGTTGGGCTGCAGTTTCTTGCAGCCGATCATCCGCTGGTGCTGGTGTTGATCCTTCATCCACTTGTTCTGCTGTGTTTTTTTACCATGTTTCGTCCAGTAGTCGATGCAGAGATTGGTACTGCCTTCGGATTTGATCCATATACCTGTGCAGCCCAGCCACCACATGGCAACAGAGCCAGGAGAAACCTGCTCCTCCTCTATTTCTTCATTGAGCCAGGTACCCCACTCGGGAAAGTTCTTTAAGATCCATGAATCTCGGGTGATTTCATCAACTTTACTCATTGTATTCTCCTTGATTTGCGATCCCCTCGTGTACGGAACAGGGTGACGGTAATAGATATAGCATTGGATATTTATGAATTGATATACAAATACGTACGTGATATGATATCACATATTACGAAAAATGCAAGATGTGACTAAGGGTTTGTAACCATTAATGTCCTCATTCATAGCAGCTTTATTGCCTAATGCAAGGGGGAGGCACCAACAATTTATAATGAGTAGAAATGTGGTAATTGTACCCCTATGAGTCTTAACTCAAGCGTGCTGTGATCTTAGGCTGTAAAAAAATTCAACTACTGCTTGCCAAGGGTGCTGTTTCCCCATATGATAGTGTTTGAACCTGTATATCTGATATCACATATAACAATTTTGAGTATAACATGGCCATTGAAAAAATTACCAACGTCACCCTGAGACAAAAGGTTTATGAGCAGTTGCGCAGAAGAATTCTGGACGCAGAACTGTTTCCTGGGGAGGTAATCAGTCTTCGAGGCCTGGCTGAGCAATTCGGGGTCAGCCTGCTCCCTGTTCGGGAAGCAGTGTGGCAGCTTGAGTCCGAGCGAGTACTGGTCGTCGAGAGCAACAAGAAAATCCGGGTGAATCACCTGACCCAAAAGGAGTTTCAAGAGGTCCTCAATTTGCGATTGCTGCTCGAATCGGAAGCTGTTGACAAAGCCTGTCTCCACCGACCGTCATCAGCGGTTAAAAAGGTGGAGAAAATTCTTACGGCAATGGAGAAGCATATCGAAGTCAATCCCAGGGCCTATATTAAAAAAAATGATCAGTTTCACCAGACAATCTATTCATATGCGGGTTCTTTTCTGCTGATGGAACTGATCCAGCGACTCCTGGCTCGTGTAAATCCCTACATTTACCTCTACGCCATTGACAGGCAGGATCTCTCCACCCCATCGAACTGTCACAGAGAAATGTTTGAGGGTTTCGCAGCGGCTAACAGCAGGAAGGCTGTTGAAGCTTTAAAACGTGATCTCAACCACGCAGCCACCTATATCCTTCCAAATCTGGAAGAAACGACCTGATCGAACATATCTTTCGCCAGAGTCCCGGATATGGGACTCTGGTGTCATACCAATTACTCAAAAGTCCAAAGATTGTGACAGATAACCATCTCCTCAGGCTTTCGGCTCCTCTCGCTCTGCTCGGCGGCAACATGTTTTTCACTGAGTCCATCAAGAGGCCCAGGATAGGCCACGGCAATAAGATTGATAACGATATAATCTTCAGGGATGTTGAAGGATTCTTTGACCACGAGTGGATCAAAGCCGGCCATTGGATGTGCATACAATCCTTCTTTGGTTGCCTGGAGCAACAGGTTTTCTGCGGCGAGGCCACAACCGTAAAGAGCATATTCCCGATTGTCGCTCTGTACTGCATCAAAAGATATTTTCGTTGCGACTACAACCAGCAGTGGGGCCTTCTTGGCCCAGTAGTTGCCGCCCGTCAGAGATTCGTGAAGTTTTTCCAGCTGCTCTTGTCCGCTAACTGTCATGAATCGCCAGGGCTGACTATTAAAGCAGCTGGGGGCATATGTTGCGGCGGTCATGAAACGTTCTATGACATCGCCCGGGATCTCTTTTTCACTGAGGGCCCGCTTTGCTCTTCTCTCTTCAATTTCAGCGAGTAATCCTGACATATATTCTCCTCTTATTAAGATTGTTTCATTGCGGCGATCTACTTTCAGATTGCAGCGAATTTTCTCGTGACTGGATTGCACGGTAGTTGAACTGGAAAAAAAACAAGCCGCTTAAACAGGCAAGAACAATAACAGTAAATCCCATCTGCATATCGGTCAAGCCCCCAATATAGGCAGTCAGCCAACATATGAAAATAGAACCAAAACCAGATACAGTCGACAGTAAACCCAAGGCTGACCCCGCAACCTGTGGATAAAATATCCCAGAAAGGGCGAGGGATGTCGGGTAGATGCCAGAGATTGTCAGACCACTCATGACAATTGCACAAAAAGAGACCCAGCCGGTGCTGTACCAGGTGACAAAAAGGCAGATCACCTGCATCCAGATCAACGTCAGAATAACGCTCGCATGGCTGACGCCGGGCAGCACTTTACTGCACACCAGCCTGCCAATTATCATTGCTACTGAGTAGAGAGAAAGGGCAATTCCGGCAAGAGTCAGTGAATACCCCTTTGTCTCAATGAGAAATGTAACTCCGAGCAGCAGGAGAGCAACCTGGCTTCCAGTGGTTAGACAGTTGAGGCCTAGGATTACTCTAAACTGACGGTCATGCAGCAGCTTTCCCAAATGGCTCTTCATGGATCTCCTGCTGACAGGTCTGGGGTGTTCTCCTCCTGAAAAAAAGAGCGTGGCAGCAAGCAGCAATAAGATACCCGCTTCCACCTGATAGCCAATCCTCCATTTCATATCATGAGCGATGAGAAGGCCCATCAGTAGGGGCCCGGCAAGAGAGCCAAGTCCGAAAAAAACGTGATGAATGTTGAGCATTGGACCCCGCCGCCCCGGGTAGAGTCTGATAAGTAGACTGTTTGAACCGCTGAGAATGCAGCCAAGCCCTGCCCCCATTGAGAAAGAGACCATGATATTGAGGCCGAGCAGAGGCGAGGCACAAAGAAAAAAGGAAGATAGTGCCAGAAGAATGCAGCCGGACATCAGGATTCGTTCACATCGAAACCTGTCTGAAAGAATTCCGGCTATCAGGGAAAAGAGCGTAAAGCCAACCTGCATCATTGCCATAAGGTTGCCTGCCTGACCGATACTGATGTCCAGGTAGGATCGAATGACAGGGAGACTTGTGCCAATAAAAGTAAAAGTCAGACCATTGAAGGCCAGGGATAAAAATGCCGTAATGGTGACAACGGTCCGGTTATATATCATGATCCCTGTCTGGAGGGTTCACCGGGGGGGCCATCGTGAGCATTGAATAGTGCGCTGCTGGAACGGTCCCTGATGAATGTGTTCTATCTTATCAACCTTTTACTGCACCGGCCGTCATTCCGGTAATAATCTGTTTTGAAGCGACAAAGGTGAAGATAATGGGGGGAATCGCTATCAGCATACCCATGGCCATGATCTGTCCCCAGTCGATATTATGTTCGGTCAGGAACAGCGAGATATTGACCGGGGTGGTTCTCGTTGCTCGATTGGTGAGAACGAGGGCCAGGATAAATTCGTTCCAGGCAATGCGGAAGGTAAAGATAGCGGCAGCCGCCAGCCCTGGCTTAATCACCGGCAGTACGATGAGAAAAAAGACCTGGAACGGATTGGCTCCGTCGACTCGCGCAGCCTCTTCCAGCTGGATCGGCACCTGCTGGATAAAACTCTGCAGTATCCAGATAACAAAGGGCAGATTTATGGCGACATAGACAAGGATCAAACCGTGCAGGTTGTTGCTGAGATTGTATTGAAAGGTCCAGATGGCAAAAACCGGGACCGTCAATACTGCAGGAGGAATCATCCGCATCAGCAGCGTGGTGAGTGATACCACGTCACGGCCCATGAACTTGAAGCGGACAATGGAATATGCCGCCATGCAGCCCATGATCAGGGTCAGAGCAGTGGAGACCAGGCCGACATACAGAGAGTTCCAGAGATAGCGCATCAGCGACGGGTCGTTGAGCACCGTATGGTAATTTTTAAGGGTCGGTAGAAAGATAAATGTCGACACGTCATTGAAGATGTCCACCTTCAGCTTCAGCGAGGTGAGCAGCATCATCAGAATCGGGCCGAGCGACATGAGGCTCAGACAGAGCAGGATAATATAAAAGGTTGTTGTGTTTAATCGGGAATA
Source organism: uncultured Desulfocapsaceae bacterium (assembly GCA_964583415.1). GTDB lineage: Bacteria > Desulfobacterota > Desulfobulbia > Desulfobulbales > Desulfocapsaceae > MADRE3. The sequence goes on from CAZOWJ010000056.1 coordinate 17,495, forward strand.
GTGTCTCATGGTCTTTGCCTCAATACTTTTCAGCTGTAGCAGCCTGGGCCCGGGCTAGTCGTGTATCCCGAATCTTGGTATAGATGAACATGGCAACGGTAATCAGCATAACGATGGCGAGCAGGATATTAGATAAAGCCGCCGCCCGGCCAAGCTCCCAGGTGACAAAGGCTGTCTTGTATATCTGCAGTGACAGAATCTCGGTTGACAGGCCGGGACCACCGTTGGTCATGATGTAAATCACCTCAAGCACCTTAAAGGCGTCGATCATACGCAGCAGCGCAGCGACCACGAGAACCGGCATCATCAGCGGCAGCTTTATATAAAAGATCTGCTGCCAGCCGTTGGCGCCATCAATTCGCGCTGCTTCCAGCGCCGATCTGGGCAGGGACTGCAGGGCGGCCAGTGACAGGATGAAAATAAATGGTGTCCACTGCCAGATGTCCGCTATGATTACTGACGGCAGTGCCCATTGGGGCGAGGAGAGCCAGGGAATTCCGGCAAAGCCCCAGCTCTTCAGTGTTTTGTTGATGATCCCGAACTGGGGATTATACATGTATCGCCAGACCAGGCCAACCACGATAGGGGCGATCATCATGGGCAGAATGAAGATGGTACGAAAAACCGACATCCCAAAAATCGGGCGCTCCAGCATGAAGGCAAGGCCCACGCCGATGATCATCTCGAGAACAACAACGGCAGTGGCAAAGGTTATGGTTACCATGAAGGATTCCCGAAAATTCGGACTTTGCAGAATCCATATATAATTGCCGAAGCCGGCGAAGGTGGAGTCGCTGAAGGCTGTTCCCATTCGCCAGTCAAAAAAACTGGCAACGCTCAGGTAGCCGATGGGGTAGAGGAGTGCAAAGATGAGGACAATAGCCGCGGGAGCCAGGAACAGATAGGGGGTTGCTCGGTTCAAAATCCGCGTCGGTCTCATGGTTCTCTCTCCATCTCGCTGAATTGTCCTGCCGGAAGTGGATGAATACCGGGCGCAATTGAATGCGCCCGGTTATATGCAGTCGTTCAGCCCTATTGCCAGGTATAGTACCCAGCTTTTTCCTGAATGGCTTGTGCCCGCTTTGCGACTGAGTCAAGGGCCTCCTGGATGGTCATTTGACCGGTCATGGCCTTGGAAAGGCTGGTGCCCAGTTCCATGTTTAATTCACCCCAGGTCGGGATAATCGGGCGCCAGTCCGGATCGGCATATTTGAGCGCTTCTCCGAAGATCTTCATGTGGGGATATTTGGCATTGACATCGGCGTCGGCATGGGTGGAAAAACGGGATGGGTTTCCGCCCTCCATGGCAATCATCTTGTCGACACGCTTAGAGGTCAGCCACTGCATCAACAAAAAGGCCGCCTCTTTGTTGGCAGCGTTCTTGGGTATAGCGATACCAAAACCACCGGTCTGGGAGCCGCGACGCACTCCTTTTGGATGAAGGGCCCAGCCAACTTTGCCGACGATCTTGGATTTTTCCGGATCATCTACTTCACCGGCAACGACTGATGTATCGAGAAACATGGCTGCTTTGCCCTGTAAAAAGGCGTTCTTTGCTTCGGCCATTCCAAAGGAGGTGCCGCCTTCCGGTCCGCATTCAAGGATCGTCTTCAGTGCCTCAGCAGCTTGTATCCCAGCCTCATTGTTGACAATAGGGTTCCACTGATCATCGTATATCTTGCCGCCGAGCGGGGCCAGGTGGAGCAGGAAGGCATGGGAGATCTGATGTCCGGAGGCGCCGCGTGAGGCGAGGCCAGACATGCCCGGTTCAAGATCTTTGATCTTGCAGGTAAGATCCAGTAACTCGTCGTAGGTCTCTGGTACCTTCAGGTTATGCTTTTCAAAGATGTCCTTCCGGTATCCCAGCACTGAGGTTTCTGAACCAAACGGGATGCCGTACAGCGCACCTGTTATTCCGGGCAGGTAGCCCTTTTTACCACCGGCTACCCCGATATTCTGGACATAGCCGTCGATCAGGTCTTCGGGATCATAGTTCGGATCCGCCAGTTTTGGATTCATGAAGTACCGGGCCAGCGGCTCAATCTGGTCGGCGTCCACATAATCCGCTTTGGAGAACACCACGTATGCCAGCAGGTCATAATCGCCTTTTGGCTTGGTCAGTTCAAGGGTCTGCTTCTGGCGCATGGCCAGGTACTGCAGCTGATCAACCTCTACTTTAATACCGGTTTCCTCGGTAAATTTTGGGAGAACTTTCATCACCGCATCATAGTGCGGATGGGCAGGGAAATTGACCACAAGGGTCTGGCCTTTATACGGTTCATATGGGTTTCCCGCAATTGCTGATGTTGACAGCAGTCCGGCACCGGCAGTTATTACCAGACTAGTCAGGACTGTTTTCTTTAAACGTTTGAGCATGATTACCTCCCCTCTTGATATGTTAGGTTTGTTGAAAATTGAATTAATCAATGCATCATGTCTATCGGGTTTCAATTTTCATTGTTCGCTTGAGCTGATCCTTTTCGATCAGCTCTCCTGCTTTTACAACGTGGCTTCAGTATCAGGGTCGAACAGGTAAAGACTCTCTGGATCGACCGCAAAAGTAATGATTTCATCCCTCGAGAGCGGGGTGTCTGATCCAACTTCTATCAAAATCTGCTGTTTGCCCAGGCTTGAGACAATAACCGACTGACTGCCAATATATTCAGACAGGATCACGGGCAATTTCAGCTGAACTTCCTCGTTGCCGGTGGCGTGGGTAAAGGCCGTGGGACGAATACCCACGACAATCTCTTTTGACCCGAGGTCTTTTAAGCGGGGCCGCACTGCCTCGGGGAGCGGCATGCTGTAACCGTCTCCGCTCACCACCAGCTGACCACCTGTGTCACTGAGGAGGCCGTTGAAAAAGTTCATGGGGGGTGAACCGAGGAAGCCGCCAACAAACTTGTTGACCGGATGCTTGTAGAGCTCTTCAGCCGTTCCCTGCTGCTGGATGATACCATTGTGCATAACAACGATCCTGTCCCCCAGGGTCATCGCCTCGACCTGGTCATGGGTGACGTAGATCATGTTCTTCTCCAGACTCCTGCGCATCAAGGCCAGCTCGGCACGCATCTGGGCACGCAGTTTAGCATCCAGGTTGGAGAGCGGTTCGTCAAAGAGAAAAGTGGCGGCATCACGCACCAAGGCCCGTCCCATGGCTACTCTTTGCCTCTGTCCACCGGACAGCTGGGCAGGCTTTCTGGCCAGAAGAGGCGTAATGCCGAGCATTTCGGCTACCTTTTTTACCCGACTCTGTATATCTGTTTTCGGGTAGCGGGCGAGCCGCAGGGCAAACGACATGTTGCGGGCAACATCCATATGCGGGTAGAGGGCATAATCCTGGAACACCATGGCGATATCCCGTTCTTTGGGCTCAAGGTGGGATACCGGTTTTCCATCAATAAGTATTTCGCCGGAGGTGACGGTTTCAAGACCTGCTATCATGCGCAGGGTGGTGGATTTGCCGCATCCGGAAGGACCGACAAGGACGGTGAACTCGTTGTTCTCCATGGTGAGGTGCAGATCCTCAATCACGGTGACCTGTCCATAACGTTTGACCAGACTATCTAACACAATTTCAGGCAAAATTCATCTCCCCTCATTGTATCACTCGGTGGGTTCCTGACCCAAGCGTTTTGGTTTTTGTACGCAGCAGCCTGATGCTGAACGTTCCTGCGATTATGAGCTTACGACGATGGCCAGAGTTACTCAAGGGTAGTGCGTACAAGTTATATGTGATAACATATTACATTTGCAGAGTGTCATCAAGTACTAAATCCTGCCTGGAGAAAAAAAGCTCAGCTGTATGTGTATGGATATTTATAAACATGTCGACTGTCGCTCAGGGTTTATATTCCACTCTTGTCGCCATTCTTGAAAAGGTATATTATTGTTTCGCTGGTACCTGAAAAGGTAATGAAATCAGGAATTGTGGCCAACACACTCGGTTCGATTATTAGTAGCGAGAATTGGTGTGTTATAGCAGAGATACGAATATGTAATCAGTTATACTGGCCATTTCAGCTTAACAGCGACATTAATGCTCCTGCTAAACTTTGTCAAAGATGTTGGTGGAAATGAGCTGAAACCTATTTTAGGTTAGATTTTCCAAGGATACATTCATGAAAAAAATAGATGCTAGAGGATTGCGCTGGTTGAAGGGCTTCCATCTCGTTGCCGTCTCCTGCTGGATTGGTGGCGGTGTCTCTCTTCTCCTCTTGTTTTTTCTTAAAAGTGATGTTTCCGACGGCAGTGTACTCTGGGGTATCAACCAGAGTATTCACCACGTGGATATGGCTGTTGTTGTTATTCCCGGTGCCTTTGGCTGTCTTATAACCGGATTGATTTATTCAGGATTTAGCAGATGGGGATTCTTTAAACAGAAGTGGCTGATATTTAAATGGATTATTACTATTACCGCAATACTTTTTGGAACGTTTTTTCTGGGCCCCTGGGAGACGAAAATGATGGATATCTCGGGAGAGTTGGGGCTGACTGCTCTCTCTGACGATACGTATCTATACAATCAGAGAATGAACCTGATTTTCGGAGC
>CAZOWJ010000056.1:22146-23654 GCA_964583415.1 uncultured Desulfocapsaceae bacterium
GCAGCCTCAGACTTTGGCAGGCTCAACACAAGCAGGCCGTCTTTGAGGTTTGCAGAGACCTTTCCAGAATCGACATCGGCCGGCAAAGTAAGGCTTCTTGTAAATGTTGAATCACCTCGCTCCGCTCTATGGGTTGAATAGCCCTCGGGTACGTTTACCGTTCTTGTCCCGCTGATTTCAAGGTAGTTCCCCTGAATTTTAACGTTTATGTCATCTTTTCCAAGACCGGGAATTTCAGCAATCAGCTCAAATCGACTCCCCAGGTCATACAGATTGGTCTTAGGCAAGTTTCCAACGGCAGTCCAGTTATATGCGTTTCCGACAGATTTGTCGAAATCGTCAAAAACAGTGCCGAGTCGATCCCTGAGCTATCCCATTGTCCCAAACATCCTATCAATATCTCCTACTCTTGCAAACATGGCACACCTCCATTTGTTTTGTTTATGCAGACCACTCATCATAAAAACCGATGGAGCCATTGAGATCTGCTATCAATTAATTCACCACTAAAATAATTACGAAAAGTGCCGATTAAATAAAAAATATTTAAAATATTTAATTACAAAAGTTACTCATAACAATTATATGGCAAAAGTAATATAAATGGTTTATTGTATGTCTCTGGAGGGTTGAAATGAAAGAGATCAAGCGAAATAAAAACACGGATATATTAAAACTGAACGCTCAGCTCCTTCGGGAAAAGCAGTCTGTCCGGGCGACGTTCAGCTTGCCTGACCAGATAATCGACCTGCTCAAGGTTGCGGCAAAACATTTGAATGTTCAACAAAAATCGTTAATAGATCAGTTGGTTGAAGACCGTATATCACTTGAGAATTTGGCAGCCGCTGAACAAACGGGAGTGAATAAAAATAGAGAGAGAAGACAGAAAACATTTGTCTTGAGTAGGGGGTCTCTGGAGCTGCTCGATGAGATCTCAAGAGAGCTTGAAACATCCCGCGATTATCTGATTGAATTATCCATCAGCAGATTGATACCGTTTCTTGATGCAGAGCAGGAAAAGCACAATCGCAGAAGAATGCTGATAGTGGAGGTAGATAGGTATCTGAAAAGGGGTAGAACATTACTTGATAAAGCTGATGAAATGCTGAGTCCTGATGATAAATTCCGAATAAAGCTGGAAAAAATCATCAAGTATAGTGAGCGAACTATCGAGGATATGAAAAAATACATCAAGGAAAAAGAGTCATTGATGTATTAATGTATATTGATGATTCAAATATCCGTTATTATTTACTGAGTGGCTGCCATCATGGATTATGTTGATTATTACAAGATACTTGGTGTTTCCAAAGATGCCTCGCAGGATAAGATTCAGCGGGCCTACCGGAAGCTCGCACGTAAATTTCATCCGGACGTGAATAAAGACAATGGAGCTGAAGACCAATTCAAAAAGATCAATGAAGCCAATGCTGTTCTCAAGGACCCGGAGAAACGAAAACTCTATGACGCCTATGGTAAAAACTGGCAGCAGGGTGGTTTTCAGCAAC
>CAZOWJ010000057.1:0-23488 GCA_964583415.1 uncultured Desulfocapsaceae bacterium
GATCAGGAGCAGAGCGGCAATTGCAGTTGTCAGAATAGTACTTTTGGTCATTTGAATCTCCTTATTTTATGTTAGTAAAACTACAAGTATCACCGGTTCAAATTGTGGTGATTTCTGAACCAGATTGCAGAGAATGTGCCAATATTAAAAATGAAGGAAGACAGTTCGTAAGAGTTTAAATTAAAGAATAAATTTTATTGAATGTTCTATTTCTGAAAAAAAGAAACGTTTCTGTATGCCTAGAAACAAGACACTAGCATTGGCTCATTTATCAGTGTATTGCCTAAATGTAGTACAGCACCTTAAGTACCCAGGTATCAGGTAAACCTTTAACAATCATATATTGTAGGTCAGGCAGCCGATCACTATAGTCTAATCTTAGCGAAGGCACGATTGTTGCAGAATTGAGAGAAACAATGGAGAATATAATGAAAACATACGTGTTTCTTACCATTTTGACAGGCCTGTCATTCTTTTCCTCGTTCACTTATGGAGCGGTTCGAGAATATAATCTGACTATCGCTCTGCAAGAAATTACCATCAGAGATAAATCTGCCGTTGGCATGACTATAAATGGTACGATCCCAGGACCTACCCTGCATTTTGCGGAGGGAGATATTGCTCGAATACACGTTACCAACACACTGCCGGTGAACACATCCATCCATTGGCACGGCCTTCTGGTTCCTCCCAGTATGGATGGCGTCCCATTTGTTACCCAGGTTCCAATCGCACCTGGAGAAACCTATATATATGAATTCCCCATCAGGCAGACAGGAACGTACTGGTATCATTCTCATTCAGAACTGCAGGAACAGCGCGGACTTTATGGCTCCATTGTAATCAAAGATAATAAAACGGATATTGACAGGGATCAGGTGATTTTGCTTTCAGACTGGACAACAGATCTGCCAGGATCAGTCATAAAGACGCTCAAGAGAGGAAGCGAGTGGTACTCGCTTCAAAAAGGTTCATCTCAGAGTATTCTTGGTGCGGCAAAGGCTGGCAGACTTGGAGACTACTTCATGCGTGAATTGCAACGGATGCCGCCAATGGATCTTGCCGATGTGGCATATGACTACTTTCTAAGCAATGGTGAACCCCTAACGAAATTAAGAGCAGAAGGCGGCGAAACCATTCGATTAAGAGTTATAAATGGCTCCGCTACGACGTATTTCCATCTCAACTTTTCCGGCGGCCCCATGACCGTTATCAGTGCTGATGGCCAGCTGGTAAAACCGTTCGAGACAGATCTCTTTCTCATTGGTGTCGCAGAGACCTATGATATTCTGGTTGAGATGCCGGCTGAAGGTTCTTATGAGTTGAGGGCGACTGCTCACGATGGTTCGGGTTTTACTTCGACATGGTTGGGGGAGGGGACACAGCATTCTGCCCGAACTATTCCAAAACCCAATCTTTATGAACCGATGGCACATACTGGAATGGGTTCGGTGTTTGCCCTTACCCCAGCTGGCAGTATGGGGATGTCAGATAAACTGGTCAAAGAGGGTACGTTTGACATGCCGGGAATGGAGCACCCTGTCCATCAGATGTCCAGTGATTCAATGCCAGCAGGGATGAGTGGACATGATATGGGTGGCGAAATGAACTCAGATCTCGGAAAACCGCATGGGGCTATGAATCCTGGAATGATGGATAGCCCTGCAAAAGGTGAAACGAAGGGTAGTATGGAGATGCCCGTCGAACATGGCAAGATGGCGCCTTCAGGCGCTACCGGAAGTTCGATTCCACCAATGCCCATGCAGACTCATGATAAAATGGACAAGGGTCACTCAATCATGAGCTCTGATACAATGGGAAGTCAGGATAACACCGGGTCGTCATCGGATCAAACTAGCGATATGGCGGCAATGGGTTCTCATAACATGAAGCAGGGCATGACAACAGATGGAAAACAAAATGATAATATCTCTTCGGCACGATCTTTTGGAAATAAATTCGGTTATCTTGAGACCGATATCGCTTCCCAACCAGATCGTGCGACTGAAGGAGGAGTTGAACGGCCCGGCACACCATATCAGTTTCTTAAAGCACAAAACCCGACAAGTTTGCCCTCGGGAGCACCTATTCGTGAGGTAAGGTTGACCCTGGATGGCGACATGGAGCGCTACACATGGTTCCTGAACAACAAACCACTGTCAGAAACTGAATCAATCAGGATCAAAGAAGGCGAAATCACCCGCTTTATCATGATCAACCGAACGATGATGCATCATCCAATGCACCTGCATGGTCATTTTTTTCGCGTGATTAACGGACAAGATGAATATTCCCCACTCAAGCACACAGTCGATGTCGCTCCCATGTCCACAACGGTGATCGAATTTTATGGGGACGAGGTTGGAGACTGGTTTTTCCACTGCCACCTCCTTTACCATATGAAATCTGGCATGGCACGATTGGTCCATTATGAGAGTTTTGAGCCTGCGGCCGGTGTGACCACGGTGAGAAATCAGCTGTATAAAGACCCGTTATACTTCTATGGAGTAGCTGATGTTTCAAGCAATATGACAGAAGGATTTTTGATGCTCGCAAACAGCCGATTGAGCTTTGAGGCGGGTTGGGAAGCAGGTTGGCAAGGAGTAGATGCAACGGATTGGGAAGGATTGGTAACAGTTGATTATCATCTTAACAGGTTTGCCTCGTTTTTTGGGGGAGTTGATTTCCTTGGAGAAGACTCGAGCAGTGATGTAACGCGTGGTGTCATTGGAGCAAGGTATCTTCTTCCTCTCTACATCCAATCTGCTGCCTGGGTGGACACAGACGGTGGCGCCAGATTTTATCTTGAGAAAGAACTTGAGTTGACTCCGCGTCTTGGTCTTCATGGAGAGGTTCAGTATGATACTCATACTCAATGGGAGGGGAAGGTTGTATTGTCTTATCTTATATCAAAAGACTTCTCTGTGATTGGCAACTACCATTCAGAGTATGGTTTTGGCGTAGGCTTGCAGATACGATTCTAATAAAAAAATATGAAGAGGGATAAGAAATGAATCTCCTGAAAACTTTTCTAAGTATGGGCTTTCTGTTACTGATAGCTAACTTTTTTGCAGTTGAAGGCATTGCCCATGAATGGATGGCACCAAAGGATGCGGCTGATATTAAAAACCCGATAGCGCTGAATGATACATCGGTTGCAAAGGGAAAGAAAAGTTATAGCCAGAATTGTGCTTCCTGTCATGGGGACAATCTTGAAGGGCTCAGTGCGGAAGCGTCTGGCCTGGAAATGGCTTCACCAAATTTAAAAAAACGAATTAAATCTCACAGTGATGGCGATTTTTTCTGGAAAATTCAGCGCGGAAGAGGGGACATGCCTTCATTCGCCGACGAGCTGTCTGATGATCAAACCTGGGAGGTTATCAACTATATCAGAAGTGAGGCTGAATAATTTAACATTTCAGGCTGATATCCAGCCTGAAATGTGCAGATCTGGGCACGCAAATAGGGAATAAAAAGTGGGAAAAGATTAAAAAAAACAGAAATTTGTGGTAAGACTTGTCATCTTTATCTACACACTGGTGTGATGAAGAGATAATATCTAATGACAGGCGCCAGAGGAACATAACAGTGGAATTCCCAGATCTCAAAAAGCAAAAAGAAAAGATTGTAGAGGCCTTATCCGTACAGGAAGGTGTTTCTGAAGAAAAGATAAGCGTTATTGCCTCACCTTACCGGATATGTCCCCTGGGGGCCCACATCGACCACCAGGGCGGGGCAGTTCTGGGAATGACGATTAATGCTTTTACGCTGATGGCCTTTTATCCAAGCAATGATGGTGAGGTAAAACTTCGCAGCAGGAATTATCCGGGAAATGTCAGTTTCAACCTTGCTGATATCTCAGAATCTTCTGGCAGTTTCTGGGGTGTTTATCCTCGGGCGGCAGCGCTTTCCCTGAATGAAAATTATGCTATTAAACAGGGCGTAGTCGGCATATTGGACGGCATGCTCCCCGGTTGCGGATTGAGCTCTTCAGCATCGGTTCTTCTCGCATATCTCCATGCCTTGGCTCAGGTCAATTCACTTGAAATTGCGCCATGGGAGTATGTAGATCTTACCCACAGGGCAGAGAATAAATACATTGGTCTTAATAATGGTATCCTCGACCAAACCAGCATCGTTTTTGGACGACGGGGTAATCTCCTGCATATTAACACCAGGGATAAAGAAGTAACTCACCTGACTGACCGGTTCGGTGAGGATGGTTACCGGATTGTCGTGGTATATTCCGGTTACTCACGGGAGTTGACTACGATGGGTTACAATTCGCGGGTAGATGAATGCCGAATGGCAGCAGAACAGCTCTCCCGTTTAGCCGGAAGAGAACCTGCCAAGCTTTTATCCGATGTCCCAATCGAGGATTATCAGCGTTTTAAACATAGCCTGGAGTCACATCTGGAAAGAAGATGTAATCACTTTTTCAGCGAATCCCAACGTGTGAGAGACGGTGTGGCTGCCTGGACGACTGGAGGGATTGAAGAATTTGGCCATATGATGAACGAATCCTGTAATAGTTCCATGGAAAAATATGAGTGCGGTATTCAGGCCATTTATGATTTGCAGCAGATCGTCAGTTCAGAAAAGGGTGTTATGGGCTCCCGATTCATGGGCGGTGGCTTTGGTGGTTGCGTTGTCGGGTTCGTCCGGCCTGAACATGCTGCTGATGCCGTTGCAAATATCGAAACGACATACCAGAAATTACATCCTGAGTCGGCAGGGCAGGCACGTGTTTATCTGGCTCATTCAGATAATGGAATTCGTTTTATATGAATGCTGTTATTCTCTGCGCGGGTTTCGCCACACGGATGTATCCACTGACGGAAAATTTCCCCAAGCCGCTTCTCCAGGTAGCAGGTAGGCCGGTCCTTGATTACCTCATGGATCAAGTTGTTGCGCTTCCCGGTATTCAGGCAGTTCACATTGTAACGAACGACAGGTTTTATGGTCATTTTCAGGACTGGTACCTGAATAAAACTAAAAGTGGTGGCTTCGGTAGTACATCTATCCTCATCTATAATAACGGCTGTGTCGAAAATGAACATCGACTTGGTGCTGCAGGAGATCTTTTTTTAGCCCTGGAGAAAATTGGAAAACCTTGCAGGATATTGGTCTCTGGCGGGGATAATATCTACCTGTTTCCGATAAAGCCGTTATGGGAGCAATTCCAGAAAGATAAGGTCCATTGTATTCCTGCCCTGATCGAGACTGACCTGGCGAAGCTCCAAAGGACCGGTGTCCTTGAGCTGGCAGATGATGATCGGGTGATAAAATTACATGAAAAGCCGGAGCTGCCGCCATCTACGTGGACCTCTCCACCGCTCTATTTCTTTCAGTCTTCCCTCTGGCAGAGACTGGAGAATTTTCTGGCAACCCCTGGTAATCATGATGCGCCTGGTTATTTTATTGACTATCTGAGTCAGTTAGAGCGGGTACAGGCAATCAGAATACGATCTTCCCGCCTGGATATCGGCGATATTAAGTCCTATCGGGAGGCTGACCTGCTTCTGAGCCAGGTACCGCTTGATCTGGAAAGCATAGAAACGACTTTCTGACAATTACCTTATCATTTATCGTATTTATACGCCTTTATTATGATTGTAATTGTTGATTGAGTTGAACGTTTCGGCTAGGATATAGGCGAAACTATCCTGAATCTCTCTGTGGTTCAGGGATCCAGGAATACCTTTCAATTCTTTCAAGGTATTATAATTCATGACAGTTCATACCATAATTTCCGGTTTTACCGATGAGGTATCTGACGATCTGACACTTCAGATCAGGGCTCTGAAAGAACTTGGCTGGGGACACATAGATTTGCGTACCGTCAACGGCAAAAATGTGAGCAGCCTGAGTGACGATGAATTTGACCGGATTTATGAACAGCTCACGGAAAACGATATAGAGATCGCCTGCTTCGGGAGCAGTATTGCCAACTGGAGCCGGTCTGCTCAGGATTCGTTCGAACTGGATCTGACAGAAATGAAACAATCTGTCCGCCATATGAAAAAAGCGGGGGTTCGGTTTATCAGAATCATGAGTTACAAGGTTGAAAATCCCATTGAGCTGGGCAGTGAGCTTGAATCTCTGATCATTAAGAACATTAGAACAATCGCTCAAATGGCTGAGGACCATGGCATCATCTGTCTGCATGAAAATTGTGAAACGTGGGGAGGACAGAGCTGCCATCACTCCCTTCGTTTACTGGAAAAGGTAAACTCCCCGGCATTGAAGCTGGTATTTGATACCGGTAACCCTGTCTCGATGAAATACATCTATGGAACAGAACCGTACCCCTACCAGGACTCTTACAGGTTTTTCCAGGAGGTCCTCCAGCATGTCGCCTATCTTCACATAAAAGATGGTCGAATGGAAGATGGTGCCGTTCGTTACACCTTTCCCGGAGAGGGTACCGGCAGGGTGAAAGAAATTCTCCGTTATATAAGCGACAATGATCTGGCGATGCCGATATCCATAGAACCGCATGTGGCAGTCGTCTACCATGACCCTTCAGTAAAAACGTCCTTCGAGGAGCGCTGGAAGAACTTTATTGACTACGGTAATCAGCTCGTTGCACTGGCAGAGGAAGCTGGGATTACTTTCAGCAGAACAAAATCATATTAAACCTATCAGAGGAGAGTACTATGAGAAGCGTGACGAAATTCTTTACTGCGTTGGCTGTAACTTCCGGGTTGGTTGTTGGTCTACTGTCTGTTGGCGATGTATCCGCTGAGAACGCCTGGAAACCGAATAAACCGGTTAATCTCGTGGTTCCCTGGGGTGCCGGTGGTGCAACCGATGGTGTCTCCAGACAAACGGCAATGGCTGTGGAGAAAATTCTTGGCCAGAAAATTGTTGTGGTCAACCAGCCGGGTGCTTCCGGCTCTGTTGGAACAAAAAACGTTCTGGATAAACCAAAGAAAGGCCTCTACTGGACCGCGGGCGCTGTAAAAGACCTCGGTGTTTACAAGGTACAGGGATTATTGGATACGACACTTGATGACTGGCATCTTTTCCTGAATTTCGCTATTCCTAATGTCGTGGCTGTCAATGCCTCCTCACCATATAAAGATTTTGGGGAACTTCTTGAGGCATTTAAAGCCAATCCCGGCAAAATCAAAGTAGCCACAGCTGGTGTTAACTCAGCAGGACACACCGCCATAGAAATGATCAAGTCTTATACTGATATTGATTACAAGCATGTACCCTATGACGGTGGTAATTCCGCCGTTATTGCAACGGTAGCCGGGGAATGCGATGTTGTTCCACAGCTGGCAAAAGAAGAAGTCGATATGCTCAAAGCAGGTAAGCTCAGAGCACTTGCCGTACTTGCAGATGCCCCCCTCAGTATTGAAGGATATGACAAGGAAATTCCTTCAATCAAGCAATGGATTCCGGATTTTGTGACCGCTCCGATCTATTTTGGAATTTTTGTACCCAAAGGAGTTCCGCAGGAAGTGGTGGACACCCTGACCTCGATCTGGAATGATTCTCTGAAAAATGATCAGGGGCTTAAAACCTTTGCTGCCCAGAACGCCATGATTTTTGATCCGGCAACTGGCGAGACTGCCATGGAAAAGGCTTTCCCGATGGTCCAGCTTGATGCCTGGCTCAAATTCGATAGTGGAGATGCCAGCATCGATCCATCAACAATTGGTATACCTCGACCATAATTCAAAGCATTGTCATGAGTGCTCTCTGGTCTCCCTGATACCTTGGCACTCATGGCAAATCTTTCAATCCTAGTTACACACAGATGGACGACAAAAAGATGGTCAGGAAAGACTTTATTACCTCGATTATCCTGATTACCTTCAGTGTTTCTGTAATAGTAATGTCCTATGAAATGCCGCGGCTCGAACGGCGTGGGATAGACCCGTTTTCAGCCCCGGGTGTGGTTCCGGGAATGATCGGTATTATCCTTCTCTCTCTTGCGCTTATCCTTTTCGTCCGCTCGATTCGCCACGGAGGTTACAGGTTTTTTCAGAAAGAAACCGGTCTGAGTGGTGAAAACAGACATCAAGGCGCCGGCTTCAGGGTATTGCTAACCCTGGTTATTTCACTCATCTATGCCATCGGTTTTCTTGGTCGATTTGATTATTCACTCTGCACTGCTCTGTATATTTTCACCTTTATCTGTCTTTTTGAATTCAAGCCAGGAATCGCCCTTCTGAGTCAAAAGAGGATGTTTGTTTTTGCAATAATTCAGGCAGTGGCTGCTTCCCTGTTAATCTCAATCATATTTCAAAAGCTGTTTCTTGTTGATCTGCCATGAGGCGACCATGCTTGAAGGGGTAAATCATTTTTTTGACGGCTTGATGGGGTTCCTGACGATACGGACGATCTTCGACGTATTATGGAGCACACAGCTTGGAATCATAGTTGGTATGCTTCCTGGTCTTACGGCAACAATGGGCGTTGCCTTGATGACCACGCTGACGTTCAGTATGCCTCCGGAAAATGCTATTTTAATCCTTGTCTGTATGTATATAGGGGCAATTTATGGCGGGGGACGAAGTGCCATACTGTTAAATATCCCAGGCACTCCTGCCAATGCGGCAACAGCCATGGATGGACACCCGTTGGCGCTGAAGGGAGAGGCAGGCAGGGCCATCGGCATAAGTACAACCGGAAGTTTTCTTGGCTCAATCATCGGTATGATCCTGCTGGCTTTTTTCACCCCGCTGCTTGGTAATTTTGCCCTTAATTTCCAATCGTTTGAGTTTTTCTGGCTGGCCGTATTCGGAATTGTCATCTCCGGTAACCTGACGGCCCCGAAAGACCCGATTAAAGGATGGATTTCCGGTTTCCTCGGTATTTTTATTGCTCTGATCGGTATGGAAGGAATACATGGCCATGTACGATTTTCATTTGGTAACACAAACCTGTCGGGGGGAATAAATCTTATTCCTGCAATGGTTGGTGCCTTCGGGTTTGCTGAAATCCTGTCGATGATGAAATATCGCCATGTTAATGTGGTTAAAACGAGCATCAAGCGAATTCTCCCGAGCTTCAGCGAGATTTTCAGATACCGAAAAACGATCGTGCGTTCGGGGCTTATCGGTACGCTGATCGGCGCTATTCCTGGAGTTGGGGAAGATATTGCGGCATGGGTGAGTTATGACTTTGCCAAGCGGGGAAGCTCAGAGCCGGAAAAATTTGGCAAGGGAAGCGTTGAGGGGCTTATTGCCTCAGAGACCGGCAACAATGCCGCTGTCGCCGGAGCAGTTATACCCGTATTGTCGCTGGGGATACCAGGGTCAGCGCCGGCTGCAGTACTTCTTGCGGCCATGTTTATCCATGGGGTGCGCCCTGGCCCGCTAATCATGATAGAGTCACCGGAGTTTGTCTACAAAGTCGTGGCCATGGTCTTCCTGGCCACTTGTGCAATGTTTGTACTCGGGCTTTCCATGGTGAAATATATTGTCAAGATCCTGCAGGTGCCCAGGACAAAATTAATGCCCCTTATTTTCACACTTTGCGTGGTTGGCTCATTTGCAATCCAATCCAGAATCTTTGATGTCCGGGTCATGGTTTTCTTTGGTATCCTGGGCTTTATCATGCTAGAGATGGAATATCCGATCGCCCCGATGATTCTCGGGCTGATCCTTGGGAATATGCTGGATACCAACTTCAGACGGGCATTGGTCATTTCTGAGGGTGAGATTCTTCCCTTTATTTCAAGACCGATCTGTATCGTTCTTATCTCTTTTATTATTTTGACGTTGATCAGCAAGGCCAAGTGGTTCCAGTCGGTTATAGCTCTGCTTAAACTTAAAATTATGATCCTGTTAAAAAGGAGAAATGATGAGTAATTCAACAAAAACCGTTCGTGCCGGAATAGTCGGATCAGGGTTTGCTGCACGTTTTCATATTGAGGCAATTCGAAAGGTCTATGGGGTACAGGCAGAGATTGTTGGCGTCTATTCACCTACTGAGCAGAATTGTCTGAAGTTTGCAGAAGACAACAGCCTGAAACCCTTTTCCAGCCTGGCATCACTCATTTTTGAGAGTGATGTGATCCATGTTTGCACACCACCCTCAACGCATGAAGATATCGGCATAGAGGCCCTGAAACAGGATAAATATGTGATTATCGAAAAACCGTTTACCGGATATTTTGGTCAGGGTGATGAACAGTTTTCAGGAGATACCTTCGACCGGCAGGCAGGTTTGCAGCAGGCAATTCAAAGTGTTCAGAACCTGTTGAAGGCTGAAGCTGAGAGCCAAGGGCAGATATGTTACGCCGAAAACTGGGTATATGCTCCAGGAATACAGAAGGAGAAAGAGATTCTCCAGAAGACGGGAGCCCAGATTCTCTGGATGCATGGCGAGGAATCCCACTCTGGGTCTCACTCACCGTTTTATGGTATATGGTCATGCTCCGGTGGCGGATCAATCATGGGCAAAGCGGTGCATCCTCTTGGTGCAGTACTCTACCTGAAACAAATCGAGGGGATGGTTTCACAGGGCAAACCTATTCGTCCGGTAACAGTATCGGCACGGGTCCATTCAGTAACGCGCTCTGAGAAGTTTCGCGATCTGGGATTTATAAAAACGGGGTACACCGATATAGAGGATTTTGGGTCGATGCATATTGTTTTTGAAGATGGAATGTTTGCAGATATTTTTGCCTCGGAGCTGGTGCTTGGCGGTGTTCATAACTGGATTGAAATAACGGCAAACAACCATCGCACCATCGTCAACATTAATCCGAACAATTCAATGAAGTCATTTAATCCCAGGGGATCCCAGTTCCAGGATATTTATGTTGTGGAGAAGATCGAGACAAAAGAAGGCTGGTCGAATATCTCACCGGATGAAGATTGGTATACAGGTTACCAGAGCGAAACACAGGATTTTTATCAGTGCACAGCCACGGGAGCTGCACCTCAGTCAAACAGCCTGCTTGCTGCAGATACAATCCTGACAGTTTATACCGCATACGTGTCGGCTGCCAGCAATGGAAAAGAAATAACTATTCCGCAACTCGATTGATAAACAGATATCCAGGTCTTTCTCTGGAGAGCAAGTTTGCCTCCAGAACTACAACTGCACCCTCATATGTTCCGCCAGGATTTCCACCAGTAACTTCAAATTATTGGTGGAAATCTTAATTAACAGCAGGAAAAATCAAACCTAAGATACCGGCTCACTCCCATATGTTTTGTCCACTAATTACCCCGTAAATTCTTGCGTTAATGAGAGCGGTGATCCTGAAAATCTGGATTGGGATAGGGAGCAGAGTATTTTTGCCGGCCACACTTTGAGTGATTATACTAAATGCCATGTAGTTAGATAACAAACTGTGAATATTGATAATCCAGAATTGCATACGAAAAGATATGAAAACATTTCTGTTTGAAACGCTTAATGAAGCGAAGCTGCGTTTTATTCCTTTCCTTTCCTGGATTGGTGATTTGAAAAATCCTGCGATACTGAAGGCAGATATCATTGCCGGAATTACTGTGGCCCTGGTGCTCATCCCTCAAGCTATGGCCTACGCGCAACTTGCCGGTCTGCCTCCACACTATGGATTGTATGCATCTTTTTTAGTTCCCATTGTCGCAGCGATTTTTGGTTCTTCCAGGCAGCTTCAGAATGGGCCGGTTGCCGTTATCTCCCTGATGACTGCCGCTGCCCTGGCGCCACTGGCTCTGAATGCTGAGCAAACAATTATGTATGCTGCACTCTTGGCGTTAATTGCCGGTGGGATTCAGTTAATCCTCGGGTTTTTACGCCTGGGTATTATGGTCGATTTCCTGTCGCACTCTGTGGTTATAGGTTTTACCAATGCTGCTGCCCTTGTCATTGCCAGTATGCAGCTTGGCAAGATATTTGGCGTCAGTGTTACTACTGGGGACTATCTGCATGAAACCCTCTGGAACCTGGTTGTTGCCATCCCGGAGAACACACATTTGTTGACATTGTTCATGGGGATTTTTTCAATCATACTGTTAATTCTCTTCAAACGCTTCACGCCAAAATTACCGGGGATTCTTTTTACCGTTGTTATCACTACCACTGTCGCCTGGTTATCCGGCTATGCCGACCGGGGAGGTGCCGTTGTCGCTGAGGTGCCGGCAGGGCTTCCTTCGTTCGCATGGCCCCAATATGATCCCCGTCATATCAAGGAATTAATGTTACCGGCTGGTATGATCGCATTTTTGAGCTTTGTAGAAGCTTTTTCTGTGGCAAAAGCGGTTGCCTCGAAAACCCGCCAGCGTCTTTCTGCTGATCAGGAAATGGTGGGTAAAGGACTGGCGAACCTGGTGGCCGGGGTCATGCAGGGATACCCGGTTTCCGGATCTTTTTCACGAACAGCTATAGCCTTTGATGCGGGTGCTAAAACCGGCTTTGCCGCGGTTGTCTCTGGAATCATTGTTGGCATAACTTTGTTATTCCTGACACCATTGATGTATCACTTGCCGATTGCAACCCTTGCGGCTGTAATTATTGTAGCTGTTGCATCATTATTTCAGATTGCCCCTCTGGTACATTCCTGGAAGGTTAACTGGCATGATACCATCGTGGCCTTTGTGGTATTCAACACCACAATATACTTTGCTCCGCATCTTGAAAAAGGAGTCTATATCGGCATAGCAATATCGCTGGCCTTTTATATCTACCGTACGATGCGCCCACACTTTGCTGAAGTTGCCATGCATGAAGACGGCACCTTGCGAGATGCTCATCTGTTTGGTATGGAAACCAGCGATACCCTGGCTTTTTTTCGTTATGACGGCGATTTGTATTTTGTTAATGCCGGTTATCTGGAGAAACGACTGGTCAACGCTGTAGCTGATAAACCGCAATTAAAAGTTGCAATACTTGATATTGAGGCAGTTGACCAGATTGACACAACCGGTGAAGAGATGCTCGCACATATGTCAGAATGGTTCAAAGAAGCAGGTATTGAGTTTTTTATAACCCGTCCAAAATTCAAGGTTTCAGATGTACTTAAACGAACGGGATTATATGATAAAATAGGTGAGGAACATATTTTCAGTAAACGACAGGACGCACTTTCGGCAATTACCAAAAAATACGGCGACACTGTCGACATTGAACATCTGCGCCAGCATATGCCGGTAGCAGAACCCGATGATGACGCAGAGCAGCAGAATTCAATGGCTGGAAAAACTCCTGCAAGCAAGGCACTCTGATGGTACTGAGTTATCGGAGAGCAAAGTCGATGTTTTCTTAGATATCAGATACGCTGGTAACAAATTGTCGAGCAGCATCAAGCAACGAATTGATTTTTTCTGATAAATTGGATTTAAAACAAGAAGTTGAGATTATTTTAACAATTAAAATGGGGAACATCGGTGGAATCATCTGCTGAAGAACTTAACCATGTGAAGAAGCTATGGTGGCTTCATGATTCTTACTGGCACGCCACGGTTGTCAGGGAACTTGGCGAAGAAAAAGCCAATGGGTTAAATCTTGAGGCCAACGAACGTTTTTTCCGTAAATATACGCTCATGCTCTTGAAATCAGGGGCTATACAACGGCCTCAATCCATTCAGGATTTAATGGCGATTTTCAAAGAAATCTGGGAGGTGTGCTTCTTCGATGATATGTATATCAACGAGCCGGTGAGTATTCTGGGTAATGAAGCTACCTGGGTTGGGCGTCAATGCAATGCATATGACTCCTTAAACAGCGCAAATATGACGAAAGGATATGCCTGTGGCTGTCAGGCGATCCGAAACGGTGTAATGAAGGCACTCAGATTAAAACCAATTCACTCAATAGAAGAAAGCCTTGTGAATGGAGATGGCAGGTGTGTTATTAAATTCAGTTTTGAACAGAAGTAAAAAGTATTTGATCGTTTCAAATCAGCAGAAGCAAGAGCCGGGACATGACACAAAGGGTAGTGCAGGAAATTCAGAAATTTGTGGCAGACTATGGGAACTCCCAGCGCCCTGGGGTATGCAGATGTCTGTGGTAAATGTCTTGCAGCTGTGCCCTGTTCTCATGTCAACCCGGTTAAGAAAAAACGACAAGCACGGCAGAAAAAGGCAGCACTGTCAGCAACTGGACCTTCTCTGTGACGCCTTTCGCTCCGAAGTCTTTATCGGTAATAAAGGTTTACGGGTATTTGAGAGGTTACCTACATTCCAAGGGCAAACATTGACTCCAGGTCATGTCGGGAGTAGGCCTTGAAAGCAAGCATGGTTTCCGTGTGAGTTATCCCGTCAATCCTGTTCATTTTTCCGGTAACCAGTTCTGCAAGATCGTCATTGCTTGCCACCCTTATAATTGCGATCAGGTCGTAAGAACCGCTTACCGAGTACACTTCAGATATACCTTTGGTTTCCTGCATTTGTTCGGCAATGTCGTTAATTCTTGTGCGTTCGGCGTTTATCAGGATAATTGAGGTAACCATCTGGTCCTCCTGTTGTTTGTTGACGGTATTAATCTTATAGTGAGCTGACAAGATACCAGATATTTAATATGTTTACAGCTAATCATACTAGAGCGTACCTGGCCAAAAAGCCTAATTGGATGCAAGATGAAAAGAGTGGAACCCTATAACGGATTTGAACAGGGACCGATCAGACCTCCCAGTGAGGCCGAAAGCCTGCTTATTCGCATTACCCGTAATTGTCCGTGGAACAGATGCACGTTCTGCCCGGTTTACAAATCAACTACATTCAGTCTTCGACCAGTAGATCATGTACTCAAGGATATTGATTCCGTCCGATTTTACGTTGAGATACTCGATGAGGCGAGAAAATCGTCAGGTACTGTTTCTCGAAGAGACGTGCAGAGTCTTATAGATAAAGGCAGCGGTGATCGACAAGCATTTCATGCTGCCTATGGATTCGTTACCGGTGGTATGAAATCAATTTTTCTTCAGGACGGCAACAGCCTGATAATAAAACCGGCGGATCTCATTAAAATCCTGTGTCACCTCAAGGAGGCCTTTCCAATGGTCTCCCGTATAACCTCCTATGCCCGCTCAAAGACCATCGCCAGAATCAGTGATGAGAACCTGAGGCAAATGGCTGATGCCGGTCTTAACAGGATTCACATTGGTCTGGAATCAGGATCTGATGCTGTTCTCAAGTTGGTAAAAAAGGGCGTAGATAAAGCGACCCAGATCAAGGCGGGGCAAAAAATTAAAAAAGCCGGGATGGAACTGTCGGAGTATTATATGCCAGGTCTTGGCGGTTATACATTATGGCGCGAAAATGCTGAGGAGACGGCCGATGCCTTGAACCAGATAAATCCGGATTTTATCCGCTTGCGTACCCTGGCGATGCCCGGCTCTGCGCCACTGACCGAACAGTATAAAAATGGAAATTTTGATAAGATGGGAGAGGTGGATACAGCCAGGGAACTGCTCTGTTTTCTTGACAACCTGGATGGAATAAACAGCAGGGTAAAAAGTGATCATGTCCTGAATTTGTTTTCGGAAGTTGACGGAGTTCTTCCTGCAGACAAAGGAAAAATGATGGAACCGATCCGTCAATTTCTCCAGCTTGAACCGCAGGAACAGATGATTTTCTGCATCGGCAGACGCGCACACAGGATTGGCAGGGTGAGTGATTTAAACAACCCCCAGCAACGTGAATATGCTCTTCGGATCTGTTCTGAACTGGGAGCAACAGTAGAAAATATGGATCAGGTTATAGACTCGCTGATGCAGCGGTTTATTTAATTTCTATTGGAGACGGCCTCTATGGTCACCTGGTCGTCATTGCGGAGAGTAATGTCGAAATTGTATCTGTTCATTATCTGAACTCATGAAGCTGTCCTCTTTGTTGCAGGTGTGATGCGTTTACAAATGATCAGTTTGATTTCATCGACTGGTCTTCAATAGTGTGGATCAGACCACTTCCTCATCCTCTTTGTCCTCGTCAGCGACCGAGCAAATATCTTCTTTCTTTTCTGCTTTTATAAAGCTCCCTACATCGGGAAGATATTCTTTAAAGGAATCACCGTAAATCTCCCAGATAGTGATGAAAAGGGCTGCGATAATGGGGCCAATGATAATACCAAGAATACCGAACATGGAGATTCCGCCCAGTGTACTGAAGAGAATGTAGAGATCATGCATCTCAGTATCTTTTCCAACAAGTCTTGGGCGAACAATATTGTCGAGGTTGCCGGCAATGGCTCCACAACCGACCAGAAGAATGATTGTTCCAGTAAAATTTCCGGTAATTGCAAGGATAGCCAGGGCAGGTATCCAGACAATTGCGGTTCCAAAAGCTGGAATTATAGAGGTGACCGCCATAACGGTACCCCAGAAGACCGGACCATTGATGCCTGCCAGGAAAAAAGTGAATCCGCAGATAGCGCCCTGCATGATTCCGATTATGAGGGTTCCCTTAATCGTTGCCCGGGCAACGGAAGTAAAACGTCGAAGCAGTCGCTGTTCTTCATTGTCATGTAACGGCAGAAAATATAATATTTTTTTGAGCAGGATATCTCCCATGGTGAGGAAATAGAACATGGTATAGAGCATGATGATTGAGCCGAAGATAGCACTCATGGTCAATCTGGTAAACGATGACAGAGAG
This sequence comes from uncultured Desulfocapsaceae bacterium, assembly GCA_964583415.1. Lineage (GTDB taxonomy): Bacteria > Desulfobacterota > Desulfobulbia > Desulfobulbales > Desulfocapsaceae > MADRE3. Next base: position 16,551 of record CAZOWJ010000057.1, read on the forward strand.
TTGATCAGAAAAGAGCTGACGTTTCCGACAATTTCTCCGGCTCTTTGTATGATGATGTCTCGATACGGCAGCACCTGGTCGTAATAGGGTAGTTTTTCCAGATACTTACTCATTGATGTCGGTTCATTGATCAGGGCCTGCACGAATGGAGTGACGGATTGCCCGACGCTGATCGCCTGCGCTACTACAACGCTCACCAGAATAGTAAGCGGACCCAGAATAAGGAAAATGATTGCCAGAATGATCAGGATAGAGCCAATATTTTCACGACCGCCGATTCGCTTGCTGACCCATTGATGAGCGGGACTGACCATTGCAGAAACCAGGCCTGCCATGAACATCGGCATCAAAAACTGATGAATCATGGTCAGGAAAACGGCAGATATGGTAACTACCAGAAATAAAAGGACAAGCTTGTTAACAGATTCTCGCTCCACGCTGTCTCCAATGATGTTATCGTATTACAACGTTGCTCTGACAATCAGGCCGTTGGTTCAAATCGATTTTTCTCAAGGTTTTTTCGGACCTGCTGACAGTCAAAGATGCGGCCATTCATTGCAATATATACCCCCGGCGGGGCAGTTTGCACTGCTGCAAGACCGCAGCCGATATTAAACAGGGCATCGCTTGTTTTAAACAAAGCAGGTTCGATGGCGCCGGTCAATACCACAGTTTTCCTTGTCAATCCTACCAATGATTTCCCTGTTTCAACCATTGTGTCTGTACCATGGGTAATCAGGATGGTGTTCTCGGGAGCATTCTGCACGGCTGATTTTATAATGGCACGTTCGTCATCGGTAATATCGAGACTGTCTTTTCTCATTAATGATTCAATTCGGTAGGAAATTGAGAGATTCAGCTCAGAGAGTACCGTTTTTATATTGGGAGGACCAACTTCATATTCACTTTTGGCGTCAAAGTAAACCTTGTCGATGGTACCGCCGGTTGTCAAAATTAATATAGTTTCCATGGCAGATCTTCTGTTAGAGAGTGACAACTGACAGCTCAAGAGACAGCAGGAGCTGACCAGTATGTCAATTAAAATAATTGTTTATGTCTTTTATCCATGTTTATATAATCAGTTCGAGTTAAAAAATCACTGACAGGTTTTGAAGTTTTGTGCTCAATAGCGTTCCAGCGCAGTGGCACGAACACTGTTTTACTTAAATCTATATCGGGAGCGTTGCCATGGAAGTAGTTGCTTTTTGCGGAAGTGCACGAAGAAAAGGAAATACAGCTTTGCTGCTCAATACTGTATTGGAGCCGCTGGCAGAAGCGGGAGCCAAAACAGAACTGGTAGAATTGGCAGGCAGCAAAATGGGAGGCTGCACGGCATGCATGGTCTGTTTTAAGGAACAGGATGGAACCTGCGCAGTCAAAAAAGATATGCTCAATGAATGCGTTGACAAAATGAGCAGGGCCGATGTCGTTATTCTGGGCTCTCCAACCTATTTTGCTGATGTTTCGGCGGAGATGAAGGCACTGATTGACCGGAGCGGAATGGTGGGGCGTGCCAACGATCATCTCTATAAACGAAAGATTGGTGCATCGGTTGTAGCTGTCAGGCGCGCTGGTGGTATCCATGCATTCGACACCATGAACCACTTCTTCCTGATCAACCAGATGATTATTGTCGGATCAAGTTACTGGAACATCGGCATCGGGCGCGATAAAGGCGAAGTTGCCGAGGACCAGGAGGGTATGGAAACCATGAGGCACCTGGGTGAGAACATGGCCTGGCTGCTGAAAAAAATTAAAGCATAGGTCTGGTCGTGACTGGTGCCAACAGAGAGCCCACGATTCTTGTGGTTGATGATGAACAGGTTCATCGTTACATGCTCTGCAATATGCTCAAAGAGTGGGGCTGGCGTTGTGTCGAGGCAGATGATGGAGACACTGCCGTCAAGGCAGTAGAAAAACACTCCTATGATGCTGTCCTCATGGATGTACGAATGGCGCGGATGAGCGGCCGTGAGGCGTTTGATTATATACACAGGAATAACCCGGCCTTGCCAGTGGTAATCATGACCGCCTACTCATCGGTAGATGATGCGGTGGAAATCATTAAACAGGGCGCACATGATTATCTCACCAAACCGCTCGATTTTGATCGACTTCGGTTAACACTTGAACGTGCTCTTGATCATCATCAGGTCCAGGAGAAAAAACAGCAGATCAGACCTGAAAGTCATGCTCTTGAGAGCGGAATTATCGGAAATTCTGCTCCAATGGCTGAGTTACTTGAGATGATAAGCTACGTCGCACCAACTGAAGCAACCGTGCTGGTGACCGGTGAATCTGGTACCGGCAAGGAGCTCGTTGCCGAAGCGCTGCACCACAACAGTGAGCGAAACAGGGGAGTGTTTGTAAAGGTCAATTGTGCTGCGTTAGCTGAAAGTTTACTGGAGTCGGAGTTGTTCGGTCATGAAAAAGGAGCATTTACCGGGGCGGATAGACGACGGGACGGCAAGTTTGTTCAGGCCGACGGAGGAACCTTATTTCTGGATGAAATCGGCGAAACAACCCCAGCAATGCAGGTCAAGCTGCTGCGGGTTCTGCAGGAAGGTGAATTGCAGCGGGTCGGCGGTGAGAGCACGGTTAAGGTTGATGTTCGCATTATTGCAGCCACTAACAGAGATCTTGAGCAGGAGGTACAGAAAGGTTTATTTCGTGAAGATCTTTATTATCGGCTCAACGTTGTTACGCTCATCGTTCCTCCGTTACGAGAAAGAGACAATGATGTTGAACTGCTGGTTGATCATTTTGTGGCAATATTTGCCGAGAAGAACCGTCGGCGGGTTGATGCGGTAACCCCTTCCTGCATGAAACTGCTGGAGTCCTATCCCTGGCCGGGAAATGTCCGGGAACTGGAGAATGCCATCGAGCGTGGAATAATCCTGATGAGAGGGGAGCAACTCACAGAAAAGAGTCTGCCGCTATCTATCCAGAAATACGCACGAGATCCGGAAAAAAACAATAATGACAAACCGGCTTCACTACAGGATGCAGAAAAAGCTCTTATCCTCCAGACGCTGAAAGAGACCGGCGGTAATAAGAGCGAGGCAGCCAGAAGGCTGGGTATAACAAGAAAAACCCTGCAGAATAAACTTCAGAAATACCAAGTGGATTAAATAACAGGCGGGTAGGCGTCAGTGTTGATAAATGTCACTGGATCTAACAGATTCTGGTTATCAGTTTCAATCAATTCTGAGGGGGGCATTACTCGACTGAAGAATGCTGCATTTGCTGCATTCGTCAGTCGAGTTTTTAAAGTTATAAGAAATTACTGCCCTGCCGCACGAACAGCTTCTAATTGATTGATAATATTGTCAACGTTAAAGCTACCCGGTGCCTGGCGCTGTGGAAAATCCAGGAAGGTTTTCAAAAAATCCGTCGCGATAATAGCCGCTCCACTCAGCACATACATGCGTTTGGTCGACCACAGGCCCCAACCGATGGATTCGTGCATTGCACGCTCAAATGGGTCGGCACGAAGATCCACGAGGGAAGGCCATCCAAGCTCGGTATAGGGGTTTTTCCACACGTCAAATCCATGTGCTTCCTGGACCATGAAATGTACCTTGTAGTCATTGTGTCGTACAGCGGCGAGTTTACCGATATCGGTAAAGTAATAAATCTCTTTTCTTGGTCCGGCACCTTCGCCGCCACTCTTAAAGTAGTCAAGCATATTGTAGCCATCAAGATGGACCTTAAATTCTTTGTCTCCAGCTTTGGTACCGTTCAACAATTCTTCTTTAACGTTGTCTAAGCCTGCCGCTGCCAGGAGTGTCGGCATCCAGTCCATATGCGAGACAATGCCATTGACTATTTTACCAGCTGGTATTGTCCCAGGCCAGCGAACTACCGCTGGAACCCGAAAACCACCCTCCCAGGTTGTTGCTTTCTCACCATGAAATGGAGTGGTACCACCGTCAGGCCAGGTAAAAACTTCTGCACCATTGTCAGTTGAATAGACGACAATGGTTTCCTCTGAGATATTGAGTTCGTCGAGAAGATCTAAAAGCTCGCCGACATGTCCGTCATGTTCGACCATGCCATCTGGGTAAATACCATGTCCTGTCACGCCTTTCGATTCTTCTTTAAGATGTGTGAAGACATGCATTCGAGTTGCGTTAAACCAGACAAAGAATGGTTTATCGTCTTTAATCGCGCGGGTTATAAAATCTTTTGTGGCATCAAGGAACTCACCATCAACGGTTTCCATTCGCTTCTGGGTCAGCGGTCCGGTATCTTCACAAGACTGCTTGCCCCAGGCTCCAAAACGTGGAATTTCAGTTTTATCATCGGTTTCGGTGGCAACACATTTGAATACACCTCGGGGAGATATTTTCTCGCCGAGTTCGCCGGTTGGGAAATCTGGTAATTCCGGTTCTTCTTCAATATTCAGGTGATAAAGGTTACCGTAAAATTCATCAAAGCCGTGAACGGTAGGAAAGAATTCGTTTCGATCGCCAAGATGGTTTTTACCAAACTGGCCTGTTACATAGCCAAGTGGCTTAAGCATATCAGCAATTGTGGGGTCTTCTTTCTGAAGACCTTGTGCAGCGCCAGGCATACCAACTTTTGTTAAACCGGTCCTAACCGGATGCTGGCCGGTTATGAACGCTGCTCTCCCGGCAGTGCAACTCTGCTCACCGTAGTAATCAGTAAAGCTTAGTCCTTCACTGGCAATACGATCAATGTTTGGAGTTTTATATCCCATCATACCGCGGTTGTTATGACTAACATTCCAATAGCCCACATCATCACCCCATATAACAAGGATGTTCGGTTTTTTTGCAGCGTAGGCAACAGTACTCGCAAGACAACCAACTGACAACGCCAGTACGGCTGAGACGAGTGTCTTGCGAAAAGGTAGTTTTTTCATCTGTAATCCTCCATCTAAATAAGTGGTATGCGTCTTGAGCTCTTCTTCAAGTCAAGAGACATTGTTCATCTTTACTCGTTTTACAACCAGATTCTATTCGGATATTTGCTTATACGGCCTGTGGCACGACATATCTACACTCATTTCCACGTGAAGCTTCAGTGCTGAACGCCATGCTTAATACCCCGATACTTATTTGCTGTATCATCTCGGGCACTTTAAGCAATAAATAAGCAACACACAATTGCATTTTAGGCTTAATAATGATACCTTTTGTGCATAATGATTAAATACCAACAAATTATCTATGCACTTGCTCTGTTGAGGCATGGCAAATTCCGGAGAGCAGCCGAAGCAGAAAATATTTCTCAGCCTGCTTTTTCGAGGAGCATAGCGAATCTTGAAGATTCTCTTGGCGTAAAACTGTTCAACCGACAACGAGGCAAGGTTACCCCAACTCCATATGGGGAATTATTTAAAAAGCATAGCGAATTAATCCTGGCAGCAACTCACGAACTCGAACGTGACATTATCCTCTTTAAAGAGCTGGGTGCAGGAGAGTTGTCGGTTGCCTTTGCTCCTTATCCAGCAGAGTTATCTGGTCATCGTGCTATTGGAAAACTAATTTCAGAGCACCCAAGAATAAGATGTAAAGTCACATCATCGGACTGGTATGAAGTTGAGAAGCTCGTCGTTGAACGGAAGGTAGATCTTGGCTTTTCAGAGCTGAGTGAAGCGGTCAATAATGACAAATTAGAGACAGAAGTCATAGGACAGCACCAATTTGTCTTCTTCTGTCGCACCGGTCACCCTTTGTTAGAAAAAGGAAGGGTAACCAAAAAAGATTTTTTCAATTATCCATTAGTGCTCATAAAACTCCCCATTCGCATCGCCCCCCATTTCCCTGGTGAACTGTTTCCAGAAAAAAACACTACGAACATGCTACCATCAATAGAGATCCAGGATCTCTATCAATCAAGGCAGATCATTTCTGAAAGCAATGCCTTCAGTGCTGCCGCACCATTTCAGATCAGGCGTGAACTTGAAGCTGGTGAATTTAGCATTATCCCGTTTTACGAGCCATGGATGACCCTGAAATATGGCTTTATGCGTGAGCGCGGTCGAATGCTATCTCCTGCTGCCAGTAAATTTATGACACTTGTAAAGGAAATTGAGCTTCAAGTCTCAATCGAGAACAAGAAATTAGTTGAGAAGTTTATAGCTGGTAGATAAGGAATTACTTGCGAGACATAGTGATTGGTTTGCCACGGCAATCCTGACCCTGTCTTTGTCATCAAATTATTATAACGTTTGCATCCCAGATGTTATGATAACTGGAGTTAATCCATCAGGCCAAGCCATAGTTTGCTGCCCGGATACTTGAACTCTGGTATATTCGTTATTGCCTTTTCCAGGATAATACAAGTAACAACTTTCTTTAACTTCCCACTTCTGGCACATTGCTCCTAGATCATTGATGTACCAATTACCAATGTACACTTTCTCACCAAAAGACCCCCAAACCTTACCATCCGCTGTTCCATCGGCTGAGTAATGAAATGTACCCTCGTATTTCGTTGGATGTTTCTCATGCTGAGTTGCATTAGCCATTAGGGTTTTAAGCTGAGCGCTAGATAGAGGTTTTACACCTTGCGCCATCATATCTTGTTTGAACTGATCTTTTTTAGATGCAGCGCACCCCACAAGTAGAAGAAAAGCAAAGATGACTAATGTGGTTGTTAGCAATGATGTAAATTTCACTCTTGGATCCATGGCTTTCTCCTATTACCCAGGATATTACGTGCCAGACACTGAAGTCTCTATTCCTTCAACTTGATTCGGAAGATTCCTAGGAAGAGATTATGTATCAATGTGTGATATATGATGAGAGACACTAACCGTGTTAGGAATGCTGTCAAGAAGGGATCAGCTTTCAGGTTAGGAACAACCAATGTAAATCTTTTGAGATATAATTAAAAGTAATAAAAAGGAATAAAAAGGGGACAGAACTATTGTGCGGCCGGGCAAGGTCGTGTATTTCAGCGGGTGT
>CAZOWJ010000058.1:0-23414 GCA_964583415.1 uncultured Desulfocapsaceae bacterium
GCAAATACTGGAGAGACTACCAAACTTAAAACAAAAACCAACGAAACTAATAATGTAAAAAATTTCTTCATAACTGCCTCCACTTAAATTTACCCTATTACATTGTAGTATAAACTATTTAATGATTACCTATACTTATGAGTATACGTGACACAGAGGTATAATCAAGTGAAAAATATCTAATTTTTCCAATGATTCCAGCTTGCTCCATCGGATTGTCAGAATTAATGTCGCTCTAAAACATACCGGATCACGGTTCAACTGACAACACACGACGCTCTGGAGGGATTACTGAAAAGGACTTCGATCTTGCCCACCAGATGGACTCGATCGCCTCACGGCGCTAACAGGAGGCTACAAAACTGGAACCGGATTTCTCTGAGATTTATGTTCTCTACACTTCGATATATTTAGGTATGCTCGTACTAATTTGGCTTGATAAGCATCAATTAATCTTTCTATTGTATCAGGTAGTTAGTTTTATATGTGATGTGAAGTTCAGACGAGGATTATACAGAACTTTAATTTCTATTCTGCCACGGTTAAAGGGATACGAAGTTTTATCATCATTTAAAGAAACAACACTGGCGATGATTGACTCACAAATTCTTTACTGCCAATGGACATTATTTATAGAAATCGAGATCTGACCTTTTCCATTTCCATCTGAAGCAAAACACAGGGTGTATATATGAAGACAATTAATGAGATTAAATAAATCGCTGATTCGATCTGATGTAATCATGAGCAAGGACACTGAGACAGAATGGCTACTTGACAATAATTCTCAAGGCTTATATTAATTACTATTATCATAGGTTTTTTTGTTTCTTTCACACACGTTTTTTCATCTGACACATCAATCATTTAGCTGCTGGAGGCTATATGAACCGAGATAGACATGTTATAAACGCCCAATCCTGCTTTTCCGGCTTTTGCACACTTCTTTGTATTGTGCTTTCCACAGTTGTACTTGTTGGCTGCAAGGATAAGGAGGAGATTGTCGCCGCCGAGCCGATCAAGCCAGTTAAGCTCTTGAGCGTGCAGGCGGGCCAGGAACAGCTGTCCATGTCCCTGCCGGGCCGGGTCCGGGCGGCGAAGCGGTCAGAGCTTTCTTTTAAGGTATCCGGCCCCTTAGAAAAACTACCCATCGATGAGGGCCAGGTGGTCAAAAAAGGTGATTTGATTGCCCAGATCCAGCCACGTGATTTTCAGACCGCTATCAGTGAAGCCAAAGCACGTGAGCTTGAGGCCGAACAACAGTATCAGCGCTATAAAGAGCTTTATGCCAAGCGACAGGTTTCCAAGGCTGACTTTGACCGTTATCGTGCTTCACGGGATGTGGCTCGTGCCCGTATGGAAGACGCGCAGAATGCCTTAAAAGATACGACGCTTGTAGCCCCGTTTGCTGGGGTGATCGCCAAACGCTACGTTGAAAATTTTGAGAAAGTCCAGGAGAAACAACCGATCGCCTACCTCCAGCTGATCGACCAGCTCGAAATTCTCATCGATGTGCCTGAACTATTGATGGCCCAGTTTCGGAATCGGTCTGGAGCGGAGGTTATTGCAGAATTTGATGCCGCTGCCGGCAACAAGTATCCGCTCGCCATAAAAGAGTTTTCAACAGATGCCGATCCGGCCACCCAGACCTACCAGGTGGTATTGATCATGGATCAGCCAGAGGAGGCCAATATTCTGCCGGGTATGACCGCAAAAGTGACCGCTTCCGCCGGGGAAGGAGATGCCGTGGGGTCTGCTATTATTATCCCGGCAATTGCCGTGCTCAATGACGCAGACAACCAGGATTATGTCTGGCAATTTGACCAGCAGAGTGAGACGGTGAAGAAAGTTCTGGTGCAAATCGGCAGTCTCCAAGGCTCAAAAAATGTCATGATCACCGAAGGACTGCAGGGTGGTGAAGAAATTGTCATTGCCGGGGTGAGTAAATTGCAGGACGGCATGAAAGTCCGTCCCTGGGAAAGCCAGCGAGAGGGAAAATAGCCCATGAATATCGCAGAATTTTCCATAAAAAAATCGGTCATCACCTGGACAATGACAGTGGTGGTTCTGGTCCTGGGGTATCTTGCCTACCAGGGGTTGCCACGACTGGAAGACCCTGAGTTTGCCATCAAGGACGCCGTTATCGCCACACCCTATCCCGGCGCATCTCCTGAAGAGGTCGAAAAGGAGGTCACCGAGAAGATCGAGAAAGCCATGCAGGAACTCGGTCAGCTCAAACGGGTGGAATCATATTCGTCGCGCGGTATGTCTGTTGTCAAGGTGAAGATCAAGGACAGCTACGACAAAGTGGCACTGCCGGCGGTCTGGGATGAGATGCGGCGCAAGGTGCTCGATGTCATCCCCGAGCTGCCGCCCGGTTCCGGCCCACCCATTGTCAATGATGATTTCGGTGATGTCTTTGGCGTCTACTTTGCCCTCACCGGCGAGGGCTATACCTATGCCGAACTCAAGGACGTGGCTGAGTTGCTCAAGCGCGAGCTCCTCGTTGTCCAGGACGTGAAAAAGGTCACGTTCTTCGCTGAGCAGAGTGAAGCCATCTATGTCGAGATGTCGCGCACTAAAATGGCTTCGCTCGGGATCACCAAGCAGGAGATATTTGATGCCCTGCAGGCCAAGAACCTCCCGGTCAGTGCCGGTAAAGTCAAAATCGGGCCGGAGTATATGGCCATCAAACCCACCGGGGAGTTCGACTCTGAAAAGGATTTTGAAGGGCTCTTTATCGCCTCTAAAGGAGGCAAACTCATCTACCTGCGCGATGTGGCCACGGTGGTCCGTGATTATGTCGATCCACCCAGTAAAATTCTCCGGCTCGATGGGGTGCATGCCATTGGTATTGCCATATCAACCATTGGCGGTGGTAATGCAGTAACCATGGGCGAGGGCGTCATTAAGCGGATTGATGAGCTGCAGGGCGAAATTCCTCTGGGTATGGAGTTGATCGAAATCGCCATGCAGTCCAAGGCGGTGACCAAGGCGGTTAACTCTTTTGTCATCAATCTACTTGAAGCGGTCGCTATTGTTGTCGTTGTCCTTCTCCTTTTTATGGGGCTGCGCTCAGGGCTGATCATCGGCTTTATTCTGCTCCTGACCATTGCCGCCACCTTCATGGTGATGGGCTATTACCAGATCACTCTGGAACGCATCTCGCTCGGTGCCCTGATCATCGCGCTGGGGATGCTGGTTGATAATGCCATCGTGGTGGTCGATGGCATGAAGGTGCGCATGGAGCAAGGCACGGATGGGCTTCAGGCGGCCAAGGAGGTGGTCGGGCAGAACGCTACACCCCTCTTTGGGGCAACGGTTGTGGCCGTGCTGGCCTTTGCTTCTATCGGCGGCATGGATAATTCCACCGGTGAGTATACCCGGTCGCTGTATTATGTCATTTTGATTTCTTTGTCCCTGTCCTGGTTGACGGCCGTGACAGTAACCCCACTCATCACCAAATCCTTTGTTCTCGGGAAAAAAGCCAAACAGCAGGCTGGCGGTGAACGGAAAGATCCCTATGGCGGAAAATTCTACCAGATCTACCGTGGGTTTGTAACCATTGCCATCAAAATGCGTTTCGTTACCATTGCCATCGTCTGCGCAATGTTCGGAATCGCCCTTTACGGGTTTGGCTTCGTCAGTAACCAGTTTTTCCCCAATTCGACGACACCCCAGTTCATCATTGAATGCCAGTTTCGTGAGGGAACCCACATCCGCGAGACGGAAAAGGGTGTGGCTATGATGGAGGAGTATCTGCTCAAGCTTGACGGGGTCACCCAGGTCGCTTCTGCCGTAGGTGCCGGACATCCGCGTTTCTTATTGGTTTATTCCGTTCCCGTGGATGCTTCCACACAATATGCCAATCTGCTCGTCTCGGTTGAAGACTATCGCCTGATCGATCAGCTGCTTCCGCAGATTCAAAATGATTTAGAAGAGATGTTTCCAGATACCGTCGTCAACGTTAAGAAGATGATTCTCGGTCCCGGTGAGGGTGGGAAGATCCAGTTCCGCATCAATGGGCCTGATCCGGCGGAGCTGAGGAAAATGGCCGATGAGGTAATGGACATTATCGCTGCAGATCCCAACTCCAAGGCAATCAGGACGGAGTGGGGCGAAAAAATGAAGCTGCCGCAACCACTGCTGGCTGAAGATCGGGCCCGGACACTTGGTATTGATCGACCCATGATTGCTACGGCCATCGAATCCAATTTTTCCGGGACAACGACCGGGATTTACCGTGAGGGAATTGATCTCATTCCGATCATAGCGCGCGCCCCAGCGGGCGAGCGGAGCAGGATGGAGGATCTGGAAGAGTTGCAGATTTACAGTCCCTCCGCCCAGAAGGAGGTGCCGATCCTGCAAGTGATCAACGGGGTGGAGACCACCTGGGAGAATGCCCGCGTATCGCGCTGGCACCGGCGACCGTTTATCAAGGTGCATGCCGATGCGCGTGAGGGACTGCCATCTGAACTTCTGGCCCGGCTCAAACCCCAGATCGAGCAGGCTCTGGGCGTGGATCTTCAAACCTATAGTGGCAAATCACTACAGGCCGGTAAAGAATACACGGCAAGTACAATTCCGGTTAAATATGACGATATCATCCCACTTAAAGGTAAACCCGGCTATTTTATAGCCTGGGGTGGGGAGGTCGAAGATTCATCCGATTCAACAGCCCAGTTGGCAGCGAACATCCCCATGTATTTCGGAATGATGATCCTCGTGGTTATTTTTCTTTTCAATGCCTTCAGGCAGCCCCTGATCATCTGGCTGACAGTACCACTTTCTATCATTGGTGTTACCGCCGGCCTGCTCCTGCTGAACCAGCCGTTCGGCTTTATGGCGCTGCTTGGTCTGATGAGCCTCTCAGGTATGCTCATTAAAAATGCGATTGTTCTCATCGACCAGATCGACCTTAACATAAAGCAGGGTATGCCTGGGCTTGAAGCGATAATTGAATCCGGAGTATCCAGGATGCAGCCGGTGATGATGGCGGCCCTGACCACAATGATGGGTATGATCCCGCTTTTTCAGGATGCCTTCTTCATTGCCATGGCTGTAACTATCGTTTTCGGTCTTGGTTTTGCAACCGTATTGACCCTGGTTTTTGTACCAGTTCTCTATGCAACTTTTTTCAAAATACCATCCACATGAAACAGCAACTCAGGAGCTCTCAGATGCGAAATCGATTTCTCTCTTATTTGATAATGTGCTGTTTTCTGGTTTTCTCACTCTCGCAGGCAGTTCTGGCTGAAGAGTTACCTCGATCATTTGAGACTTCACTGCCGCATTTCAACATTGGTATCGTCACCGACGGGCCGCTGGTCAACAAGCCGGATCTTGTAAACCAATTTAAACAAGAAATACTCAAAATGGCCGAAGGAGAGTTTCTTGTCGATTTTCCAGAAGAGATGACCCTGGAAGCAGACTCTACCCAGAACGGCGTCAATCGCCATATTGACACCCTGCTCAACAACCCTGAAACCGATCTTATTATCACGCTCGGAAGCATCGGCTCAACGGAGTCTTTCAAGCGACCCGACCTGGTTAAACCTGTCGTTGCAGCGCTCGTCTTTGATGCAGAAGCACAGGAGGCACCACGTGATGGTGTCGGCAGTGGCGTGAAAAATTTATTCTATATGAATCTTGGAACCCCGATTGATCAAGAGCTGATCGCATTTCGCAAACTGGTTCCATTCAAGAGCCTCGGCATTCTCCTTGATGAGCGTGATATTAATGGGGTTCCTGCAATTAAAAAGCTCGCGCGGTCTGCAGGTTTCGAACACTCCATTGACCTTCAGCTTATTCCTGTTGGCACATCGGCAGTTGATGCAGTCGCGCAGATCCCTGATGACACGAAAGCAGTCATGGTCGGCCCGCTGTGGCAGGTATCACCTGATGAACTTAAAAAATTGAGCCAAATGCTTTTAGAACGGAAGATAGCGGCCTTTGCAATGACGAGCTTTGAATATGTCGAAGCTGGATTTTTTGCGACAACGATGCCTGAAGGCGCCTACGAACAGGTGGCCCGCCAGGCCGCGATCTCCATTCAGGAGATCCTGCTCGGCGAAGCCCCCTCAACCTTGCCAGTAACCTTCTCAAGAAGTCAGAAATTGACCATTAATATGGCGACAGCACGAGCTATCAATATTTACCCAAGTCTGGACTATATGACAGGCGCCCGTTTGATCAACGAAGCGCGTGATGATATTGAACGACGAATAAATTTGCCCGAAGTCGTTGCTGAAGCATTGGCCGCTAACCTGGACCTTGCTGTAGCAGAACGGCAAGTACTCGGAGGTACATATGCAGTGAGAGAGGCTAAATCTGCACTGCTGCCTCAGCTCTTAATTGGAGCCGGAGGCAGGACTATTGATGTTGACCGTGCGGCAGTTGCCCGGGGAACTTCGCCTGAAAATGTCCTGAGTGGCAGCATTTCCGTCTCACAACAGATATACTCTGAAAACAGCTGGGCTGGCTATAGTATTGAAAAAAGCCTGCAAACTGGTCGGGAGTTTGACCGAGACAGTGTCCGACTGGATATTATCTTTCAGGCATCAACTGCATACCTGGATGTGTTGCGACGCAAGGCAATCGAGCAACTGCAGAAAGAGAATATGCAACTCACTCAGGCAAACCTTGAACGGGCACAGATTCGCCTCAGCACTGGAGTTGCCGGGCCTGATGAACTCTATCGCTGGCAGACCAAGTTTGCTAATGATCGGCAGATCGTGCTGCGGGCGGAATCTTCCACATTAGACTCGATGCAGACTCTAAACCGGATTCTCAACCGGCCGCTGCTGGAGGAATTTATCGCAGAAGAGACTGACCTCAGTGATCCCCTCTTGATTGGCGGTGATCGTTTGTTCTATGAACTCATCCATAATCCCTTGTACTTTAAGAAATTTAATATGTTTGCCCTTCAGGAGGGGATCGATATATCACCTGAGCTAAAGGTTATTGATTCAGCTATTGCAGCCCAGGAGCGCCTGATCCTTAAGTCTCGGCGTGACTATTGGGTACCGACCATATCGATTGATGGTGATCTTGACTATCTGTTTTCAGAAAGTGGCGAAGGGCAACGGAACAAAGAGGCCACCGGCCTTGATGATACTGACTGGCAGATTGGCGTTTTTGCCCGCCTGCCTCTTTTTGAGGGTGGTAGAAAAAACGCAACGCTTGGCAGGAACAGAGAACAGTTAATTCAGCTTCAGACTGAACGGATGGCAACGCAAGAGCGAGTCAGCCAGCGGGTCCTGCTATCCCTTAACAATATCAGGGCATCCTATCCATCGATCAACCTCTCCCGGGATGCAGTCGATGCTGCCAGACGCAACCTGCTACTGGTAACCGACTCCTATGTGCAGGGGATCAAATCGATCATCGACCTGTTAGATGCCCAAAACCAGGCCTTGAATGCCGAACTTGAATCTTCTAACTCCGTTTATGATTTTCTCATTGATTTTATGGGAGTACAGCGAAGCATCGGTACATTTTTCACCTTTGCGCCCTCTGAAGAACGCACGCTGTGGATTGATCAGGTAAAAAAATATCTGCAGGAAACACAATAGACTCCAACGAATAACAAAAGGGGTCTGACCCCTTTTGTACTGGCATTAGCCAATCTGATCCCGTATCATGACTCCCTGGTTTTCGAATTTAACAGCACCCCGCCCTCCGGAATCCGTTGCCACTTGAGTTCAACAGGAAACGGTTTGACATCCCATATTTTTCTGCAGTAATCCATAATCGAACGATCCGATGAGAACTTGCCCATGCGGGCCGAATTGAAAATTGACATCCTGGTCCAAGCCTGCCTGTCCCTGTAGGCCTGGTCGACACGCTCCTGGCAGTTGAGATAGTCCTGATAATCGGCAAAAAGCATGTACTGATCGTCATAAAGCAGGGAATCCACGATGGGTCGGAACAACTCGCGATCACCATTGGAAAAATGACCTGATGCAATCAAGTCGATCACGGACTTCAGTTCCTCGTTTTCGTTGTAATAGTCTAAAGGCTTGTAGCCAGAACGCTGAACTTCCATTACTTCTTCGACGGTGAGGCCGAACAGGAAAAAATTTTCCGCACCAACTTCTTCCCGGATCTCCACATTGGCACCGTCCAGGGTACCGATGGTCAGCGCACCGTTCATGGAAAATTTCATGTTGCCGGTACCGGAAGCTTCCTTTCCTGCCAGGGAAATCTGCTCCGATAGATCTGTCATCGGGTAGACGACATGGCCGATCTTTACGTTATAATTGGGGATAAAGAATACCTTCAGACGCCCCCGCATATCGGGGTCATTGTTCACCACCTTGCCAACGGAGGTGATCAGCTTAATCATGCGCTTGGCCATGAAATAGCCTGGGGCGGCCTTGCCTCCGAAAACAAAGAGCCGGGGGGTTATATCAAGGTCCGGGTCAGACTTTATCCGGTTATAGAGTGTAATGATATGCAGAACATTAAGATGCTGCCGCTTATATTCATGAATTCGTTTTACCTGAACATCATACATGGCATGGGGATCGACGATAACGTTTTCGTGCTGCAGGATCAAATCTGCAAATTCCTGCTTGTTTTCCATTTTGACCTTATCCCAGGCTTGCACGAATGAAGCGTCGTCGGCAAGCTTTTCCAGCTGTCTCAGCTCTTCAAGATCGGTGAGCCATTTCTCACCGATCGCATCGGTGATGAGCCTGGTCAGCCGTGGATTACTTACTGCAATCCAGCGCCGCGGTGTAACTCCATTGGTAACATTGCGGATTTTTCCCGGGTACATACTGTGCCAGTCGGCCAGGGTATGCTTTCGCAGGAGCTCCGTATGCATGGCGGCCACGCCGTTTATGGCCTTGGAGCCAATGCAGGCCAGGTTTGCCATTCGAACATAGCGCGGACCGGACTCATCGATGATCGACATCCTCTCCAGGCGTCCGTTGTCGTCGGGGTATTTCTGCCGCACTGACTCAAGAAAATGATGGTTGATCTCCATAATAATCTCCAAATGCCTCGGCAGCAGGGAGCCGAACAGATCAAGCTGCCATTTTTCCATGGCCTCGGGCAACAGCGTATGATTTGTGTAGCTCAGGGTTCTGCAGGTAATATCCCAGGCCTGGTCCCAGTCATAAAAATGAACATCGACAAGCAGCCTCATCAGTTCCGGCACAGCAACGGCAGGATGGGTATCATTGAGCTGGGCGGCGAAATCATCAAACAGGTTATCCAGACTTTCATTGAGCTGCAGGTGAATACGAATCATGTCCTGCAGTGAGCAGGAGACAAAAAAGAACTGCTGTTCCAGCCGCAATTTTTTGCCCTGGAACTGCTCGTCATTTGGATACAGCACCTTGGTGATGGTCTCTGCCTTTATTTTGTCTTCCACCGCACCGTAATAGTCGCCGGTGTTAAAATCCTCAAAGTCAAATGATGTGTGTGCTTCAGCACTCCAGAGGCGGAGCAGGTTGACGTTATTTACTTTATATCCGGGCACCGCAGTGTCGTAGGGTATCCCGGTAATAACCCGAGCAGGGATCCAGCGTACTCGCAGGATTCCGCCTTTTCCCTGGTATACCTCGGTGTGACCACCAAAACCTATGTCACATGAAAGGTCCGGCTTTTTAATCTCCCAGGGATTGCCGGGATGCAGCCAACGGTCGCTGATCTCTTTCTGCCATCCATCAACGATTTCCTGGTCAAAAATCCCGTATTCGTAACGAATTCCATAACCGATAGCAGGAATCTGCAAAGACGCCAGTGAGTCAAGGTAACAGGCTGCCAATCGTCCCAGTCCGCCGTTACCCAGTCCCGGTTCTTCTTCATGCTCGATTAATTCTTTCAAATTCAGCCCTGTCTCTTCAGCCGCCTGGGCAAACTCGTCATAAAGCCCGAGGTTTACGAGGTTGTTGTGCAGGTGCGGACCCATGAGAAATTCAGCAGAGAGGTAGCAGACAATCTTGGAGTCTCTTTCCATCAAGGCTTCCACGGAATTGACAAAGAGGTGCTGCATTCGATCGCGCAGCGTATAGGCCACCGACAGGTACAGGTCATTAAGACTGGCGTTATGGGCGGTCATCCCCTGTTTGTAGAAAAGATTATAGGCAAAGGCTCGTTTGAGCTTATTTATGCGTTCTTCCCGGTTGGAATTAGGTATTACCCTGGTATCCATGATATATTCCCTGTTCTCTTGAATTGGTAATTGCAGATTGTGATAACAGTGTCGAGATCTAACTCACCCTCTTAGCAGTAATTAATCATTCTATTAGGGCTAATCAATCAATGAGTGGTGCATTTTCCTAACATTCCGTGCTCTGATAGCAGATCATGGTACAAAAACGAACGGGCATTGAAGGACCCAAGTCAATACCCCGAAGGTCGAAGGTTCAAATCCTGCCCCCGCTGCCAATAAATTATGGGACTTAGCCAATACTGGTTAAATCTTTTTTTATTTCATCCCTTGTCTGGTCCCTTGGCCGTATTTTTGTCAGTCTATTTTCCACATCTTCTTTGAAAACTACCTATTCGCAGCTATTCCAAATGACCTTGGTGTATTGTGAGGGTTGATAAAATACTGTTCAATTTCTCATGCCCTTGTGGAGGAGTATGGTGAGGATGAATTTAAAACCAACTCTAATTTGCATATTCGATTCTGGCTGGTGGTTAGATGGGCATTATACAACAGCATCTATTCCTACTTCTGTTTGGAATAGGTGATTTGACGATTGCAGGATTCTGCTGATTTTCGGCACGAAGGCTGAATTGTGAAATTTAATGACAAGAGCTTTGAAAAGGTTGTCAGGGAGATTCTTAGCCTATTATGCGGGCATTCAACTGAGTATTGGCCAAAGGCATCGTTTACTGCAAAAAACACCTTCACATAACAGGTTGGAGAGGAAATCGTGGTCTGTCCCCATTTTTTTGCGGAGACGTGCGGAGACGAAATCGTGTCCCCATTTTTTTGGCTTCAATTATTCGGATATCTCCACGAGCTGACGTACCTCTTCAACATGTAAAGGCCGTACCAGACGCGCCACTTCCTTGCCATCATGCAATAGGATCAAAGTCGGCCAAAGCTTAACCCCAAACGCACGACCCAGTCGTTTACCTTTTCCATCATATACCTTTATGTGGGGCAGCTCGGAATACTCGGTCAGCACTTCCTGTACTGCGGGGCGTGCCGCCTGACAGTGTCCGCACCAGGGCGTACCGAATTCGAGGATAGTGTCACCGACCAATCCATTAACTTGTTCAAGTGTCGGGGCATCTTCTGCATAATCTGGGTTAAACCCCGTGTGACTGGTTTTCATGCTATTTTATTTCCAAGATAATAAATTACTGATCTGTGTCATATGAGCGTTGCTAATGCCCGAGCTAACGGCGACCTTTAATCTCACCCTGCCTTTTGCACCAACGTGACGAGGTACATTCGCTTATCGCCTTATAGATGCTCCGCGACACCTTTTAGGACTTTTCCTGGCTGGCATCAGCGGCCATTTCTCGCTCAGCTATAACATCTTCCAGCCGCTCTTTTTCAGTGACCAGGTCTTCGAGCGACATCGCACTCGGGTCAACAGTCGCGCGGCTGGGAATATTAATACCTTGTTGTCTCAGCCAAGTATCGACCTGAGCCTGGTTTTTCTTGTAAAGATAAAAGCCACCAGCGGCCACCGCCGCCCCAGCCACAAAGCCGATAACATGATTTGAGGTTATGTTCATATCAGATCTCCTGTCTAAAAGTTAAAGGGATTCCATTCTGCTGCAGGTCAAGGCCTTCGAGCACTTGATCGTGGGCCTGGGCAACATTTCGTAATTCTTGAAACAAAACATCGCTCTCTTTAGCAAACCCGCTCAGGCCAATGGTACTCAATAATCCTTGTACAAGTTGGAAGAGGGTAGAGCGCCGGGCGACCTGAGGAACGAGGGCAACCTGGTAAGTCCGTACTCCTGTTTTAGAATTTTCCTGTTCGAGTGGACAGACTTCGACACACTTTTCCGGCCCTTCCAGTAGATGCCGACCAAAGCTGGCTATCCAGGTTACCGCTGCACCGCGCAAAATAGTGCCGCGAAACAAAGAAGCTACCAAGTAACCGAGTGACAGGACCTCTGGGTGGATATAACCCTGATCTCTTGCTTCTCGCCAGCCATGCTCTAAAACCGCAGCTGCGACACCGATTCCTGCTGCCCGGTTCAGCCAGAGAGTGTTTTTCGCGCCAACACTCATTTTCACAGCACCTGCACTGAGCAGTAACAAGCCCGCCATCATTGCCCCGTCGGTCATGACTTCTATATCTGTCCCGACCTTTACCTGTACTGGTTGAAAATCATATTCCATTGACAAGGCGATCGCTGTTCTAAGTAGTATCTCTTGTGTTGTCAGATGATCACCTTCGTAGGTGATCAATAGGCTGTGGGAAATTGGGTTAAACGATATGTCCAGAAAACCCTCATGCGAAACGAGACCATCAATAAAACGTTCTCTGTCACGTGGCGATCTGGAGAGCTTGACGCGTAACCTGCCTGCAAGCTGGTGAACTAATGTTACCGAGAGTGCCAATTTCATCTGCCATGCTCCATGCTGTGAAACAATAATCGGGATGAATTAAGTACTACGGCAACGGTGCAGCTATTATGCAATACCGCCCCCCAAAAAACCGGCAAGACTCCAGCCGAGGCAAGCATGATGCCAAGCGTATTAACACCAATTGAAGTGGCAAAATTTTCACGAACAATACTCATTGATTTCTGGGCAAGCCTGATGACAGAGGGGATCATCAGAGGATCGTCCCCGGTAATGGTAATATCTGCAGCCTCCATGGCAATATCGGTTCTTGTTGTTCCCATGGCAATTCCCACATCAGCATATGCCAGTGCAGGTGCATCATTGATACCGTCGCCAACCATCACCACCGATGTTCCCTTGGACTGCAGATGAAGTACCGTTTCAGCTTTTTCATCAGGTAAAACTTCAGAATGATATCGATCCATTGCCATTCGAGATGCGACGATTTCCGCATGATGCTCAATATCGCCCGTCAGGAGTATGATGTCGTCAATACCAAAATATCGAAGTCGATTCAACGCTTTCTTCATATCCTCACGCAACACATCCTGGATACCGATAATCCCCATCAATTTTTTGCCACGAGAGATGTACACCACGTTTTCACCTTTGCGGGCAAGACGTTGTGCATATTCTTCAACAGCAGTGAGACCGATGTTCGTTTCCTGCATAAAGCGCTGGCTGCCAACTCGAATGAGTGAACGACCAACACGTGTTGAAACCCCGCGCGCCATGATGATCTCGTTGTCAGAATGCTTTGGTATCAACCATCCGGCTCTTTTCACTCGTTCGACAATTGCGCCCGCCATAGGGTGGTTGCTGGTTTCCTCGGCGGCAGCTGCAATGCAGAGCAACTCACGCTCAGTAATTTTATCGTCCGAACAAATCACCGAGCTCACCACCGGCCTGCCTTCCGTGAGCGTTCCCGTTTTGTCAAAAATTACCGTATCTGCCTCTGCAAGCATTTCCAGATAATTGCTTCCTTTCACCAGAACACCGTTGCGTGCGGCGGTGCAAATTGCTGCTGATAATGCAGTCGCCGTAGATAAACGCACGCCACAGGAGTAATCAATGATCAACATATTCAGCGCGCGGCTGGTCTTGCCTGTTAAAAAATACACCAACAGGGCCAGGCCAAAATTCACGGGGATCAATTGGGCAGAAAAGCGATCCGCATTGGTCTGAATAGTCGCTTTTTTATGAGCCGCTTCTTCAACCATGTTGATAATTCTGGCAATGGCCGTTCGATCACCAACGCGCTCAGCTTTTACGACAATACGGCCAGATTTTACTACTGTGCCGGCAAATACCTCCTCTGAACCGCTCTTCTGTACCGGCATGAATTCTCCGGTGATGGAACTCTGATCGACCGCGGCATCACCCGACTCGATAATACCATCGACACTGATTTTCTCTCCTGTTCTGGCAATAACCTGATCACCCTGCTTCAGCAACGAAAGAGCCACACGCTCTTCATTTCCCTCCGCATCGATCCGCCAGACAAATTCTTCACCCACAGCGAGCATGTCGCGAATCGCTCGTCGGGTTCTATCCATCGTATAGGCAGTGAGCAGTTCAGCAATATCGGCGAGCAAAATGATTGTCAGCGCTGATACACCTTGTCCTGTTGCAACACTAGCCAGAATTGCACTTGAACTGAGCGTATCGGCGTTCGGCCGTTTTTGGATCACCAGCGAACGGAAGCCGCTCTGAAATATCGGCCAGGCCAAACTCATTGCGGTAAGCGCCGGCATACTCATGAAACGGCCGAGCAAGGTGGTTGGCTTTGCCCCTGGTCGTAACCAGGAGAAAATAAGCGTGGCCGAGATGATACCAATGCGCTGCGCCAAGGCACCCAGTGGCTCTTCCTGCAGACGCCTTTCCTGCAGTGTCATCGCATTACGCTCAGAGCGCTCTTCTTTATAGGCGCTGAGCGACCAGGATCCCATAACTGTATTAATACGATCAAGAATCTCCTCCGCAGAAGCCTCGACTGCCTCGTAATGAATCAGGACAGTGCAGGAAATCGTTGACATCTGTACAGTGCGAACTGCCACTCCATCCTCAAGCTCCTCGACAATAGCCTTCCGAAAAGCCTCGAGATACCCCAAACCCCGGCAATAAATTCGTACACGCCCGGGCAGGGCATGTCGAATTTCACAGTTCATCAAGGGCGTTTTTTTATTGGAAAACATCTGTTGGTATCCTCAATTGTTCGTCCAGGTGAAGGCGGTGCGACAGAGCGTTTTGTAACCAGCTCTTTAATCGATCCATGATAACGGCTGGATGCTCTTCGAACAGTTGGTCAAACTCCTGGCGATGGGTCTGGAATATTGTGGTCAGCGACGAAATAAAGCTCATAATTTCAGTCTCAGTGAGCTTTTTGCTGTCATATTGCAATAAAATGCTGCCTGTTGTTACGCTGGTTTTTACTCCATCTATGCCATCAGGGGTACTGATCAGCTCAGTAACAAGTGTCACCCATTCTTTGTTTTCCAGTTTAACCCGCTTGAGAAGCGGCGAATGCAACCTCAATCTTCCTGGAATGGAATGCACCACCCTGGGTTTTAGGAAAAAAGAAATACTTCGATCCAACACGCTCATCAACCCGCCCCATTCTTTCTGCTTAAAAGATTAAACGCCCACCACACAAGGGTAACTCCAGATGGAATACTCGCCCATTTTTCTCTGAGCACCTGTCTGCCTCCAATCATTAACAACGCAGCAATTGCCACGGTTCTGAGATCAATGAGGCCAAACGTTTCATCATAGACTGCGCGGTTCAGGCTATTCCCAAAGGCATTGAGCTCTTCGAGCAGGAGCGGATGTGACCGCTCTTCCAACTGTTTCTCAAGCCCCATCAATCGTGCCACAACACTAAAAAGCAGAACCGGGTCGAGCTTCTCCTCATTGAAGTTGATGAGAACGCTTCCAGAGATCACATTGACCGTCACCTGATCTATTTCTTTTAAATTCTGCAATTGATCAATTCCTGCCAACACACGCTCATCGAGTTCACGTAAATCCGGGACAATAAAACGAACCCGACCTGGCAGAACATGAGCAATCCTCAGCGGCCCGGTATTCTGGTAGGGAATCTTTTGCAAATCTTTTTTATTTTGGGTGCGCCCCGCAAGTGCAGCTATGATCATTCCCGTGATTAGATGCATCGCCTGTACCTCACCTTTTGGTTCTTTTTTCCCTCAAATGTACAATTGTCTAAAACAGATAGTTGCTCTTGACGGCTCGGTCAAGCAGACGGCAGCAACAAACCGATTAGCCAGGGCTAACTCTCCTTCTGTAAGGATAGCTTTGTTCGCTCTAGAGATCAACAAAAAACGAACAAGGTGATGAAAAAAGAACACATAAGTTAGCCAAGGGTAACTATTCTTTTTTGCCCGCTATCCAGCTTTGCGCTAAAAAATCGTTACTCACTTTTCTTCGATAGTCTGCTCGGGATGTACGGGTGTTTCTCCAACCTTGACGCCCTGGGTTGCCAGGCGTTTCGACCAGGCACTATTGGTCCGATAGCGCAGTCGTTTCAACCATGCCTCTGAAGAAGCGGCAAAATCAACAAGCATCTCCAAGCGAAGCAGCACTTCATCGCTAATCACATGCTCAAGGCGATGAACCTCAGTGTGAGCGTTCTCCGGATCCATGCCACATACTTCGACGAGAAGTCGTGTTAAACACTCATCGCGCCGAATGATCGCCTGAGCGAGGGCTGTTCCTTTCTCGGTGAGCTCTATATCCCCATGGGATTCATGCAATACAAACCCCTTACGCACAAGCGATAGAATAAATTTTGAGACACTCGCGCGCTGTACCCCTAATCTTTGCGCCAGTTCGCTCGGTCTTACCAGCCCAGATTGCGACATTCGATAGATTGTCTGAATGTAATTCTCCTGTGCCGGAGTCGTTTTGAATTCTTTCGCGTTCTCGGTCATCTCAGGTCTCACCTTCTCGAAACATTTGTGGTGGCATGAAGCGATACTTCGCACCCAATAGTCTGGTATCTATCATAATGCTCAGCATAAGTGTACAACGCAAGTGTGACGTTCGGAATCTTCCTCTCGCTTCCCATAACACTCATGGTTCCCAGAACAAGCGTGGTCACAAAGAAAATGTGATAGCAGAAGTTTTGTATACACAGGCACTCTCATGGCATGAGCATACCATTGAGACTGATTGACGAGAAGTTAATCTATTTAAAACATGCCTGCTGAATCAATTGAGTCCTTTTTTTTCAGCGGCAGCTTTTTCGATTCATTTTTCTTGTTTTGAAGAATATTTTGCAAACACCTCTGCCTCGGTCATGTTATTCGTAACATTGGCGAAGCTGTAGAATGAAGGTTTTTTATCAATAAAAATTTGATGATCAAATTTAAAACCTTCCTCATTGTCAAAAAGCCCCACCGTCATAATGAATTGCCCGCTCTCCTTCAATTTATAATACAGATGGGTCCCGCATTTACTGCAGAAACCACGTTCTGCCCACTCAGATGAATCGTAAACGGTTATATAATCTTCACCCTCAAAGCGGACTGTTGTCCCACAGTCAACGGTCATCATGGGTCCGCCTCCCCATTTTCGACACATACTGCAATGACAAGTCCCAACCTGTGTATTTATGGCTGCAGCTTTTATCTGAATCGCGCCACATAGACAATTCCCCGTTCCTTCAACTGTTGTTTCCATGCCCACCTCCTCAATCACCGTCTGGCAACCGTTAATTTTTAGATTAACACCATGAAACCGTCTCATTCCTGCAAACATTGGTTCAAACCACAGAAGTGGCATCATCAGAATCTAATCATCATAACAGTTAGGTAAATATAAAAACCACTCTGCTCAATGCAGCTTATCAACCGATCTCGCCCAACCATCGTCCGCTTACGCTCTTCTTCGGCACGTTTTCGTTGAGTTGTATCTTGAATAACTGCCAGGATGACGTTCCTGTTTTCACTGCTAAGTAAGTTGGCCGACAACTGGATGCGGAATACGGTACCATCTATGCGCTGGTGCTCTGCTTCCAGGTAAAAGCGATGGCCAGGCTGGCTTGCATATTGTCAAGCTTTTTCAAGGTATATTTTTTTGAGCTAAACTAATTTTGACAGTATGACTGATTTTGCAGATTCACCAGCCTCGGAAGGGTCATATTTAGTCGGTTGATTAAATATGACCCTTTCCCAAACGCTGCAATGGTCAAACTGGCGCACTCCTGGAGGAAAATTCTACTGACAAAGTAGAACGTTGCCTATCTGCCGCTCAAGGAACCTCCATGCACCCCTGAATGGCCGAACTACTTTGACATATGCCCATCGGTCGTATATGACCATTCCAAGATGACTGCTCTCAGCTTTATCAGCGATATAAATGTATGATATTATATAGCAATATCGAAGTAATTAACACCACCCTGGCGCTCAACCGGTTGTTGCTACAGAGCTTGCTTATCAAAAGCAAGACAACAGCAATACTTCCTCGCCTCTTATCTCATTGAGGTCATCATTTCCAGACATTTTGAGAGCATGGAAAAGACGCAGAGACCTGATGTTGTAATAGATCGAATACCGGGTGATTTCGCAAAGAATGGAACAGATAGCTGCTTTGGAAGCGCAGATATGATCTCTTCGCAGAGAGGGATACCATCTCAATCAACGATTTGGCTCTAGATAACAGACTGGAAATAGGTTAAAATTAAGAATAGACATTTTCTCGTCTGATTATTTTAATGTTTCAAAACCGGACATCGATGATTTTAAAATTGTATTGATTTCCAAAATGTGCAATTGAAGCGCACCACGGTTCGAGGCCGTGGTGAAAAAACATATGGAAAAAGCCTTTCTGCAGATTTTCGATGACATCTTAGGGTCAGTACGTGAACCCCTCGTGGTGCTCAATGTTGATTTCAGGGTGGTTAAGGCCAACCAGGCTTTCTTCACCATCTTTGATGTCAATCCTGATGACACAGAGGGTACTATCATCTATGAACTTGCCAATCATCAATGGGATATTCCCAGACTGAGAGAGCTGCTGGAGACCATCCTTCCACAGAATACCGTTTTTAAAGACTTTGAAGTTGAACATACCTTTGATGACATCGGCTTTAAGCTATTGCATCTGAATGCCAGGCGCATTTATAACAAAGAAAATGAAGCCAGTCTGATTCTTTTATCAATTGAAGATGTGACTGAACGGGAATATTACAAGAGAAATCTCGAGGAAGTTGTTGCAAAACGGACTAATGAGCTCAGGGCTTCACAGAAAAAGGCAGAGACAAACAAACAAGCCGCCGAGACCGCTCTTGTAGAGATTCAGCAACTCAAGAACCAGCTGGAGGCTGAGCGGGCCTACCTCCAGGAAGAGATAAAACTGGAGTTCAACCATGAAAACATTATTGGCCGAAGTGATGAAATCAAATATGTCTTTTATAAGGTGGAGCAGATTGCAGCCACCGATACCAATGTCTTGGTCTTAGGAGAAACTGGTACCGGTAAAGAACTCGTAGCCAGAGCGATTCACAGTTTGAGTAAGAGAAAAGACCGGGCCATGGTCAAGATGAACTGTGCCGCGCTGCCGGCCAACCTCATAGAAAGTGAGCTCTTTGGACATGAGAAAGGAGCCTTCACCGGGGCTCACTCTAGAAGAATAGGACGTTTTGAAGTTGCCAACGGTGCGACCCTGTTTCTTGACGAAATAGGCGAACTGCCGCTTGACCTGCAGCCAAAACTGCTGCAGGTTATTGAGAACGGAAAATTTGAAAGACTGGGCAGTTCAGAAACGCGCTCAGTTGATGTTCGCATTATTGCAGCCACCAACCGAAACCTGCAGGAGGAAGTGAAAAAAGGAAAATTCAGGGAAGATCTCTGGTATAGGCTAAATATTTTTCCCATCACTCTTCCACCTCTCCGTGACCGTCTGGGAGACATTCCTCTATTGGTGCAATTTTATGTGAAGAAAATTGCCAAGCGGCTGGGCAAGACCATCGAAATCATTCCCGCAAGTGTAATGACTGTGCTGCAGCAGTATCACTGGCCGGGCAATGTCCGGGAACTGGAAAATGTCCTGGAGAGGGCCGTGATCAACTCTTCTGGCCCCAAGCTGCACCTTGTTGATGAGTTTAAAAGATCGTTCAGGGATCTAGCAGAAAGCCAGAAAACTCTAGAGGCAGTTGAAAAAGATTATATCCTCAGGGTGCTCGGTCAGACCCGCTGGAAAGTCAGTGGCAAAAACAGTGCCGCCGAAATCCTTGGTCTCAACCGCAGCACTCTGCGGGCCCGCATGCGCAAACTAAATATTCAGAAACCATAATCTTGGCCCTGTCGCTACAAGCGATGCAGCCTGGAACACAGTTCTATCATCCCTCCGAACTCACACCCATTCCGACCAGACCTATAAATCCCGAATCATTATGGAATGAGGCAACTTGGTCGCCAAGGAAAAGAACCTGATGTCGGAGCAAGCACATTCCTGCACGTGTGGATCTTTCCAGAACAGACGGTCACATTTAACCATTTGAGCAAATATAACCATCTGTCTTGACAAAATCATTGCTGCCTGGCACCTTTTTTCTAAAAAATACCAATCGATATCATGTACATACACTACTCAAGTAAGACATGGTGTCTTCTGGTGTAAAGATTGCTCTATAGAGGGTAACAACACAGAGCATGTATCCAACGTTTGCCCCATGCTCTGTGGTCCGTCATCCTTCGCCCATGGTGCTATAAATTTTATGAAAGCAGAAGGTGACTGCAACACTTTTGATGTTGATTTAAGGATAAAAACCAGGCTGTCTTTCATCGCTTAGGGAGGATCTCTGTGCATACGTTTAGAAGAAAAGTAGAAACGAAAGCACGCTTAAACACGTTAGATGAAGCTGAAGAGCACCGCGGGGGAAAGTTGAGAGGTGGCGTAGAGGATGCATGGGTTGCTTTGCAGGAATCCCTGCAGGATGTCGTTTCCAATTTTGAAGGGAAACATTCATGAGTTATGTGAAGATGTCGATTCTTTTAGGATGAACTCGAATCTTACGAACATGACGTCACGGGGCGGCATGGCTGCCCTATCATGTCAACTTTGGCGAGGGGCCAGCATGCTATGATAATAGTCAGAACAGTTCTGAACACCTTACCTGAGAAGCAGAAAGAGGTTCTCCAGACGCTTCTCTCAATGGTTGAAGCGCCAACGAACGGCAATGGACTCCTCAGTTATGGTATTTTTCACGACATCGAAGACGAGACCGTTTTTAAGCTGATTTCGGAATGGAAGACTCGCAAACACGTGAACATCCACCTCATCTCAGACCAGTTCGGCGTGCTGCTTGGAACCAGGAGCCTGCTGTGCAAACCGGTTGAGGTACAGATCTATACCGTTTCACTGGTAGAGGGAATTGAAGCTGTTCGATCGGCAAGAGAGAACATGGAAAAATAAAAGAGCACCGCTGGGAGAAAAAGATCCCAGCCGGTGACATGGAGCCAGCCATTATGAACGTTTTTCTTCATGGAAAGAGGTTCGTAATGAAGCTGCAATGCGGGTCCAGCAGAGGGTAATATATGGGGCATTCAACACTCATCAGCTATTTTGCAGAGAAGGATGAAGCCCGCCTGGCCTATAAAGGCCTTGCAGTAATGGGCTGCAACAGTCTTATACTGATACAGAAAAATACTGATGGAGAAATCCACAAGACAGCCCCATTTCATACACGCCTGACCTTAGGCCTTGTTTTTGCTGCTATCTGCTTTGCTGCAATCACTGTTCTCATACCCCTTGCTGCAGAGTGGCTCAACCCGCTATCTGCAGGGGAATTCTATAATCTGCCATTCTATCTGAGTTCTGCGACTTTTCTCGCTCTCGCTGGCCTGATCTGGCTCCAGAGCTGTGCGAATGGTGTGGAGCGCAACGTTATACAAAAACATTGCCGGTTACTTTTAGAGGGTGAGTCAGTACTCATTCTCCAGGCGCCTGTGGCATCGCTCTACCGTTCAGTTCGTTTCCTTGGTGAGCATAGCGATATTCCGCCACAGCTCTTTTTCTTTCACCCACGCCATGAACGACGCAAAAGTGCGCGAAGTGGAGCTGTTCATTTGTCCCCCGCGCAAATCGACAAACACGCCTCAGGCTATGCGGTGAAACAGAAGATTGCACTATCTCAGAGTATCAACCAACGAGCAGGATCTTGACAAAAACAAAGCGGGAATACTGGCACTCGCCAATGATAAAAAACTCGGCAACGTTGATTGGGTTCAGGAAAAGGTTTCAGGTGTAAAAGATTGGCGTAAACGTAAATTCAGTGAAGTTTTCAGTACACTGCAAAAGGATGATACTGTTATTGTTTCTGAATTATCGCGGCTTGGCAGGTCAACACTGCAGATACTTGAAATCATGAAAGAGGCTCAGGAACGTGAAATTGCCGTTCATGCTGTTAAAGGTGGTTGGTCACTGAACGGTACATCAGTTTCAAATCTTCATGGCTGGTTGAAGCGGTATCATCTTGATGTGAAATAGTAATGGGGTTTTTCTGACGGTGCTGACTTACTGACGGTTTGCCGTCACTACGTCGGCAATGACGGTAAATTTTTGAACTTAATTTTCACACTCAACTGAAAGGTTCACAGGAATAAGGTCAATCCCTGCGATCTTGCCTGAGGCAGTAACTTCACAGTAGACACCTTTAATTTGGGAACTCGTCGAAAAACCATATGTTCGATGTGGCAACATTAACCGCACAGCATGAACTGGAGTCAACTTCCATCAGAAGTATCTTTTTGAGATAGAGGCAATACGCCAAACTCCAGAACACTCATAATCCAATTTACCAGTATCAAAACAAAGATTGAAAAAACTCATTCAGCCTGATCTGTTAAGAGATTCGTCAGGGCAATCTTTTCTCTCAAAATTTCAATCAGCCATTGTTTCTCACCGCGAAGTAAGTATCATTGAGATATGCGCTTACTCATGTATAATATTCGCTACGGGACAGGACACAAAAATGGTTACCATTTGCCCATTCCTTTTGCTGGATATTTCAAAAAAACCAACGTAAATCTTCAACGTATTATCAATTTTATCAGCTCGATTAATCCGGATATTGTTGCCCTTGTTGAAGTTGATTCTGGGTCTTACAGATCAAACAAATTCTGTCAGGCCCAGATTATTGCCGATAGCCTTGGCTACAATTACATCGTTGAAAGCAAATATGGTTCCGACTCCCTTGCTCAGAAAGTTCCCGTGCTCAAGCAACAGGCAAATGCCCTACTTGCGCGGCAGGGTGTTGAGAATTACCAATGCCACTACTTTGAACAAGGTGTAAAACGGCTTGTAATCCAAACAGATATTCGAACTGTGGCCATCTTTATTGTTCACTTGTCTCTAAAATATCGACACCGACAAAACCAACTTGAACAGCTCTATAACCTCATTCAGGAAACGGATAAGGAAGTTATTCTTGCAGGGGATTTCAATACCTTATGGGGAAGCAGAGAACTAAATTTATTTCTTGCAGCAACAGATCTTAAGAATGCAAATATTGCAAATATGCCATCCCACCCCAGCCACGCTCCGCACAGACAGATAGACTTCATCTTGCACAGCTCTGGAATTCAAATTGACAACTTTTATATACCTGATGTACGGCTATCAGATCACTCTCCGCTGGTCTGTGACTTCTCCTGTGTCCTTACGTAATTGAAGACAGGCGAACCTTAAGATAGCCTCCCTCTTGAAGTTTGCTCGTAACCGTAACTGTTCCACCATGAGCCTGCACAACTGCTCTTACACAGTTCAGCCAAGACCATGCCCCTTCTTTGTTCTGCCTCTGTCCCTGCGATATAATCTCTCCCTGATTCGTAACAAA
>CAZOWJ010000059.1:0-23143 GCA_964583415.1 uncultured Desulfocapsaceae bacterium
CTTGAAGTGCTATCGGGGTTATCAGCTATAACGATGTCGCCTTTTTGCATGGTTTTCTCGATTTGTTTTGAAATATAAACAATAGTATAAGCACTAACACGTCCAGAAATTAAATATTCGTTCCCTGATATCATCTTATACCAGTTAAGTTCCTCCAGAGTTCCTCTTCCCGGGCGCTCTGATAGAACGTTCAGCAATAAAAGCCGGGGCCGCCAAGTGCCAGATCAGTTGAGCGACCTGGAAAGTGAACAGGTCCTGAAATAAGAACAGATTTACAGGCATCAAAAGATTTCCTCTGCCGACTACCGGACTTCTCTCAAAGTTGTGAAGACACGGCCTTCATGAGCATGGCAAAGGATAATGGACTATGGCACACATGGAGATTGACTCAAACATTCGTCTCTGAACCTGCCATAAATAGGTGAATTACAATCTACAAAGCTCACTTTTAACTACTGAATATCGTTTCCAGCATCAGACAAGAAATTAGTTTTTCTAACGATAACAGTCGTGTTTTCTTCTTTCCCTGCCAACGCTTTGACCCTAGCCCCTCTGATGCCTTCAGGATTTAAAGGAGGCTTCTCAAGTAAGTACATATTCAAGACCTCCTGGATAACCAGGTCGGGAGAATTATCTATGTATATCTCCGGCAGAAAACTATAAACAGTCCTGAAGTTGATTGTATTTTTTGCGTGTTTACTAAAATATCCAAAATACTTTTCTGAGAATGAATCACCTATAACGAAAATCAATGGAACCTCAGCATTTTCGTTCTGAAGGAGCCGAAATTTTGTTTCTACTCCACCAAAAACTTTGATTATTTTTGGGGGAGAGCTTTTATCACTGATGCCTTTTTCCCCCAAAGTACCTATTCCAGAATAAATCGATCCGGGTTTGGGAAAGAATGTAAGATACGTCTCGTTTTTATGTTTAGCGGGCTTCATCCCTAACATGTAGATGAACGGCACACTCACCCAGTCAGTTCGCCGATGAATCGTAAACTCCTCGAGTTGAGAAGCCTCAAATTGATATTTGGGGTACGCCCGGTTTATTTCATCAATAATTGCCTGATAAGCCACGAATGAACCATAATAATTCCAGTGAAAATCAGTCTTGTAATAGAGTAGCAAGTCATTATTGGTACCCGTTTCCCTGGAGTGCTGTTTAGCGGCAATAAGATGACTACGTAAGTCAACAGCGGGAACTATCGAGTTTTCTTTCAGATACATCATCAATTGATCATACCGAGTCGGCCTGTTCAACTTCATTTTTAAATTGAGAATACGCGACGGTAGATTTTCCGGATAGACGAGCGCTTTCGTTGGAGCCAGAGCGAATACATAATCAATTCCCTGCTCTTTCAGCCAGTAATATCGTTCCTCTAAACATATCAACCATTTTCTTAGATCCTCTTCTGAGAATGGACTGAGCCCCATATAGTCTGTTATATTATCAAAAGATCCTGTCATCTCAGACTCAACCCTTCTTTGTCCATATCCTTCAAAAAACATACCGTTTTTCCCGAGGATGACTCTGCTCGTTGGCGTAAAGCCTAGACGAAATATTTTGGTGGCTGCGTTGAGGTTGACAAGATCATACCTATATGGAAAATGAGATGAAAATTTACGCTCAATAACGTTGATTAGTGATTTCAATCTATTATGAAGGGTTTCTTCTTCTGCATTTGAACGAAAATCAGAGATAGATTTACTGACATCTTTTACGAAGTCTAAATCCGGAGAAATGGCTCGATAGAGAGGCCAGACTACAATGAATAGAAAGCAACTTGTAATGAAAACAGGGCGGATTGAAATAGTTACCAGTCGGTTCACACCATATCTTGAAAATGCAATTGTGGACCTGAATGTCGAGTACGTAAAGAGACAAAATAACAGCAACATAGCCGTGTATGACCAGTCAAGATTATTACCCGCCAAAAGGAGAATGAATATAACCGTCAAAGTTTCAAGCGAATAATCAACTGAATTATTGCTAAACAATCGATACAAAAGCAGACCGAGAGTCAGACAGGTGAGAAACAAAACCACAAGATATACGCAGATTTTCAACCAGCCAGGGCGTGGGACAGGATACCCTTTTAGATAGAGCGTTGGAATTCCTTCACTGAATTCTAGCCTTAACCCTTCATCGATCTGCTTGAGAGTTACGTCACTCGTTTGAACAATATAGCTTTCAATTTGCTTCGGGTTTAAACGTTCAACAACGCCAAATCTGGAGAAAGATAATCGCTGTATGGTAAGCCCTTTTTTTTTGAGACCTCCTCCAGGATGAACTCTGAGAATTTCATCTGTGTATTGCAATCGCACAGTCAATTCTTTATTCTGTTTACCCGTCGAATATTTCACCTGAGATAGTCGATTTCCATCGTATCGCCCCTTTTGGTCAGGGGGAAGAATTACAAGAATGCCAACCTCGTCAGCAACAAATTCAACTTCTACCACAAAACTATTATAAAATTTGTCAAAGAAGATGAGATGGAAAATCGCCAACAGCAAACTCGAAACCAGAATTGAGTACCCTATTTTAGTTAATGACCTGTCTTGACTCAACATCATATCCACTAAAAACGGTAATATAAGAATGGATTATGAGATCCACTCATGAGTTCTGCTGAACTGTAAATTACAATAAACAACATCCAGATTATCATGCTTATAGTAGAGACACCCTTTAGCAAATACTGTGTTTTCATCTTAGCTTGGACTAGATGTGTTGAGTATTGTGACATCATTCGCGGCACAATGGGAAACATAAAAATAATGCCTACAAAAAGAGCAATATAGAACTCTGTGTTCATTGTGGCAAAGAGTCCAGCATCAAGATAGGGCGGATATGAAAAATTACCCAAGGATTTTATGTAGGTGACAGCCTGTTCAAGTGATTCTGATCTGAAAAAGACCCAGCCGAACATTACAACCAGCATTGCATAGATATGTTGTATGGCTCGGGGCAAACGACCTATCACTTTTCCCAGTGCCCCTCTCTCTAGAACTAAGAAAAGGCCATGAAATAATCCCCAGATGATAAATGTCCAGCTCGCACCATGCCACAAACCGCAGAGGAAGAATACCGTTAACAAATTGAAGTAGGTGCGGCCTGGAGATCTTTGATTACCGCCGAGCGGTATATATAAATAATCCTTGAACCAGCTGGAGAGTGATATGTGCCAGCGTCTCCAGAAGTCCTGGATTGATCTCGCACTATAGGGGTAATTGAAATTCTCAAGAATGTGAAATCCGAACATTTTGCCAAGACCTATGGCCATGTCAGAATACGCCGAGAAATCGTAATATATCTGTAAGGAATAGGTGAGCATACCAAGCCATAATATCCCTGCGGGAAGGGTTTCGGACGGCAGAGAATAAATATGATCAGCTACAGCCCCAATATTGTTTGCAATCAGCACCTTCTTTCCTAACCCGAAAACAAATCGTTGGACCCCATATTGGAAACCTTCGAAGGTAACAGTGCGTTGTACAATTTGCTGGGCAATATCATGATATCGAACAATCGGGCCAGCAATTAATTGGGGGAAAAGTGAAATGTAGAGAGCAAGAGCTATTGGTCGCTTTTGCACAGCAGCAGTGTTTCGATAGACATCAACGATATAAGAAATTGCCTGGAACGTGAAAAATGATATGCCTATAGGCAGATGGATGTGAATATCTACCAGCGTGCCAAATATGGATTCCAAACCCAAATAACTCAAAGTATCAAGGAGGAAATTGCCATATTTAAAAAACACGAGCGGTACTAAATTAAGAGTAATCCCAAATATTAAAAAGAATTTACATTTTTTGGGTTTAGATTTGGAAGAATCAATCAGAATCCCGAATATCCAGTTAATACTGATCGAAAACAACATCAGCAGGACGTACCCGACTTCTCCCCAGGCGTAGAAAAACAGGCTCGCTGAAAGCAAAACGAGATTCCGACGCTTAGGCCCAACACCAAAGTAAAATATCAGTGTAACGGGAAGAAAGAAAAACAGGAAAAATATAGAACTAAAAATCATAGCTAAATAAGACGGTGGGTGATAATAGGCTGCTGCCTGAGAGCATCTTTTACATACCCGCTAATCAGAACCACAAATAAATTAGACCATACTACCCTACTCATTCCATGCTAACAATATGTTTGCTTTTCATATTTCATAATCACAGTGGAACAGCTGCAGAGAGAGGGGTTCCTGTGCACCCTTAATTGTTCTACCACTGTAAAAGTATTATTCCATAATCGATATTCCGGTGACCCTGGTGGAAGCCATATTATTCTCATGCCTTTTGTTTTCCATCCGCCTATCAAGTTAATTGGTTTGCAGGAAACTGATGAGTTTTTTTCAAAGTAAATGATAACTCTCAATAAAACAGACATTTACCTGATCTACCAGAAGCAGCTGATCGACATGTATAGCAGACACAGTTTTGACTATCTCACTCTCAAGTTCTGACCTTGGAGGGTTACGTTGGCATGAAATGAAATTACCTCTCAACACCATCATGGAATATGGATCACCATAGTAAAATGAATTGAAAACATGGGGCAGTGACATTTGACAATTATACTTTACCTAACACAAACAAGTGATTATCATGCAAGTCATTATCGTAGCGTTAACCTGATATTGCCCCCCTCTCCTGGAGACATTTTATGAAAATAAGAATCTCGGTCTTATCCATGCTCTTTCCGGCGTTATTATTTTACTTTTCCGCTAATGCCATTGCGGCAAATGGTTCCGACAAGAAAACGCTCCCCACACAACCGAACGAATCTTCAGAGATTACAACCGAAGCTGTTCAGCCACCGTCAGAGAGTACGGATACAGCTGACGCAAGTGCTGCTGAGACTGGTCTTTCTCCAATTTCACCGCTACCAGAGAGGCAGTTCATATCTCAATGGCTCCATATGCTTGACTCCAAAGGAGATGACGATGTCGGCGAATCGAGCGTTATGGCCTACGCTCCTCAGGTACCCGGTGATCTCTTGCGGACCATTCAATCGACAAGAGAGGGAGGCCCCGGGTTCTGGAGTGTATTTTTTCGCTCGATTCTGGCAATTGGTCTCGGGTTTCTTTTCGTTTTTATCTTTAAGCGAACTGCAAAATCGAAACTGGATAGACTGAACGAGCTCTCACCGCCTCAATCAGAGGCGCTTGCACTGATCTGGACCGGATTGGTACGCAACCTCCCCGCTCTCGCCGGAATGCTGGTGCTTGCCATTTCAGCCACGATCATATTCCTCTTATTGGCTGGGGATATCGCTGTCAAAGGACGGATGCTTTTTCAGTTAATACTTGGGATTATTCTCATTTTTACAATCTGCTCCATCATCAGTCGAATTATTTTCTCGCCAGACAACAGTGAGCTGCGACCCTTTGAAATTGATCAAACTCTTGTAAAACCACTCTATAACGCTTTCAAATATTCACTTGCAATACTGGCGTCCGGGCTTCTCTTCGTTAGCATGGTGAGAGAGCTTGGTGCTCGCCCACAGTCGGTAATCTGGGTCATTATCATTCTGGGTACGATCATTATTGCGCTCTACTGCTACCTGATCATTTATCTAAAAAAGCCGGTTTCCTCTGCCCTTCTCGCCAGACTCGAAGTGGAAGACGGAGGATGGATCAAACGACAGCTCGCCTCTTACTGGCATTCAGTGGCACTTCTTTATTTAGCCCTGGTCTGGTTAATCTGGATCGGTCAGCAGATGGCCGGTACAGCACAGGGAAAAGGTGCGTTTTTCATCAGCATGCTCATCGTTCCAATCTATTTTGGACTCAGTTATGGAGGGAAACTGGTAATTTCTGCCGTCATTGAGTCATTGGGACTTGGAAAGGTGGAGGAAGATGAGTTAGCCGATCCCGCTGATGAGTTGGAACGTAAAGAAGAGAGTATCAGACGGCAGAGAGCGATAACAGAAAAAACATACGCCACGTTCAGGCTGGTCCTGATAGCTGTCCTTGCCACCTGGATCCTGTCTCTCTGGGGATATAATATTCCATTTGCAACAGCTGCCATGAAGGCGCTCTTTGAGTCAATTGTTATACTGGCCCTGGCCTTAACATTTTGGCGTTTTGCCAATGCCTACATTGAGAATAAGCTCGAAGAAGCAACACCGGAAGTTGAAGAGAGTAAAGAGGATGATGATAACGAATTCGGCGGCGGCGGCCCGGCGGGTCGAAGCCACACATTATTGCCGATGCTTCGCAAAGTCATTGGTACCATTCTCGTGGTCATGGTCATTCTCATCGTCATCTCCTCTCTGGGCGTTAATATCGGTCCGCTTCTTGCCGGTGCCGGTGTGCTTGGCCTGGCCATTGGGTTTGGCGCCCAGAAACTCGTCTCAGATATTCTCTCAGGATTCTTCTTCCTGCTCGATGATGCCTTTCGGGTTGGCGAATATATTCAGACAGGGTCAATACGTGGTACTGTTGAAGCGATCACACTCAGAAACGTGATGCTCAGGCATCACCTGGGCATGCTGCAGGTTGTTCCACATAGTGATCTCGGGGCAGTCACCAACTATATGCGCGGCGGAATTGTCATCAAATTCCCTCTGGAATTTCCTTACGATACAGATATTGATCTGGTAAGAAGAATTATCAAGAAAGTCGGTGTAGCGATGCTTGAAGATGAGGACCTCGGTGATGATTTTATCCTGCCAGTCAAATCTCAGGGAGTTTATCAAATAACCAATTCGGTAATGGTGATCAGAGCAAAATTCACCGCAAAACCGGGCAAACAGTTTGTCATCAAGCGAGAGGCCTTGAGGCGCATAACAGAAGCCCTGAATGCCAAGGGTATCTACTATGCACATCGTAAAGTAATTGTTGATTTCCCTGAACAGGCGAAACCTGATTCAGTCGACCAGGAAACCCAGCAGAAAGTCTTGCAGGCGGCAGCTGCCGCTGCCCTCCTTGCTGAAGAGCAGCAAGCCAAAGTAGATCCGACGGAACCATAAATTCGTCTTACGAAAATCAATCAGCCTTATAGTTTAAGGTATCCCGTTGATCCTGGAAGACTGCTTGGTCTTCCGGGATCAGTTATTTACATGCACAAGGCCTTATGCAGCACCTGCTGAGCCTTGGCA
This sequence comes from uncultured Desulfocapsaceae bacterium, assembly GCA_964583415.1. GTDB lineage: Bacteria > Desulfobacterota > Desulfobulbia > Desulfobulbales > Desulfocapsaceae > MADRE3. Next base: position 7,111 of record CAZOWJ010000059.1, read on the forward strand.
AATTCAGAACGTTCCACAATAAACTGCATATTTGTCTGGCGCGTTGTCTGGGAGACCGCCAGTATATTGATATTACCTACGGCGAGCGCCTGGGCTGCGCGTGCCATGATTCCCGGCTGGGCAATATTGGAACCGATGGCGCAGACAATAGCGACGGGGCGGGTTGAAATCAGCTCAAAAGTATCGGTCAGCTCAGCAATCAGATGGGGCGTGCATTCTCGCTCAGTGACGATTAAATCGATGGTATTGGCGTTGGTAACCTTACTGATGTATGAGACCCGATGTTTACCGAAAATTCCCATGATACGACTGTCAAATCCCACCTCCCCGACCATTCTGGTATCATGAACCTCCAGACAGGTCACACTGCTTGAACCGGTAACAATTTCCACCTTTGATGTCGGCGCAATAAAGTCATTGGTTATCAGTGTTCCGGGATGATCCGGATCAAAGGCATTTTTAACACGAATGGGAATCATACTGATTTCAAGCGGTTTCGAGGCTCTGGGATGAATTGCCTCCATGCCGACATCGGCCAGTTGATCCGCCACATCATAGTTTGTGTTACAGACGGGATGAGCATCTTCTTCACCGACAACCAGCGGGTCCCCGGAACAAAGATGGTATTCCTTATGGATGATGGCCTCACGTGCCCTCAGTAAAACAGCGATCTTTGAAAAAGTAACCTCTGAATATCCACGATCAAACTCCCGCATGATGCCCTCTGTACCCTTGGTATATCCAGTGGCAAAACAGATGGTCGAAAATGGATCGATTTCATCAAAACTGTCCTTGATCCGCCTGTCGATAGTGAGTTGCCGGCCATCTTCCCAGCCGCTCAAATCGACAAAGGTGGCATCATATCCGCGATTCTGCAGAATATTGGCCGAATTGAAAGCACTATGCATTTCACCCAGGGAGGCCAGGAGTTCTCGGGCAGCAAGAAGCAGTTCCTGACGGGTTACATAGCCTGAGGCCAGGACATTGTCCATACTTCGCAGGATATTGATGGCAAGATCAATACGATCTTCAATAAAATCATTCGCTTCCTGGAGATGTAAACCGATTGAAACAAAACTTTCGTTCAGCTCAAAAAGCCGATCCCTCAGAGTGAGCATCTTTTTGGGATAGTTTTCCTGCTCCTCAAAGAGTTTGTATATACCCGGCTGTCCTGTTTTCTTGTGTTCAAGCAATTCGTTGGTCACTCCGGCGTATGCCGATACAACGTAAACACGTCCATAGATATCGTTTTTCCGGCGCAGGATAATATTGTCAATGATCTCCGGGAAACGAGACAGCGAGGTGCCACCAATTTTTTCAACCCTCAAATTTAAGCTTTCCATTCTCTCTTACCATTTATTTTATGATCCAAAGAAGTACTGCCAGTAATAATATGAGCCAGAGGGATCATGGCTAACCCATAAATTTCATGAGCATTTTGTAAAAACTACATAAATCGATCAATGCTGCAACCCGTTCAACAGAGGCGAACCAGAGCAATCCCGCTTCGCTGTTGTTATTTTCATTCTGAACATATGGTACATCACAGGTCAATTTGACGAACAGGCTGCCTTAACTGCTGAGACATTGGTGCTAAACAGACCTCAGGTTGGCGCTCCATTGCTGATCCACGAACCTATCCGAAAAAAAATAATGAAACAAGCGCTTTTTCGCGATCGATTCCCGCAAGCCAGACGCTTTCAACGTTCTGGATATCTCAGTTACAGAGGTTAAGAAGGTAAAAGTGGACTAACCCTGAAGAGACCAAACGATATTCAACGGCCATAATGCACCTTGAACTATTCAGCCATAACAGGCTCGACTATTGGAAAACTCATGGTGAAGGTCGTTCCCTGATCAGGGTTTGACCGGACATCAATATATCCCTGGTGAGCCTCAACGACCTCTTTTACCAGAGACAGGCCAAGTCCCGACCCGGTGATATGTCGGGTTGCTTTTCCTTTAACTCGGTAAAAACGATCGAAAATATGAGGAAGGTCTTCCTTGCTGATGCCAATACCCGAATCACTGAAAACCAGGTTGGCAAATCCACCCGACAGCGACGTTGTAACATCAACGGATCCTCCATCAGGTGTATATTTAATCGCATTGGAGACAATATTCATAATAGCGGTACGAATATGATCGTAATCCACATTAAACCACCAGTCATCCTGGCAGGGCAGGTATCTGACTTCAATATTTCTTGCTTCTGCCTGCGGTGCGGCAACCTCCACAATATCCTTAATAATATCATGACCCCGGGTTGCCTCCAGGTTAAAAACAACTGTCCCGCTTTCAAGTTTTGAAAGATTAAGCAGATTGTCAATGAGACGCAGCAGGTCCTTTGTCCTGACGGTCATGCGGCTATGAAGCTTATTACAGGAATGCAGTGCTTCATATTTACAATCAACCTGAAGCGCATAAATCATCTGTTCTATAGAGGCCAGCGGCGACTTTAATTCATGGGCTACCATGGCCACGAAATCTGACTTCATCCGGTCGATTTCCTTATTGGTAGAAACATCCTCGAATGTTGTTACCGATCCGAGAACCACCCCTGATAACGAAACGACAGGAGAACAATGCGCTTTGAGATACCGGCGGGAGATCGACCCTGGGATGAATTCCCGCGTGACAACCACACCCTTGTTCATCGCCTCCTCGATCATCTGCAGAGCAACATCATCACTAATCGAATCCGAAAAATGTTTGCCCACCACTGGGTCTGTCTGAATTTCCAAAAGCTTTATGGCGGCCGGATTATGAAGAACAACAACCCCCTCAGGGTCTGTGATCAAGACAGCCTCAGCCATGCAGCCAAACACCGTCTTCAGCCGGCTTTGTTCCTGCTGGATGGCATTGAGGCTTAAACTCCGCTCTTCCCGCAATTTCTCAGCCTCTGCTTTCAAGGTAATTTTGTCAACGGCACGTTCAACAACAATACGGATATAGTCAGGCGTGAATGGTTTTCCGACAAAATCGAATGCTCCCCGCTTCATTGCAGTAACCGCTTTTGATACGGTAGCAAATCCGGTTACCACAATAACCTGAATGTGTGGCTCGTGCTCTTTTATCCACTCAAGTACGCCAAATCCATCTATGCCGGGCATCATCAGATCAAGCAGAACGATATCAAAACCGCTCTGCTTGATCATTTCAATACCGCGTTCCCCGCTTTCGGCCTTGTCAACGGTATATCCTCGCCCTGAGAGGGCTCTGGAAACACCTTCGCGAATTACTTTTTCGTCGTCGACTATGAGTATGCGCACCGTATCCATTTAGTTTTTTCCTTATCAATAAGACAACAGCAGCAATCTGCAGAAGCGAGAATCACGCTGTGTAAATAAGCCTCAGATACAGACGTTTACTGCAGCCAGCTTTTTATACGTTCAAGTAATTCCTTGGGTTCCACCGGTTTTGGCATGTAATCTTCAGCCTCACTTTCAAGCATATCTCTATGGGTATAGGTGCTGGTGGTTACCCGGTCGGCAACTGCGGTAAGCAGAATGATCGGTATCTCCCTTGTTGCATCATCAGCCTTCAGTTTAGCGCAGGCTTCATGGCCATTCATCACCGGCATCATGACGTCAAGAACAATCAGGTCTGGTTTCTGTTCTGCAACGGCCTCAAGCCCTTCCTGTCCATCATAAGCAACCTGCACATCGTACCCGCCACTCTCAACTATAACTTTAACCGCTTCAACAAAATCCGGATCATCATCTACTAACAGAATATGCTTTTTATCCGTCATCATTCTCCTCCATTAAAAAGTGATGCTGCACTTTTCGCCTTGATTATTGATCTACAACCGGGCGGGGCAACATCCCTGCTCCACCGATTATTTCAGCCAGTTTTTCCTCCCATTCTATCGCCATCACATGCACGCCGGCAATTCCCTCCATCTCTTTCAGCTCTCCTATCTGCTCAATGCAGACCTCAATTCCCTTGGCAGCCTGTTTTTCTTTCGGCTCATCAGCAATTCTCTTTATGACTTCTTCAGGAATATCAATACCAGCCACCATTCGGTTCATAAATTTGCCCATTCCTGCAGATTTAAGCGGGGTCACACCAGCCAATATTTTTATTTTTTCATGGAGTCCCTGCTTCTTGGCATCTTCCATATACTGGATAAATTTCGGCATATTATAGATACACTGGGTCTGGACAAAATCTGCTCCCGCCTCCATCTTTAATTTCAACCGTGCCACTCTTATCTCATAGGGATCGGCGAACGGGTTTACCGCACAGCCAATATAAAATTTCAGGGCTCCCTCAAGTTTGTCGCCTGATGGAAAAACGCCATCGTCCCGCATGGTCTTCGCCAGGTGGATAAGTTGCATTGAATCAATATCAAAAACATTTTTTGCCTGCGGGTCATCTCCGAATTTCTGATGATCACCTGAAAGGCACAGAAGATTCCGTACACCAAGCGCCGATGCTCCAAGAAGATCCGACTGCAGGGCTATGCGGTTTCTATCTCGGACGACCATCTGGATCAGCGGTTCCACTCCCGCATCCTTGACCAGCATACAGCCTGCAAGAGAACTCATTCTGACAACAGATGTCTGGTTATCCGTTACATTGCAGGCATCAACATTACCTTTGACAAAAGCAGCTTTCTCCAGGACGACGTTGGGGTCTGCACCCCGTGGAGGTCCGCATTCAGCGGTAACTGAGAAATGACCGGCAGCGAGAACCCTTTCGAGATTGCTTCCTGATTTCATTATATCATATCCTCCCTGATAATTCGGCGCGGACCGCCATCACGCGAGCTATCCCACCCTTTATACGGTTTGATCTTGCCGTAATTATCCATCTGGTCGAGTGCTTTCAGGCGGTCGATGATCAACTGCCATCCACATTCGACATCTTTTGACACCTCGCATTTTCCTGAGACAGAACCGCCGCATGGCCCGTGAAAAATCGATTTTGCGCATCTGGTTACCGGACAAATCCCCCCGGTCAGGTGAAGAACACAGTCGCCGCATCCCTGACAGCGCTCAGCCCATTCACCCTGCCGTTCCGTTACTCCCAGGAAACCGGTGTTTATTCCAGGCAGGAGGGGGGTAATGGTGAACTTTTCAGCCAGGAACTGAATGCCGGCCCCGCAGGCAATTGAAAGCACTGCCTGGTAGTCCTCCACGTAAGGCCGCATCAGCTCAATGTATTCAGGATCACATTGGCGCTCGAGGCAGACCTCTTTAATCTTTATTTTTTTACCGAGTGCCTCGCGTGCCAGTCTCAAGGTAGAGGAAAGAACCTGTACCTCCTTGTCTCCTCCTACCCGACATACGGTCACACAACCAAAACAGCCGGCCACGATGATGTTGTCATAGGGTTCCACCATTGCCAATATCTCTTCAATGGGTTTGGGCGTTCCGGTAATCATCTTTCAACCTCCTGTGAAGACGCCTGGTACTCGGCCTTTCGACTCACATTTATAGGGCTTGGTCCGAGCTCTTCTATCTTTTCAACAAATTCGTTAGCAAAAGCAGCAAATTTGGCTCCCTCACCGGCACTCAGATTATACATTCGCACCCGATCCGGACCGATTTTGATCTGCCCAAGAATATTATAGACCCGCTCTACCCGGGCACGGGCGCGGATATTACCATTAACATAGTGACAATCTCCCTCCAGACAGCCGATAACCATCACACCATCTGCACCATTTTCAAATGCTTTCAGCAGCAATGATTCATCAATTCTCCCCGTACATGGTAACATGACGATACTGGTCTCGGGAGGGTATGAACGTCTTTCCGAACCTGCCAGGTCCGCAGCGGTATACGCTCAGTGACGACATGCAAAAACAATGACACTGGGGGCAAAGTCCTCCATCATTTTCCTCCTTTTGCGTCTGCATACTCTGTTTCAGTATAGGATTGCAGCTTGGCGTTGATATTCTTATCCTCGAATCTGCCAAGTGTTATTGTCTTAGCGGGACACTCTGCGACACATATTCCACAGCCCTGACAGAGTGCAGGATTAATATAGGCGGTATGCTGCTCGTTGATGACGGGAACGTTATACGGACAAGCCCGTACACAGGTCAGGCAGACAGCACAGTTTTCAGGTTCGACAGTAGAGTAAACTCCCGACAATTTCAGTTTATTATTTGACAATATTGTTGATGCCCGGGCAACAGCTGCCTGGGCCTGGGCAATTGTCTCACTGACATTTTTCGGCCCATGTGCCGTTCCTGCCATAAACAAGCCCTCGCTGGGAAGATCAACCGGTCGTAATTTCGCATGGGCTTCAATGAAGAAACCGTTATCGTTGCGAGGAACACGCAGCATTGAGGCAAGTTCCTCAGTGTCATGCGGTACAATGCCCGTGGAAAGAACCAGAATATCGGGCTGCAGACTCACCTTCATACGGATGGAGGGGTCCAGAACAGTGACGTCTACCATGGATTCAGCTATCATTATTTCCGGTGCTGAGGTCTCCGGGTCAAACCGTATAAAATTCACACCCTGCAATCTTGCCTTGCGGTAGTCAAGCTCACCAAGCCCGTAGCAGCGCATATCCCGATACAGGACATCAACACGAATATCCGGGTTACGCTCCTTGAGACGAAGCGAATTTTTGATCGCCTGGTTGCAGCAGATTCTCGAACAATAATCAAGATGTTCACTGCAGCGGGACCCTGCACACTGCAGCATAACAATACTTTTCCATGATGATGCTCGGACAGGATCATTAACAATCACCGTCTCAAGATCAGTCTGGGTCAACACATCAGCATGCTCATTGAGACCGTAGAGATCTGGCCGGGATTCCGTTGTGCCTGTTGCCACGAGCGTTGCCCCATGCTTTATCTTACGGGTACCGCCTGTTGGGGTCATCACATCTGTCTCAAAGGAACCGACAAAACCACCTTGGTCAACCACCATAGAGCTGGTTAAAACCCTGATCAGTTCGTTATTCATAACCCGCTCTTTCAATGAGATCAGAAAGGGGCTAAAATCCTGGCCGTCCCAGCTCCGTTGCAGAAATCGGACCTGTCCGCCAAGCTCTTCCTGCTGTTCTACCAGATAGACACCAAATCCCTGCCCGGCAGCTTCAAGCGCGGCTGTCATACCGGCCACACCGCCGCCAATCACCAGCAGGCTCGTATCTACATCAAACTCAAGTTCGGTCAGTGGTTCAGCCTGGGCCGCATTGGCAACTGCCATACGCATCAGGCGTCGTGATTTCTCGGTTGCTTTTTCCGGTTCAGACGAGTGAACCCAGCTGCAATGATCACGAATATTGGCCATATCAAAATAATATTTGTTAATCCCTGCCTGTCGAAGGGTCGACATGAAAAGAGGCTCATGCGTGCTTGGCGAACATGCTGCCACCACTACACGGTTCAACCGGTGCTCTTTAATGATATCTTTCATGCTCTCCTGGGAATCCTGGGAGCAGGTATAGAGCGGTCGGTCGGTGTACACAACATTGGGAAGCGTTTTGGCATACTCCTCGACATCGGCAACATCAACCACTGAAGCAATATTGGAACCACAATGACAGACAAAGACCCCGATTCTGAGTTCCTCGTCCGGCTCAGCTATATGCTCCTGGGGAAGTATCTCTTCAGTCAACAGTGACCCGCGTGCAGATGCCAGGCTGACGGAAGCCGCCTGGGCAGCCCCCGAAGCCTCACTCACCGTCTCGGGTATGTCCTTGGGACCGTTAAAGGCACCGCTGACAAAAATGCCAGGTCTCGATGTTTTCAATGGAGTGAAACCGTCTGTTAATGCAAAACCAAAGTCATCCATATCAATATCAAGCGCGCCTGCCAACTGCTTGGTGGTCTCTGGAACCTGAATCCCGACAGAGAGTACGACCATCTCAAAGACTTCTGAATGTCTCTCTCCAGAATCATCTACATAACGCAGTTCAAGATCACCTGTCTGTGGGTCTTCAAACACTCGACTGACCATTGCCCGTACGTAGCGCACGTTGTTTTCCTTTGCCCGGGTAATATAGCCGTCAAAATTCTTCCCGAAAGAGCGCATGTCGATGTAAAAAATCGTTGGTTCTATGGATGAGTCATGCTCTCGGGCAATAAATGCCTCTTTGGTTGCATACATGCAGCAGACGGAGGAGCAGTAGTCCCGGTTGCAGGAATTATCGCGGGACCCGACACATTGTATCCAGGCAATTTTTTTCGGATGCCTTCCGTCGCCAGGACGCAGAACAGCACCTGACGTGGGACCGGAAGCAGAGAGAAGCCGCTCAAACTCAATACTGGTGACAACGTTTTTATGAATTCCATAACCAAACTCACCGCGCTCCCTGGCATTGAAAACCTCTATCCCCGGAGAGAAGATGATTGAACCAATCTCTATCTCTTTTTCTTTTTCAATGTGTGCGTAATCGATGGCCCCGACACCGCAAATCGTTTTGCAGGTACCGCAGGCTCCTGTATTGAGCTGCACACAACTGTCTTCACTGATAACCGGTACCCGGGGTACAGCCTGAGGGTAGAAGATATTTACCGGTTTTCTGGTATCAAGCCCCTCGTTAAACTCATTATACAGCGGTCGCGGCTCCTTGTTGGTAAGCTCAGAAATTTCAAGAAAACTAACCGGGCAGACGGAGACACATGCCCCGCACACCTGGCAGATATCCCTGCCAGCCTCAATACCATCCGGAACCATTTTCAGGGCCCCAATCTGCATGACCTTGGTGCACATCATCGCACAGAGACCGCAGCGGATACAATCATCCTTGTCCCGGCCGCCGCGCTCCTTTATGATTGTCTCAGAGCGGGCCTGGATGGCGACTCCAATGCTTTTGTCAAGTTCTGGTGCGTTGGATACGCTGATGGCCAGAAATTGATCCGGACAGGCAACGAAACAGGCCCCGCACCCCGTGCACTTATCCTGATCAATGGAGGCAATCTCTTTTTTCTTCCAGATTACCGCATCGTGCAGGCAGGCTCGATGGCAGAGACCACACTTTGAGCATTTCTCTTCATCAACGCTGAATGTCCAGGCTGCCAGCGAACTCGGTGATGGACTACCGGGCCCCTTGATTACCGCCTTATCTTTGGCCTTCAGTTTTTTCTTTTTTTCTCCGGGCTTCGGCTGCTCTGGAAACCATGACAGGCAGGTTACCGGGCAGGCAATCTCGCAAAGTCCGCAACCGGTGCACTTGTCGATATCAACATAGCGCGCATGTTGTGTAATTTTCGCCTTGAAATTGCCCTCCTCACCCTCTACTCCGGTTAATTCACTATGGGTGAGCAGTTCAATATTTCTGTGCCTGCCAACTTCAACCAGTTTTGGAGAAACAATACACATGGAGCAATCGTTGGTGGGAAAGGTCTTATCCAGCTGTGCCATTTTTCCGCCAATTGCCGGCGAGCTCTCCACCAGGTATACCTTGAAACCTGAATTAGCAAGATCAAGAGCCGACTGCATACCACTGATACCGCCACCGACAATCATGATGGCGCCGGTTGGTTTTTTTAATATTCCAGTCTGAGGATTCTCTGTCATACCGTTTCCTCCCTTTGCTCAGGAGATGAAGTCATCACACGGGTCAGCACATCAGCAGAAACAAGGTGCAGTCTCTGCTGTTTTGCAGGGTATTCACCGCTCATCGCAGCAAGTACCAACTCTGTTGCAAAAAATACCGGAAGATGACCATCATCACCAAGATCAAGCTGCCGGCTTTCGACATTTGCCTGGCACATCGGGCAATCGGTGACGAGCGCCTCGGCACCCGCCCGTCTCGCTGCAGCAACAATATCACCGACAAGCTTCTGGGCAATATCAGGACGCGCCATGGTCAAACTCCCCGAACAACATTCAGTTCGATGCGACCAGGAAACAGCTGAAGCGCCAACAGCACTGACAATTTTTTCAAGTGACTGCGGCTGCTCATAGTCTGTCACATCGGTAATTTTAGGATTTCTTAATGAAAGGCACCCGTAGTAGCAGGCAATATTCATCCCCTTTAAGCTCAGTTGGGTTGTTTCAGTTATTTTTTCAGCAATTGATGCTCGTGCCATCAAGGAGCTTATATGTATAATTTTAAAATCTGGATCATAATTGGGGACATCCCAGTGTTGAGGGTCTTCCCGTATAATTTTGTCTGCGGCCTTAAGTCTTTGAAAACAGGCTGCGCAGGGAACTAGAATGTCGTTTCCGAGTTCCGCAGCGAGCAGCAGATTTCTCATGGGCAGCCGAACACCGACCTCATGATTGGTCATATGAGCCGATGATGCTCCGCAGCAGTTCCAGTCTGGTATTTCAACGAGCTCAATACCGAGCCTGCTGCAGACATCTTTCACTGAAAGGTCATAATCAAGGGCCGTACCGTGTAATGAGCAGCCTGGGTAGTAGGATAATCTCATCGTTCATACTCCTTTCCCTTGCCCGAGAAAATCTTTTTAATCTCGGCTTTGCCTTTGATAGGATGTGGTAAAAGACCCAGCTTACCCTTGGTAAACATCTTTACACCCAGTTTCATGTCACCGATTAAATCACCCGAACGGATTTTATAACCGACAATCAACCCCACCTCGTAAGCACGACCCCAGTGATGAATTGAGTCAAGAAACGACTGGTGAAATACCGGCACTCGAGGTTCGGCGGGTTTAATTCCTTTTCTGAGTGCCACCTCGCGCAGTACATCCATGAGCACTGCAATATCGATATCATTGGGACAGCGGGTAGCACAGGTCTCACAGGCAGCACACAGCCAGATAGCCTTACTGGTAAGCAGCTGATCTTCCATGCCATATGCTGCGAGCCTGACCACCTCCATGGTGGTCAGGTCAAAGAATTCGGTGATCGGACACCCTGAAGAGCAGCGCCCGCATTGAAAACAGGCCTGGACATCGACATTCATATTCTCCAGTTTGGCAAGAAGCTTCTTGTTTCCCTGCCCCGGCGAGATAGTGTTATCAGTCATAACTTTCTCCCATTAAAGTGTCCACAACAGCCGGGAATCTCAGCGTAAAGGTAGTTCCCTCATCCGCTGAAGAAATGGCCCTGATGGTGCCTTTATGTTCCTTGACTATCGCATATGATACAGACAGTCCTAATCCCGTACCTTCTCCTGTTGTCTTCGTTGTAAAAAAAGGTTCAAATATCTTTTCCAGCAAATCAGCAGCAATACCGGGACCAGAATCTTTTATTAAAATTTCATTCACTCCCTTGTTGGCTCTGGATCTGCTTGTAATCTGTATTGTCCCGTTGCCCTCCATCGCCTGGGCCGCATTGACCAGAAGATTCATTACAACCTGGTTCAGCCTGATTGTATTTCCAAGAATGGGAGAAAGGGAGTCGGCCAGGTTAAGCTGTACCGAAATATTATGATAGAGCGGCTGATTTTTCAGGATGCCCAGTGTTTTCTGGAGAACCTCATTAATATCGATCGGTTCCATCTCGTAGCTGGTCTGGTGTGAGAACTCGAGCAGATCAGCGACAATTACTTTACAACGTTCAGCTTCGTGAATAATCGTCTGTAAATCCTCGCCGATCTGATGGTTATCTCCGATTTCTTCCATGACCAGATTTGCATACAGCATTATTCCGGACATTGGATTATTAATTTCATGGGCAACACCCGCTGCAAGCCTGCCAAGACCAGCCATCTTCTCGGATTGCATCAGCATGTTGTGGGTCTGTTCGAGATCTTCTTCGATTTTCAGCATCGCCCTGAGATCGGTGAATATACCAAAGGTGGCAATCTCCTTATCCTTGTCATAAATAATACCGCCAGAGAACTGTACCGGAATATCATGACCATCCTTGTGCCGAACCTTTATTTCATGGTGCAGTAACTTGCCTTTTCCACCAAAATCATCACTACGCATCCTGCTGATAATCTCATAGGCAAGGTCATCCTTATAGAGACCGGTAACATGGAAATTTCGCAGGTCTTGCTGCTCCGCATATCCAAGCAGGTTATGGGCGGCGTTATTGAAAAGTATTACCTTGCCGGTCATATCAGCCGCGATAATGCCATCAACCGACGAGTTAATAAGATCGTTAAAAAACGCATTTCGCCTTCTCAACTGGGTTTCGAGTCTTTTTCTATCTGTAATATCGATGAGATAAAGAAGATAATAGTCGGGATGTGATGGCGGATAGGTGAGTACCGCGTCAATAATCTTGGTCTCGTTTTCAGCCGTCTTCATCTGAATTATCTGTCTGATCCTCGATTTCTGAATCTCAGCCAGGTTGTCGAAGAATTGGCCGATAAGATAAAAAAACCATTGATTCTCGGGTCCTAAAAGAACTTCAAGGTCAGTATCGATCAGGTTCCGATAGACGACTCCCAGCAGACCGTTTGCCGCAGGATTGGCATAAAGGACCTGGTGTTTCAGGCTGACAACCATTACCCCGTTTGGCGTTTCATCGAGAATCTGATAGAGGTAAAGATGCGAACCAAGTTCTCTTGTTACCTCCGGAAGACTCTTTCTTAGAGGAGACTTTTCGTCATCGCTTTTCTGCACGATCACCTACCGCTCTATAAGATCTAAAATTTCCGGCAACTTTTCGCTCCAACCAAGAGCCAGCAGGACAACTCCATCGCCGAGCTGAATGAGTTCCTGAAGAAAATCTGCAGCTACCTGGATGCCTGCATTCTTTTTATCTGGGGCCTGCATCATTTTTTTCAGAAACTCCTGAGGGATAGACGGCACACCGGTGAGATTATTCAGATAGCGGACCATGGTGATGGATTTCAGGAACATCAGCGACGAAAAGAGCTTAATGCCGGTCTGTTCTGCAAAAGGAAGAAACTGTTCTATGATATTCAAATCGTAGGTTGGCCCCAGTGTTACCGAACTGACACCGAAGCCCTCAAGCTGCTTGAAATATTCCGCCCGCTCCCTGTTGAGATTGACATCATCTGAGACTTCGATATAAACACCGATATCAAAATCTGTGGCACCGTCAAGTGATTCTCCGGCAAGATCCTTTCCATCATTGAGCGCTGCGGCACACTTGAGCATTGTTTCCAGATTCAGGTCTCCGCTTGATCGTGCTACGGGCTGATCGCCTTCTCTCGGGTCATGTCCTTCCTTGATAACGATCTGCTTGACCCCCAGGGCTGCCGCACAGAGAAGATCGGCCTGAAACGAGATGCGGTTACGATCGCGACCATTAATGATCATGCTCGGCTCAATTCCTTTTTCCTTCAACGCCAGGCAGGGTGCCAGGGGCGACATCCGCATGATGGCATGCTCGCCGTCCGTGACTCGAACCGCATCAACTCTGCCTCTCAAATTCAAAGCTGAGGCCAGGAAAGGATCAAGATTTGTGCCTTTGGGGGGATCGATCTCGGCAATCAGGGTGGTTTGGCGGGAAGGGTTACTGTTCTTGGTTGCTTCCATTGAACCTCCTATCGTTGAATTTACAAGAGCGTGATATCAAAATGCAGAGGTAATGCAGATAATACTCTTTTTGGCTCCCCAGACTGGTAATTGTAAAAAACGATACCAGGCGGTTACCGGCAGCGTGCCGTCATATCTTCCAAACAATGAGTACAACGTATCTGCTGTTCTTCGCCTGGAGTGTAGCCACTCCCAGACGATCGAAACAAGACAATAAAGACTGCGCAGTGTCACCGAAACGTCAAAATCAGACTTTTTCTCAAACGGATAAGCCCAGTACTGATCGTGCAATATTTCAAGCTGCAGAATGTGGATCTGGCAGCTGATATCAACTAACAAAGCGAGATAGGACCTCATTAACCAGCCTGGACTGGCGAACGAAATGACCATTCAGAGAAGGTTTCAGAAGCTATCGATATCCTTGCATAATTCAAATAATCTGAACCCACCCTTAAATTATTCTTATATTACTGTCACAATGTGCCTCTTGTCAATCGTCTAAATATCAAAAACATGATTCAATGTGGAATCTCTTTAATTTAGCGGGCTAGAGGATTGCGTTTACACCCTGAAAGGCAGATTCATAACTAATTGTTGCGGTATCATGGATTCATCATCTGACGTTCATGGTTCGTTTTTTCATTCTTTTTGACATAGGTCAAAGCAAATCACGGTGTACTGATTTATAGTTTGAGTGAACAGCGCTTGAATCGATGGTAATTTTCACCTTACGAGTAATTACCAGGGAATATCCACAGGAGAAAAAATATGAAGTGCCCCGGCCAGGATATGCAGTATTGGGACAGTGAGGCGATTTTTGAGGTCAGTTGCCCTGAATGTGCTCAACAGGTTGAATTTTATAAAGACGACACCACCCGCAAATGTGGTCACTGCGGTCATCGCTTTGTTAACCCTCAAATGGATTTTGGCTGTGCTGCCTATTGTAAATATGCCGAGCAGTGTCTTGGAACACTTCCGGAAGAGTTTATTGGATCCCAGGATAATCTGCTCAAGGACAAGGTCGCCGTTGAAATCAAACGTTTTTATAAAACTGATTTCAAACAGATCAGCCGAGTTTCGCGTATCGCTCATCATGCAGAAAGAATTGGGAAAAAAGAAGGTGGAAACATGGGAATTATTCTCTGTGCTGCCTATCTCAATGATATTGGTGCAAGCCAGGCTAAGCAGAAGTATAACAGTCAGGAGCCTGGTATAATCAAGCGGGAAAGCCTTAAGATCGCCACAGACATTCTCACCAGACTTGGGGCGAAAACCCAGGTTCTTGAGGAAGTATGCCGGTTGATTCAGATTCATAACACAGATGATGGGCAAAATGTTCATGAGAGCATGATCCTCAGAGACGCTAAGCGGACTGCATTACTTGAGGAGGAACATAAAAATTCCCCGCTCGACCCTGACACTATTGAAGACCATCTGGAAACCAAATACCTGACATCATCGGGAAAAGAAAATGCCAGAAAAACCTTTGAACTCCTAGGAGTACTCGTTGCTTAAACCAAAGACTCCGGTGTGGAGTAAAAAAATATACCTTCCATTTCCTCCAGGGATTCCCCAGATGACCTGCGTCCACCGCTGCTGCTTGGGCAAAATCAATTGCTGATCCCGCCCGGATATGCTCGTTCATACAGTGGAATTTGAACAGCTTCAATCCGGAGGCTGGATTGAGTTTCAACTGATCCTAACAGATGATCAATAAGGAGATCCGCATGAGTGATCTTTCTGCAAGTACAATTGGTTTCATCGGTCTCGGATTCATGGGTAAACCCATGTGCTGCAACCTGATGCAAGCCGGAGCCCAACTGATCGTAACCAACCGTTCCGAACCACCCCGACTTGAAATGCAGCAGAAAGGGGCTTCCAGTGTCGGATCTCCTGCCGAAGTCGCCCGCCAGTCAGACATCATCATCATAATCGTTGCTGACACCGGGGCGGTTGAATCGGTTCTTTCAGGTCCGGAAGGTGTGTATGCAACAATACAACCAGGATCGCTCATCATTGACATGGGCACGACCCTGTTACCGGCAACCAGATCATTTGCTGAAAAAGCCGATAAAAAAGGCTGTTTCTATGTTGACGCCCCCGTTTCCGGAGGAACTATTGGGGCAGAAGCTGGAAATCTCACCATCATGGCCGGAGGATCCCAGCAGGCCTTCAATATGGCACTGCCGGTTCTAGAGGTATTGGGCGAACGTATTACTCATGTCGGTGCTGTCGGTGCCGGACAGGTGGCCAAGGCAGCAAATCAGGTGATTGTTGGTCTTACTATTGGCGCAGTTGCTGAAGCACTGGCGTTGGCGAAAGCGACCGGCGTAGATCCCGGCAAGGTTTGCGAGGCTCTAAAGGGCGGTTTTGCCGATTCACGCATTCTTGAAGTGCATGGTCAGCGGATGGTCAGCGGCTCATATGAACCGGGTGCAAAAAGTACCATTCAGCGCAAGGATATGCATCAGGCAATTGAGCTGGCGGCTGAGCTTGATCTTGACATGCCTGCCACAACTCTGAGCAGAGAACTTTACGACCAGCTGATAGCCTCCGGCGGGGCGAACCTGGATCATGCGGCTCTTTTTAAAGTCATTGACCGAAAGAATGGACCCTCAGAATAGCCGGGTTTTCCTGTCACATCATAGATGCCTGGCACCCGATTTGCGTACAGCAAGACTGCTG
>CAZOWJ010000060.1:0-22524 GCA_964583415.1 uncultured Desulfocapsaceae bacterium
ACGGTGAAGCTGCTGCTATTCTGGCCGGAGACAGCCTGTTAACCTATGCCTTTGAACTTCTTACCAGTCACACCAACAGACTTTCTGCAGACAAGAAATTGCAAATTGCCAACCTTATTGCTCGTGCGTCAGGACCTGAAGGTATGGCCGGTGGCCAATCGCTTGATATCGCAAACGAAAACCAGGAGTACCCATTTGATCTGTTAAAAACCATTCACCGCAGCAAGACGGGGGCGTTGATCAAGTGCTCCGTCGAGGTTGGGGCAATTGGCGCTGATGCCACCCGGGAACAGGTTCGCAGTCTTAAAGAATACGGTATTCATATAGGGCTGGCCTTCCAGATTATCGATGATTTGTTAGACGCAACTTCAACAACGGAAATCCTTGGCAAAACAGCAGGCAGTGATCAGAAAAATGGCAAGGCAACATACCCATCCTACTTTGGCGTAGATAAAACAAGACAGATTGCCCAGGAAACGGTAGAGGCCGCAAAATCATCATTATCATCTTTCGATGGGAAAGCTGATCCCCTCCGTGAACTCGCTGACTATATAGCCTCCAGAACATATTAGTTATCAGCAGCCTGTGGAATATCTTCATTAGTTGTGCTTTTTTCTCTCATTACCTTTTACACTTGCCAATTATTGATTATTGTAACCAGTACTAAAAACATTTAACCACAACTTATCAGCACCACCTATTTATATATGTTACTACAGACGACACATTCAGGAGCAAGAACCTCTCTTCTGAACCACATAAATTCCCCCAAAGATATCAGGTCATTTAACCTCTCGGAACTGGAGCAGCTGGCTGCAGAACTTCGTACTTTTATTATCAATTCAGTATCCGAAACCGGTGGACACCTGGGACCAAGCCTTGGGGTCATCGAACTGACCTTAGCTCTGCACTATGTCTTCAATACACCAGATGATCGGTTGATATGGGACGTGGGACATCAGGCATATGCTCATAAAATCATTACCGGAAGACGCGACATCTTCCACACCCTCCGTCAATATCAGGGAATGAGCGGTTTTCCCAAGATAAGTGAGAGTGAATACGATGCCTTTGAAACCGGTCACTCATCCACCTCTATTTCAGCCGCTCTTGGAATGAGTATAGCAAAAGCACTGACCAATGACCCAGGTAAAGCCATTGCCGTTATCGGCGATGGTTCAATGACTGCTGGTATGGCCTTTGAAGCGTTGAACCAGGCCGGTCATCTGGACGAAAAACTGATTGTTGTCCTTAACGACAACGAGATGTCAATTTCACCAAACGTTGGTGCCCTCAGCAGTTTTCTCAGCAGGAAACTGACGGGACGTACCATGCGGCGCCTAAAAGATCATCTGGTTGACAGACTCGGTCAGCTCTCAAATGTTGGGGAAAATATCCTCACGGTCCTGAAAAAAAGTGAAGAGAGTTTTAAAAGCTTTTTTACTCCGGGCATGCTTTTTGAGGCCCTGAAGTTTGACTACATCGGCCCCATACCCGGACATAATCTTGAAGACCTGCTCGACACCTTTGAAACAGTCAGAGATACCATACAGGGACCAGCTCTCATTCATGTCTTAACCACCAAAGGTAAAGGCTATCAGCCTGCAGAGAGTGACCCCCGCTCATTTCACGGCATAGGGCCGTTTGACGTGAACTCCGGGAAGAAAAAGAAAGCAGCCGCTGCCCCCACGTCTAAGACCTACACTGAAGTCTTCGGCAATTCCATTACCAGAATGGCCAGGGACAACAGCAAGATTGTGGCAATATCCGCTGCTATGGTTGAAGGTACAGGTTTAAAGGAGTTTTCAGAAACCTTTCCAGATCGATTCTTCGATGTTGGTATTGCAGAACAGCATGGTGTCACCTGCGCTGCCGGCATGGCAAAAGAAGGGATGCATCCTGTGGTCGCCATTTATTCAACCTTTTTTCAACGCTCCTACGACCAAATTATTCATGATGTCTGTATTCCAAACCTGCCGGTCACCCTGGCAATTGATCGGGCCGGCGTTGTCGGGGCGGATGGCCCCACCCATCATGGCGTTTTTGATCTTTCTTTCCTGCGAATCATCCCAAATATGGTCTTGATGGCACCCAAAGACGAAAACGAGTTGCAGCACCTCCTCTATACCGCCATCTGTCACAATGGTCCTTCAGCACTCAGATATCCACGTGGCAATGGGGAAAATATAGCGCTTAGTAAGCAATTCCAGGAACTTCCAATCGGCAAAGGGGAATTACTGAAAAACGGTAATGATATTCTCCTGCTGCCTGTGGGCAATCGTGTTCATCCAGCTTTACGGGCGGCAAAAGGACTTGAAAAAGTAGGGATCAACGCTGCCGTTATTAACCCTCGTTTCATCAAACCGCTCGACAAGGAGTTGATATGCGATCTGGCGGCACAGACCGGTCGAGTTGTAACCATTGAGGACAACGTTCGACAGGGAGGGTTCGGCAGCGCAGTACTCGAGCTTCTCAGCCGTTGTGGACTATCCCATGTCAAAACCAGCCTGCTTGCTCATCCCGATCGTTTTATAGAGCACGGCCCGCAGAAAACCCTATGGCGCAATAACTCAATAAATTCGGTGTCAATAACAGAGGCGGCCATGCGGTTGATGAATCAATAGACGCTGTCATGGTTTTTGATAAATTCGGTCTATAAAAGAATAAACAGGTATCTACAAAAAATGGATGTTCTGTCTATTTCAGATGTCATAGTAGAAAACCTTGTAGAATCGCAGGGCCGGAATCTGCAGCAAAACATTGATCTCATCGTGGCATGCGGTGACCTTCCCCCTGAGTATCTTTGTGAGTTGCGCAATAAATATGATGTCCCGCTTTTCTACGTTTTAGGAAACCACGACATCCGACACGACACCGCGCCAGCCGGGTGTATTAATATTACCGGCCGAATAATGCATCATGAAGGCATCAGCTTCCTCGGTTTTTCAGGCTCAAGGTGGTATAACGGTAACCAGAATCAGTATCGGGAACACGAAATGCGCTCACAGATCAGGCGACTCTGGTTTCAACTCTGGCGGCTTAAGCGTCTGGATGTTGTTATTACCCATTCACCTCCAAGACGAATTCATGACGCAGAAGACAGATGTCACAGGGGATTTAATTGTTATCACACCCTCATTAACCGTCACTCCCCCCGATTCTTTATTCATGGGCATATCCACAGGGAATTTGAAAAAGAGTCAGACCGTATCAGTATGGTGCGACAAACTGCGGTAATAAACAGCTATGGCCATCACATCATCCAAATATAATCCTTTAAATATACTCAAAAAAGCTTTCTGCAAGCCGAAGGTTGGCAAACAGCAACAACTGCCGCATAGTGCCCATTTTGAAAAAGTCCGTAATGAAGAAAAGGCTTTTACCTCCATCGACAGAGGCACGTCTCTTGTCCCCCTTGAACTAATTGTCGGCAGTGTTGGTCGTTATCATGATTTTGATGCCAAATTCAGCCCCAAGAGTTACCGCAGTGATGAACGGCTGCGAGCACTGACAAATGCAATGAGGCAGGGGCGGAAAATTCCACCAATTTCACTCTACCAGATTAAAGACAGTTACTATATTCTTGATGGACATCACCGCTTTACCGCTGCAAAGAATCTTGGCCACGATAGTATCAGGGCCTGCATCCTTGAGCTTCTCCCTTCAACAGACACGCTCGAAAATAAACTCTATATTGAGAAAATCGGATTCCGTGACAGGTTTAAGCTCTCCAACGTTCCTAAACTCACAGAGCCCGGCCAGTATAAACATCTCAATGAACAGATCCAGGAGCATCACCAGTTTCTATCAAAGGAATCAGCTGAACAAATCAGCCCCATTCAGGCAGCTGCAGACTGGTATCAAACAATCTATATGCCGCTCAGAAAATTGATAGAGAACAGCGGTCTGATAAAATCTTTCAATAATAGGACCGTTGATGACCTTTATCTCTATATATCGCTTCACCAATGGAAATTTGGTAAATCACGACAATATGGTATCGGAGTTGACAAGCTGATACCGAAAAACATGGAGGAATTCAGGGAAAAAATGGGAGCCCATAAAGAGAAAGAATATCCTGAAATGAAACGTGAGATAACTGCATTTATTCTAATGAACGTCGAAGGAAGACATGAAGAAAAAATACTGGATAAACTAGACTCTCTTGAAGAAGTGCGGGAGGCACACTCTGTTCACGGGTCCATTGATATAATCATTAGAGTTAAGCTGGTCCGCGATCTCCTGTCCTCAGATGCCGAACTGCTATCACAATTTATGACATCTACAATCAGGCAATGGGCCGGGGTCATTTCAACCCAGACACTGTTGCCAGGAGTTTCAAAAATTAAGGATAGAAGCTGATCTCTTTATTTAACGTCTTATAGACGTCTTGTGGAGATTTTTACTTATAATAGTTCTGGTACCATTCAACAAACTGAGCGATACCATATTCAAGCGCAGTGTCTGGTTTATAATTCAGGTCCCGGACAAGATCGTCAACGTTTGCGTATGTTGCCGGAACATCACCAAGCTGAAGAGGCATGAAATTTTTCTCAGCTTTCCTGCCAAGACAATCTTCAAGTACTTCTATGTAATGCATTAACTTCTGTTTGTTATTATTTCCGATATTATAGACCCGATACGGACAGTAGGAGGTTGCCGGATCCGGCCTGTCACCATCCCACGACGTATCTCCTGAAGGAATTGAGAAAATCACCCTGTAAACTCCTTCAACAATATCATTTATGTATGTGAAATCCCGTTCCATATTGCCGTTATTGAAAACATTAATTGGCTCACCGGCCAGTATTGCCCGGGTAAAGAGAAACAGAGCCATATCCGGCCTTCCCCAGGGACCATAAACGGTGAAAAACCGCAGCCCTGTCGTGGGCAAATCATACAAATGACTATATGTATGAGCCATTAATTCATTTGCTTTTTTGGATGCAGCATAGAGCGACACAGGATGATCTACATTGTCATGAACTGAAAACGGCATATTGGTATTGGCACCGTACACGGAGCTTGAAGAAGCATATACCAGGTGTTTGACACCACCATGGCGGCACCCTTCCAGGATATTAACAAACCCTACAAGATTAGTATCAACATATGAGTGCGGATTCTCAAGTGAATAGCGAACGCCTGCCTGTGCTGCAAGATTGACAACAGCGTCAAAGCTATACTTTTTGAACAAATCTTCCATAGCGTGCCGATCTGCCATATCACAATTCTCATGTACAAACAGATCACCCTGGGCCAGCGCAGCCATTCGATCTCGTTTTAGCTGGGGATCGTAATAGTCGCAGATGTTATCCAGGCCAATGACCCTGATGTTGTTGTCAATCAGTTTTTGGGAAAGATGCGCTCCGATAAATCCTGCCGCGCCGGTAACCAAAATTGTTTTCATCAATCGCTCTCTGTTGATCTCACATGGAAAATCCCCTGAACAAATAGCGCAGGGGATTATTACTGTTTGTTTTCTTTTATTCGTTAATCGTCAAAATCACCATCCGGACCCTTGTCCACATCCAGCGTTGCTGCTCTTTGCACAATTTTCTCCTCAGTCCACTCTTCGGGATCCTCAACTTTATGAGAGTTTGGCCCAATATCATAGGACCCTGCTTCGACCAGCATTTCAAGTGCAAGTGGAGCAGAATCGGCAGCGTTAAACACTGATACCAGCATAGTGTGGACAAAAGATTCCACCCGGCTGATCATCCGTTCCCGAACCTCAGACGGTTGTGCCAGAAGCCAGTTTTCCACAGCAAGATTGAGGTTTTTGTAATTACCGCCGGACCATCCTTTTTCAGCGGCCAAAGTGGTCATTTTCTCCCAGACCTGCTCGGTGACGCCCTCGCCGGTTACCTTTCTGAATCTGCCATCTTCATGCATCAGGGCATTACCGAAATCATTGACCTCAACGCCCCAGGATACCATCTGGAGTGCAGTCGCAACATTAGCCTTGGTTGTGTTTGTCAGTTTGGTGATTTCTCTGAGTCGATCGGAGTTATTGCCGGAAGTTCCATGCTGAGCACCCGAAACATTATACGGTTCGAGATGTTTATGGATTCTTGCAGTCAGCTCCACCTGAATACCATCACCGCTGGCTTCAATACCATGAGCTGAGCCATTATTGAGTGCAATCCAGTTGGGAAAGACACCATGTGCATTGAGCCCTTTTATTAAAAATGCAGCATCCTCGACCGTAGAAAGTCCCTGATTACCCTTTATCTCACCGACCTCGGTTTCAAGCCCTGCCCATTCAGGAACAAATTGTTTTAAGGCTAGGTTAGCAAGCAGATTCTTATCATCAGCCATATGGGATGCATCGATGGCAATTGAAGTAATGCCTGCCTCAAATATTGTGGGTATTTCTATTCTGGCGGCCTCTACGTCATCGTCTGACTTCAAACCATAATGATCGGCATGAATTGCAACTGGAATAGTGATTCCAAGCTCATTACAGGCTGCATCAACTTGTCGTGCAATGTTCCAGAAATTGACCGGACAATAGTTTGACTCTGATTTGGCAATTTCGATGATCAATGCAGCATTTGCGCGCTGGGCAGCTTTCAATGCCCCTCTAATGATAAATGAGTTTCGACCATTGGCAGCCATTGTCATGGCCTTGCCCTTTTTTCTCAGTGCCCGGTCAATAACCTTACCACTCACCAGTAACGCCCTGGAGTTTGGAAATAATTTTTTTATGTTGGGGGGTCGCCCAACATGGAGTGCCCGGTCAAAAAGTGTATCAAGTGACATAGTTACCTCCAGAATTAAATGATTTTCTATTCTGATTTTATATATTTTTGATTGTAGAGCGCAGACTTGTTGAGAGTCGTTCCCTCAAAAAAGCATGCATAACAGGGTGCGAACGAGACATTCACTGTCATTATGTAATAATGCAGACCTCAGGAGAAATCCAGTAAACAGTTCAAAATATTATTGCTTTTTGTCGTCAAAGCCACTGAATTTTTTTCTACCGAAAAACCATACTGAAATGACACTCACTTCATAAAGAATCAACAATGGAATACCCATCATCATCTGGTTTACCACATCAGGTGTGGGAGTGAGAATTGCGGCGATAATAAAATTAACCAGAATTGCATATTTACGGTATTTGTTAAGAAGCGCTACTGATACAAGACCAGCTTTTGACAGAAAAACCATCATTACCGGCATTTCGAAAATGACCCCAAAGGCAAGAAGGAGACGAGTTGCCAGAGAAAAATATTCGCTCACAGCCGGTAGTGACGTTAAGAACTCATTATTGTAACCGACAAGAAATCTGAAAGCGGGCGGGAAAACAACGAAATAGCCAAATGCTGCTCCGGAGATAAAACAAATCGAAGATATAAATGAAAACGGCAGAACTAAACGCTTTTCATGCTTATAAAGGCCGGGAGCAACGAAACGCCATATCTGAAAAAAAATAACGGGGCAGCCCAGCAGAATACCGCAGACGAGTGCGAGCTTTAGATAAAAAAAAACCCTTCCTGATAAGAGGTGAAAATCAGACTTGTCCCTTCAGGCAATACCTCTGTTAGAGGTTTGAAAAACCAGGTTCCGATCGGCCTGATGACCAGGTAGGAAAGGCAAAAGCCAATAAATATTGCCCCAAAAGAATAGATCAGACAACTTCGAAGTTCTCGAAGATGTTCTGTCAGGGTCTGGTCATCGAATTTTTCAGCCGTTTTACTCATAATCTCTTGATACACTATTGCTTTTTGTCATAGTGGGAATTGCAATGAGATCAATACCATTTGATCGATCTTTTTGCAACGACTTAGCCCGATACTTGACAGCAGTAAGGGAAATAGATTTTCCAGTTTACTGCCATCACAGTTTCACCCCCTTGGTATTCATTAACGAAAGATAGCAATGGATGGTTGGCATTTTGTATTTGATTACGATACAATACCATAACTTTTATACAGTAACTTTTACAATATTCTACTTCCCTGATAAAAAAATCTAACGAGCATGACCATGATAAAGATACTGGTAGTGGATGACGAACAAAGCATGAGGGATTTCCTTAAGATTCTTCTTGTCAAAGACGGTCACCATGTGGTTACCGCAAAAAACGGTGATCAGGCACTTTCTGTTCTTGGCAAACAATCCTGTGATCTGGTTATCAGCGATATTCGTATGCCTGGTATGAATGGACTCCAATTACTGGAATCAATCAGAGAGCATCACGGTGATCTTCCGGTTATCATGATAACCGCTTTTGCTTCACCGGATGACGCGGTACAGGCCATGAAAAATGGCGCCTATGATTATATAAGCAAGCCATTTAATGTCGATGAAATTAAATCAGTCATTCATTCAGCCACCAACAGAGAAAGCTCACCAGTTAATAAAAATAACGCCCAGTCACTATTCCCTAACATTGTCGGACAGAGCAGGGAGCTGATTAAAATATTCGACATGATAGAGAGAATTGCTCCGACACCTGCCAATGTTCTCATCTATGGAGAATCGGGCACTGGAAAAGAGCTTGTCGCCCAGGCCATACACTTAAAAAGCAAGGTCAGCGCCGAGCCTTTCGTACCGATAACCTGCAGTGCTATCCCGGAAGAATTAATGGAGAGTGAACTGTTTGGTCATATGAAAGGGGCGTTCACCGGCGCCATTGCTGATAAACCGGGTCTTTTCCAGCAAGCCGATAACGGTACCGCATTTCTCGATGAGATTGGCGAGTTAACCCCTATTATCCAGACCAAACTACTCAGGGTGTTACAGGAAAGAGAGATCAAACCGGTTGGGGGGATAAAAACTCAGCAGATAAATGTCCGCATCATAGCTGCAACCAACAGAATCCTTGAAGAGGAAATCCTTGCAAAACGATTTCGGGAAGATCTTTTTTACCGGCTGGCTGTTGTACCGCTCAGGGTTCCTTCGCTTCGAGAGCGCAAGAGTGACATCCCCCTGCTGGTGGATCACTTTCTAAAAAAATATTCAAAGCTTCTCGGTAAAGATATCAGGGAAATATCGACTTATGGGCTTCAGGTACTGATGGATTACGACTTTCCCGGTAATGTCAGAGAGCTTGAGAACATAATTGAACGAGGCGTGGCGCTGGAGACATCAAATATCATTCTGCCGGAAAGCCTCTCTCTTACCAACGCCATCCGCAAAAAGGGCACGGGAGAGTCTCAAGTTCAAGCAGAGTTTCAGGCGGTGGCCAACGAAGAAGAACTGTTTGATCGTGGTTTGGACGATGTGATCATGGATCTGGAAAAAAGACTGATCATACAGACACTTAAAAAAACAAACAATTCCAAAACAAAGGCTGCCGATCTACTCAAGGTGAGTTTCAGATCTCTGCGTTATAAAGTAAAAAAATACGAGATTTAAGATATCCAGATTATGAGATTAAAACATACTTTGGACATCAACTATCGCCTTGGCTCATCAGATTCATCATTCAAACAGCAGCTTATGTGGATGCTGCTGCTTCGTGTCATTTTATATACGTTGCTTCTTGGCGTCAGTTTCCTGCTGCAGGATGATAAATTCGAGGTAATAACACTTCCTCCGAACCTGCTGATCCTGTTTGTTCTCATTGTTTATATCAGTACCATCGGCTCTGCATTCTATCTGATCCGATCAAAAAGAAATTTTCGAATATTCGGCTTCATTCAATCTCTGCTGGATACTGTTTTTTGTACTGTAATGATCTACCTGTCCGGTGGTTCGCAGTCTGCGTTTATCTCTATTTATTTTTTTCCAATTATTTCAGGCGGACTGCTCATTCCGATTAAAGGTGGACTGATAGCAGCAGCAGCTTCAACATTGCTCTTTGGAACGATCCTTGGTCTCGAGCACGGTCATTATATGCCTGAATATCTCTTGTTTTTAAATTCAGTTGGTTCACAGAGCATTCAGGCAAGCATCAACCAGTTTGCAATAAGGGGGCTTACATTTTTCCTGGCTGCGGTATTCAGCGCTTTGATTGGAGCTCGGCTGAAAACCACCGCAGAGGCGCTGACCAGCACAAAACTTGACTTTGACAGACTATCACAGCTCTACAAACAGATTTTTGACAATATCACCACCGGCATTATTACGGTGGATATTAACGGCACGATAACCTCCGCAAATAATGCAACTGTTGCAATCACAGGTCTGCAAATGCAGGAGATGATCGGCAGACAGTTTTTCCACCTTTTTCCCTTAATTGACCTTACCAATCCCTCACCTCGAAACGCCTGTGATTTTGAACGCAGTGATAAACAGAAAATTCGTCTCGGTTATGCTCACGCAGCCCTTGAGCACCCGCTACAGAGCAATGAATCTGGTAGTCCGGACGATGGAGTTACAACTATTATTACTCTTAAGGATATCAGTGAGATCGAACGGCTGGAAGCACAGATGCGTCAGGCAGAAAAGCTTGCTGCCATCGGAATGATGAGTGCTGGCATTGCCCATGATTTCAGGAATCCGCTTACGGCAATTTCCGGATCTGCGCAAATACTCGCTCAGGAGTACTCTTCTGGTGATTCCTCTCAACTACAGAACTACCAACTGACAAAAATTATTCTCAGGGAGTCTGATCGCCTGATTAATACAATCGCTGATTTTCTGAAGTTTGCCCGCCCTGATACTATTGACAGAGAGTGGTTCCAGCTGCGTCCCTGTATTCAGGAAATTCTGGAAGTATGCAGGGCTGATCCAAGCTGGCCAGCGTCTTGTAGGGTAATCTTTAAAATGGATTCACGATTCAGTATCTGGGCCGATGAGCAACAGCTGTTCACGGTAATTAACCACCTCATCCAAAACGGCCTGGCATTCTGCAAACCGGGCGATGAACAGATTGAAATAACGGCAGAAAACAAGATCGGCCCGGGCAACTATGAGATGAGTCACATTGCTGTCAGAGACAATGGGCCCGGCATTGATCCGAGTCATATAAATCAGATATTTGAGCCGTTTTTCACTTCACGAACTGACGGTACCGGTCTTGGACTGGCAATCGTCAAGCAGACTATTGACGGACATAGTGGTTACATATTCGCCAAAAACACTGAACCCGGAGGAGCGATTTTTTCTGTTTACCTGCCGTTACCTCCAGAACATTAAGCAATAATTAACAACCATCTATTCGTTTTCTTTCCAGACTCTGGCACCGACACCACTTAATTTACTCACAAGATTTTCATATCCTCTTTCCAGGTGGTAGATTCTGGAGATTTCGGTTCTTCCAGAGGCAGCCAGGCCGGCAATTACCAGCGAGGAACTTGCCCGTAAATCTGTGGCCATGACTCGTGCACCGCTTATACCTGTGCCCTTGCCGGTGACAACAGCACTGTTTCCATCAGTTTTAATGTCTGCCCCCATGCGCCTCAATTCAGCGACATGCATAAATCGATTCTCAAATATGGTCTCATTGACAACACATATCGAGTTACTGATTGCCATAAGAGCCATGAACTGTGCCTGGAGATCTGTCGGATAACCAGGATAAGGCATGGTTTTAATATCTACACTTTTCAACCAGCGCTTATTCTCCGGTCTCGCTTTAACAAGCAGCGAATTTTCAGCTGCTACGACTTCAATTCCTGCAGCACTCAGTTTCTCCAGTAACGCAGGCAGATGGGCAGGGTTGCAGTTGTTAAGAACAACCTCTCCCCCTGCTGCCCCCACAGCGATACAATAGGTACCCGTCTCAATACGATCAGGTATAATTTCTGTCTCTGCAGCTGTTAATTTTTCGACACCATGAACAATAATATGATCACTGCCACGTCCCTCAATATCAGCACCCATGTTTGTCAGCATGTCTATCAGGTTGCCAATTTCAGGCTCTCGAGCCGCATTTTTTATTGTGGTGGTCCCTTCAGCAAGTGAGGCTGCCATCAATATATTTTCAGTTCCCGTTACTGAAGGAATATCAAAATATATGCTGCCTCCCTGAAGTCGACCATCTATATGGGCTGCTACATACCCCTGTTCCAATACACATTCGACACCAAATCTCTCGAATCCGGAAATGTGAAAATTTATCGGTCGTTCTCCAATCGCACAGCCTCCCGGCAATGAAACCTTGGCCTTCCCAAAGCGCGCCAGGAGTGGTCCAAGAACAAGAACTGAAGCCCGCATGGTTTTCACAAGATCGTAGGATACCTCACAGTAAACAATGTCTGTGGTATCGATATGAAGCGTAGCACCATCACGTTTCCAGTTTGCGCCCAGCTCTACAAGCAATGATAAAATCGTTCTGGTATCTCTGAGATCAGGAACATTTCTCAGGACATGATTTCCCGGGGCGAGAAGGGTTGCAGCAATAAGCGGAAGCGCTGCATTTTTTGCTCCACTTATCGAAATTTCACCATACAGCGGTTTTCCACCTTCAATTATTAACTTCTCCATCAGCTTATCCTATTGTTCCTTTCTGCGTATATGGATGACACGATCTCGGCCGGAATAATCAGTATAGAGCTCTACATATTCATATACCTCATCACCATCTCGATCTATAAACATTGATTGTATCTTTTGTCCCTGCCCTTCACCAATTTCCATAAAAAAGTCACCTCCATAGTCCAAGACATCAGCCAGATGCTCAGTCATTCTTTCAATCAGCTGGAGGCCTGTTACCCCACCATTGAGTGCAATCAGTGGTTCGTAACGAGATACTTCAGGTTCAATGGTTGAAATAATATCTGAGTATCTTACATATGGAGGATTTGATACGATCAGAGAAAATGGCCTATCATCCTTGAAAGTATTAAAAAGATCTGCCTGAACAAAGGAAATCCGGTCGTCAACGTTATGGTATCGGCTGTTTTCCCGGGCAACGGTAAGCGCCTCAAATGAAATGTCAGCGGCGGTAACCTGCTGTTTCAGCTCAACAGCGAGTACCACACCAATCACCCCGCTTCCGCAACACATATCAAGAATTTTAAAATCTGAACAATACTGATTCCTCTTGACCAACACCCTGTCCAACAAGAATTCGGTCTCAGGCCTGGGAATTAAAACAGCGGGCGTCACCTTGAAGTGCATTGACCAAAATTCCCGCTCACCAAGAATATAAGCAAGCGGTTCCCGGTTCTTGCGTCTTTCCAACAATGTTAAAAAGCGATGGGTGCAATCAGGGGAGATATCATCGTTGCCTGCAAGGTATAGTGCTGTTCGGGTGAGCGACAGGCAGGAGCACAGCAGCTGAGTCGCATCAGTCTGTGCTTCTTCAATACCAACCTGTTGAAGCTCTGAAATACCATGCTGCAATAAAACCCCGACTTTCGATGTGTCTTGCACCATAATCATGCTGCAGCCTCAGTTTGATGGACTACTCCAGCGCCTTCATTTTCTCAGCCTGATCCTGCTCAATGAGTGGAAAAATTACATCATCGAGTTTTCCATTCATGACGGCATCGAGCTTATACAGTGTAAGATTTATACGATGATCGGTCAGTCGACCCTGGGGAAAATTGTAGGTGCGGATACGTTCGCTTCGATCACCGCTGCCAACCTGGCTTCTTCTGTCTTCTGAGATTTTGTCATGCTGTTCCTGCTCAACCTGGTCGAGCAACCGCGCACGAAGAACCGTCAATGCTTTGGCTTTGTTCTTATGTTGTGATTTTTCATCCTGACAGATAACAACCAGGCCTGTCGGCAGATGGGTAATCCGTACAGCAGAATCAGTTGTATTGACGCTCTGCCCCCCGGGACCGGAAGAGCGATACACATCAAATTTAAGTTCATTCATATCAATATCGACATCGACCTCATCTGCCTCAGGCAGTATTGCAACGGTAACCGCTGACGTATGAATTCGCCCCTGCGCTTCTGTCTCAGGAACACGCTGAACACGATGCACGCCACTTTCGTATTTAAGCTTAGAGTAGACCTGGTCTCCACTGATCAATGCAATAATTTCCTTAAACCCTCCGATGCCGAGTGGGCTGGAGTCCATGATCTCTACGTTCCACTTAAGGGTTTCAGCAAATCGTGAATACATTCTGAAAAGGTCTCCGACAAATAATGCCGCCTCATCACCACCCGTCCCGGCACGAATTTCTAAAAATGTGTTTTTGTCATCATTTGGATCTTTGGGCAACAGGAAGAGCCGGATTTCGTTCTCCAGATTTTCCAGTTTGGTTGATAAATCTTCTATCTCGTCTCTGGCAAGCTCACGCAGTTCTTCATCTTCTCTATCATCCTGAAGGATGGATTTGTTTTCAGCAATCTCCTGGGAAATTTTACGATGGAGATTACTTAATTCAGAGAGACGACTCAAATGGGAATGTTCGCGAACAACTTTTTGATATTCCGGCTGGTTGTTGATGAGTGACGGATCTGATAAACGACCTTCAAGATCTGAAAGCCTGTTATCAAGATCATGGAATTTTTCTAACATGAGCACCCCACTGCCGAAAATAATACATAAAAAAAGTCCACAGTAATGTAATCATTACTGCGGACTCAATTTCAAAGAGAAAGGATTAGTGGTCCCGAACCTGACTCTGATTAAGCGTCTTCCTTTTTATCATAGTGTTTTGCATAACGCTTACGGAACTTCTCAATTCGTCCGGCAGTATCGACCAGTTTCTGTTTACCGGTGAAAAATGGGTGACAGGCTGAACAGATTTCAACTTTAAGTTCCGGCAGAACACTGCCGATTTCCACTTCGTTACCACATGCACAAACAGCCATAATGGTTTTATAATCAGGGTGTATATCGTTTTTCATATGTATCCCTCAGCCCTCCAGAAAACTTTATCATTGGGTTTGCAGATTATTATAAATGACTAAAACTCGAACAACGTATTATAATTATAATTCAATAAATTACAATAAAAATAGAACCCCCACACAAAACACCTGGAGAACACAGGGTTTACAAGTGATCAGCTATTCATTGAGTCGATGAAGTCTTCGTTACTCTTTTGATGCTTGAGCTTATCCACCAGAAAATCCATACCGTCTGCCGGATTCATTGAGGCAAGTAATTTTCGTAATATCCAGATCCTGTTGAGTACATCATCTTTTAAGAGCAGGTCTTCCTTGCGCGTACCGGAACGTTTAATATCAATAGCAGGGTAAATTCGCCTATCTGCCATCTTACGGTCAAGAATCAATTCCATATTACCGGTTCCCTTAAATTCTTCAAAAATGACATCATCCATTTTCGATCCGGTCTCAACCAGCGCAGTTGCGACGATAGTTAAGCTTCCGCCCTCCTCTATATTTCTGGCAGCGCCAAAAAAACGCTTCGGCCTGTGCAGAGCATTGGCTTCAACACCACCTGAAAGAATTTTACCACTTGCAGGCGTAACCGTGTTATAGGCTCTTGCCAGCCGCGTTATACTGTCGAGGAGAATGACAACATCTTTCTTATGCTCCACAAGGCGCTTGGCTTTCTCTATCACCATTTCGGCAACCTGTATATGCCTTTGAGGAGGTTCGTCGAAGGTCGAACTGACAACCTCGGCGGTTTTTACCGTACGCTGCATTTCCGTAACTTCTTCGGGTCGCTCATCAATTAACAAAACGATGAGATACACTTCTTTATGATTACGAACAATCGAGTTGGCAATTTTCTGCATTAATACGGTCTTACCGGTACGCGGAGGTGAAACAATCAATCCGCGCTGGCCTTTGCCAATCGGTGCAAACATATCCATTATACGCATTGAGAAATTGTCAGGCTGCCACTCGAGGTTAAATTTTTCATCGGGATGCAGGGGGGTAAGATTGCCAAACAGCGTTTTCTGTTTGGCTGCCTCCGGCGGGTCGAAGTTGACACTTTCAACCTTGAGCAGGGCAAAATACCGTTCTCCCTCTTTCGGGGCCCGGACAAGGCCATCAATGACATCACCTGTTCTCAGACTCAATCTCCTGATCTGGGAAGGGGAAACATAAATATCATCAGGACCGGGCAAGTAGTTATAATCTGGCGCTCTGAGAAACCCAAACCCATCAGGTAAAATTTCAAGAACGCCGTTTCCCCGAAGCTGCCCTTCTTTATCGGCTTGCGCCTGAAGGATGGCAAAAATCAACTCCTGTTTGCGTAATGAGCTAAAACCATCAACTTTAAGTTTCCGTGCTAGTTTTACCAGATCGTCGATTTTCTTCAGCTTGAGTTCTGCCAGGTTCATCACGATGAATGTCTCCTCTTAATATGTATGGCAATAATTTTGATTGTCAGTCAAAATATCAAAAACTATCTGTCTTGTTACAATCTTGCACATCGCCTGAAACAGAATTAACCCCAAATACCCGTTCGCCAAAAAAGAAAGAACTTTGTTATCAATCGATATGCTTGTTCTCTAGGGTTAGTTAGTAATACGGTATAAAAAGAATTGTGGGCGACAGCCTGATTTGATACAGCGTTAGTTGATATTTATTAAACTTTTGTTTTAGATTTATTTTATATTTTTCGAGAAAATATTGAAATTGAGTATATACAGATTAGTCAAGCCGGGATTCCGACATGATTGTTTTCTCCCTTATACGTGCTCAAGGAGATGGTGTCAAGGATTTTGTAACATAATTCCTGATCTCAGCCGCTCTTTATTTTTTTCAGTCTGGCTGCAAGTTCCACTAACTGCTTTTCAGTCTCCTGCCAGTGGGCAGAATTGTTGATAACATAATCGGCTCTTCTGTTTTTTTCTTCCATCGACATTTGAGCTGCAATAATGGTACCGACGTCTTCACGGCTAATACGATCACGCTCCATAACCCGCTCGATGAGTCTATCCTCCATGGAAAAAACTGAAATAATCGTATCAAATTCATCCTGCCAGTCCTTCTCAAAAAGAAGCGGTACTTCTGCAATAACGAATGATTCGGGATCACCTTCTGCGACATTTTGTATCTTTTCAAGAACAAGGGGGTGAAGAATAGCTTCAAGCTGATCTCTCAAATCAGGATCTGCAAAGATCTTCTCTCTCAACGTCACACGGTTGATTGCTCCGTCTCCATCAAGGAAATGACTGCCACCTGAATGGACAAATTGTAAATAGCCCTCCCCGCCTGGCTCAAGTAACTCCCTGCAAACATCATCTGCACTGATTACAATAGCGCACAGCAGTTTACCGAGCAGGGCGGCAACCTTGCTTTTCCCGGAACCAATTCCTCCTGTTACCCCAACTATCAAGATGCTTTCTCCATTGAATCGAGAACGTACTGGAAGTCTGGAGCCATTGGAGCTTCAAAAGTCATCGTCTTTCCTGAATCAGGATGATTCAATGTCAATTTCCAGGAGTGAAGCATCTGTCGAGCAAAGGGCTGATTCTGACGATTTCCGCCGTATATCCTGTCACCGGCAACCGGCATTTTAAAATGAGAAAGATGAACCCTGATCTGGTGAGTCCGGCCTGTTTCTATTTTAACCGTCAACAGGCTGTATCGATCAAAAAGCCGTTCCACGCTCCAGTTCGTTGCCGCATACTTACCAGTTATTTCTCTGACTGCCATTTTTTGCCTATTGACCGGGTGCCTTCCGATAGGTGCCACTATCCTCCCTTTATTCTCACGAGGGGTTCCATGAACAAGTGCACGGTAATATTTCTCTGTTTTTCGATCCTTAAAATCCTGTACAAGTCGCTGATGTGCCGAACCGTTTCGGGCAATAACCATGACTCCGGAGGTATCCTTGTCGAGTCGATGAACAATTCCTGGCCGTGACGGGTCCCCGACATCAGCAAGATCCTTGAAATAAAAGAGAAGTCCGTTAACAAGTGTATTTTGTGGATTACCGCTGCCGGGATGAACGACGAGGCCGGGAGGCTTTGAAACAACTATGATTGAAGAATCTTCATACAATATTTCAAAATCAACGGGCTGCGGGACTGGAGAATATTCAGTTTCTCGTCCCTGAAGCTGTCCATCGATTATATCCCCGGATTTAACACGATAGCCAGGTTTTACAACAGAACCGTTAACTTTTATGGAGCCGGTTTTGATGGATAAGGCCACCTGTGAACGTGAAAAATCCGACGGGACCATCTGGACGAGAAAGTGGTCCAGACGTACGTTATGAAACGCATTCGTGATAGTAATTTTAAGAAACTGCGTGTCGGGACAGAACTCAATATGCTCCACGCCGTCACAATGTCATCTTTGTATTAATGGGTGAGGGATTAACTTTTAAAAGATCTATGAAAAAATCTTGTCGATCGTTTCACTAATCTGATCCTGTTCAACTTCCTGGGCGAGGGAAAGCTCTGTTACCAGCAAATTCTTGGCGGTATCAAGCATTTTACGCTCACCATAGGAAAGATCCTTGTCGACACTTAGTAGAAACAGATCTCGTAATACTGCAGCAACCTCATGGATGGACCCAGTTTTAATTTTCTCCATATAGTCTCGGTATCGCCTGTTCCAGGTCTGCGAGTCTATCTCAATTGCTCTATCTTTGAGGATGTTAAGAACTTGAATAGCCTCTTTCTTGTTGACAATTGAACGTAATCCTACCGTACTGCTGCTGGTCGTTGGAATCATTATAGTCATGGAATTCCCGAGAATTTCCATTACATAGAATTTCTGATCAATACCGGCCACCGTTTGCGTTTCAATTGACTTGATCACCCCAACACCATGTGCCGGATATACAGCCATATCACCTTCTGTAAACACGCTATTCCCCCTTGGAATTAATGAGACAACAATTTTCTGGTTGTCATCAGACCTGAACTCAACAAACACCTCTGAATAAGACAAATACAGATCGGGTTTACAAAGTTTAAAACTTTGCCCGTTTCAGGTAAACAATGAGATTGTAAGAAGAAAGAGTATAACATAATTGAATGAAAAAAGCCCCATTTTTTAAGACTCTGCGACAGACAGACGGGTGAGCGGTGGAACCATGACTGCTTAAGGTTCTCAATTTACCTCTCATTATTGAAAACAGTTACCAGATTAAATGGTGCTGATATTTCATTTTATGCAGTTTAATGTGGTCATTGCTCTGCTATGATCACCTTTTACCAGCAGCTCGATACCATCTTCTGCCAGTGCAATTCGCTCTTTTATGAGTGCAGACTCCTCTTCTGTAAAATCCGAAAGAACAAATTTATCTACCGGCATGTCGGGGTGCACTGGGGAGTTACCCGGTCTTCCAATACCAAATTTCAAACGGTAAAACTCTTTAGATCCAAGCTCCTGTGCAATAGATCGAATACCGTTATGCCCTCCTGTACCTCCGCCTCTTACCAGCTTAATACGGCCAACACTCATATCAAGGTCATCATGTACCACGAGGATGTCTTCAGGGTTAATTCCGTAATAGTTTGAAATTCCAGCGACAGCCTTTCCACTGCGATTCATGTACGCGGTTGGCTTTACCAGACAGACCCGTTCTCCCCAGAGTAATGAACGTGAAACAGACCCATCCCATTTGCAACGCGACCACTGCAGTCCATGCCTTGTGGAAAGATAATCGACAAGCATGAAGCCGATATTATGACGATTGTATTCATATTGTGAGCCCGGATTTCCAAGCCCAGCAATAATAAACCCCATGAAATAACCACTCCCGTAAAAACCAGAAAATCCGGAGAAGAATACTCTTTCCGGATTACTGGAAGACTGGCAGAGAGTCCTTGCAATGAACTTCCCCTGCCAGACGTTTATATTTCAGATGATCAAGGTTTTCCGATAGCCACACAAACCTTGTCTGCAGCACTGACCAGTGTAACCCCTTCCGGCAAGACAATATCGCCGGCTGAAATCTTGTCACCGATTGCCATATTAGAAACCTGAACCTCACACTCATCGGGAATATTTAACGGTTCCCCTTCCAATTCAAGTTTTGTTTTACCAACTTTCATTATACCTCCAAGATCAAGGCCTTTCGCTATGCCTATATACGTGATCGGTACGTCAAATTTAGATGGTTTTTTCAAATCGATCTCAAGGAAATCCGTATGACAGAGTGAATCTTTCACAGGATCTGTCTGAATCTCTTTTACGATAACGCTCTTCTCTGAACCATTTTCAATTTTCAGGGTAAATACTGCGTTACGGCCCTGTAAATCAAGAAGTTCGTTGAAAAGCACTTTGGTCTCAAACTGGAGTGGCAGAGCCGTTTCACCACCGCAATAGACAACCCCAGGGGTTTTACCTGCGGCTCGCAGTCGTCTCATCGACCCTTTGCCAAAGGATTCTCTAACTGTCGCCTTTATTTCCTTGGTAATCATATCATCCTCCTCCGCCTAAATCATTGGCATATTCACCCAAGTGACCTGGCCTGTGTTTCTAAAGTAATTTAATTTCCTGAAATCTATACAAACAATGAGCTTACTGAATCTTCATTATGAATACGGTGAATCGCCTCGGCTAACAATGAAGAAACCGACAAGGATTTAATTTTCCCGCAGGCCTGCGCCTCTTCACTCAAGGGAATTGAATTTGTAACCACAAGAGATTTAATATCTGATTCGGTAATACGCTGCACAGCTGGCCCGGAAAGAACTGGGTGTGAACAGCAGGCGTGAACCTCACTTGCCCCATTCCGTAGCAGGGTAGCCGCACCATTACACAAGGTTCCTGCTGTATCAACCATATCATCCATCAATATTGCTACCTTGCCTCTCACATCACCGATAACATGCATTGCTTCAGACTCATTGGGTCTGTCACGTCGCTTATCAATAATGGCAAGACCGCATTTCAGTCTTTTTGCAAAGGCACGCGTCCTCTCGACACCGCCTGCATCGGGCGATACCATGATTACGTCATCAAAGTGCTCCTGTATATGTTTGATCAAAACCGGCGCTGCATAGAGATGATCGACAGGGATATTAAAAAAACCCTGGATCTGACCGGCATGCAGATCCATACAGAGCACTCTTCTTACCCCGACCGCCATCAGCATTTCAGCGACAACTTTAGCTGAAATCGGAACACGTGGTGCAACTTTTCTATCCTGCCGGGCATAACCGTAATATGGAAGAACTGCGGTAATTCTCCTGGCTGAGGCCCTTCTCAAGGCATCTACCATTATCACCAGTTCCATCAGATTATCATTAACTGGAGTGCACGTTGGCTGCACGACAAAAGAATCAGTACCCCGAACATTTTCCTTGATTTCGACGAAAATTTCTCCATCGCTGAATTTCCTTACCTCAGCTTCAGAAACTGTCAATTCAAGGTGCTTTGCTATCTCCTGGGCCATCGAAAAGTGTGCGTTGCCAGAAAATATTTTGATGATATTACCCATGATTTTAAACCTTATTTATAGGGGATTTCTAACAACACTCAAAACGATGGCTGGGGCGGTAGGACTCGAACCTACGAATGCCGGGATCAAAACCCGGTGCCTTGGCCACTTGGCTACGCCCCAACATATGTACGGGTTGCATAAACTTTAGGCCCATACACTATTGCAAATTGACCTGCTAACTCATTAATATTATTAACAGTAAATTCTTCCACTGGAAACAAACCAAATACTGTCGGGCCGCTTCCTGACATCAACGCTGCTGCTGCTCCTGCTTCAATAAGTGACTGTTTAATCGTATCAATAACAGGGTGACTCGACGCCGTAACCGGTTCCAGATCATTATGCATCTGTTCTGGGGAAAAGGTGTTGAGTCCATTATTTCCAAAACTAGCCACTTTAGAATTTTTCGAAAGTGTTGTCAATGCATAATTTTCAAAGATTGAACGTGTTGACACACTGAATCCAGGGTTAATCAGAAGAATCCAGTATCCTTCTATATCCGACACAGGATCCAGACATTCGCCAAACCCCGTGGCAACAACGGCACTGTGCTCAACTGCAAAAAAGGGCACATCGGCTCCAATTGCTTTTGCAATGTCAGCAAGCTGTTTTGATGAAAGGGGATAGTCGAAGAGTGTGTTGAGTCCCTTTAAAACCGTACCGGCGTCGCTGCTTCCGCCGCCAAGTCCGGCTGATATCGGAATGTTCTTTTCGAGGTGGATCTGTAAACCATGGAGGGACAGCAAACCAGCAGTTTTCAAGAATCTCTGAGCTGCAATCACAGCTAGATTATTGTCATCTGTGGGAAGATCTTCTTCGCTGCAATAGAGTTCAACACCGGGCTTATCAGTAGTGCGGATTATCAGTTTGTCACACAGAGCAATTTTCTGCATGCGGGTCACCAGCTCGTGGTAACCGTCTTCTCTGCGGCCCAAAACATAAAGAAATAGATTAATCTTTGCTGGCGCTGACAATTCAATCATCTTCCCGTTCCATCACTGCGAAAACACAAGATAAACGCTGCAACTCCTCAGTAAATATCCGGGTCCAGAGGGCCCGGCATTGGTGGCCCCTCAAAGGGGCTGTTGTTCAATTCCCATTGGCACGTAGCTGAGCACCCTGAAATGGGCCCTAAGGAGTTTGAACTGAGTATTAAAACTCCCGGCAGATTTCAGGGCGCGCAAGGTGCCCGAAGGGCCGAGTGACACGGGTGCCCTTTCTTTTGGTTCTTTTCTTTGGGCAAACAAAGAAAACGAACAGAAAAAATCTATTGCTGGCAAAGCCTTGATGAACTCGTAAAAAGGTCATTCGAAGCTCCAGATGGCTAAGTCAAAAAG
>CAZOWJ010000061.1:0-22447 GCA_964583415.1 uncultured Desulfocapsaceae bacterium
GAATAACTCAGTGGTAGAGTGTAACCTTGCCAAGGTTGAAGTCGTGAGTTCGAATCTCGTTTCCCGCTCCAAATTGACTATGAAAGGTTCGGTACTGTTCGAACCTTTTTTTAATTAAATGTCTGATCACAGAGGAACAAAATGAAAACCTATCTTGCTCCTGTAAACGAGATTGAAAGGAAGTGGTATGTTGTTGATGCCGAGGACAAGATTCTGGGTCGACTCGCAACTGAAATTGCCTCACGTTTACGAGGAAAACATAAACCGACCTTTTCCCCATTCATCGACAACGGTGATTTTATTGTTGTCACCAACGCCGACAAAATCCAGCTCACCGGCAAAAAGTGGGACGATAAAAAGTACTATCATCACACTGGATACATGGGTGGGATCAAGGAAGCAACGGCGAAAGAGCTGCTCGAGAAGCACCCCACTGATCTTGTTTTTAAAGCGGTAAAAGGGATGCTTCCCAAAAACAAACTTGGCAGAGCGCAGCTGAAGAAGCTTAAAGTTTATGCTGGCTCCGATCACCCTCATAAAGCACAGCAACCGGCTGAGCTTGTAATTTAATTATCTCATGGAGAAATTGGCCATGGCCGATGAACGTTTTTACGCTACCGGAAAAAGAAAGAAAGCAGTAGCCCGTGTCTGGCTGACTCCCGGCACAGGAAAAGTAATAGTCAACAAAATGTCAGCAGATGATTATTTTGGTGGTATCTTCCAGATTCATAAACTGGACAAGCCATTCAAGGTAACTGAAACTGAGCAGCAGTTCGATATTCTGGCCACCCTCAAAGGCGGTGGCAAATCATCTCAGGTCGATGCCCTGACCCATGGTATATCACGAGCCCTGCTAGAAGCGGACGAAGCTCGCAGGCCGGCATTAAAAAAATCAGGCCTGCTGACGCGTGATCCACGGAATAAAGAAAGAAAGAAGTATGGACAGAAAGGCGCCCGCGCCAAATTCCAGTTCTCTAAGCGTTAAATTACATCTTTCTTTTTGGCGGCGGTCCGTTCTACGGCAACTTGCTTCCAATCCAGAGAAATCAGAGGGGATAGCAGATGATCTGTTATCCCCTTTTTTTATTATATTGACCAGATTGTGTTATCCGACAACAGCAGGAGACAATCATGTTAAGAGTCGCAATCGTTGGAAGTTCCGGATACACCGGCGTGGAGCTTGCCAGAATATTGAGCCGTCATCCTTCGGTGGAAATAACCGCTGCAACCTCACGGCAATATAATGGAGTAAAGCTTTCAGAGGTCTTTCCTAACCTTCGCGGATGCACGGATATTGTCTGCAGAAATCATTCAGTGACAGAAATTACGTCTCTTGCCGACCTGATTTTTTGTGCCGTTCCTCACAAGACCGCAATGGACATTGTTCCACAATTCCTTGACGCCGGAAAAAAGGTTATCGATCTTTCCGCTGATTTCCGACTCAAAGATGTATCAACGTATGAAGATTGGTACCAGACGCACAATTCTCCTGAACTTATTGGAGAAGCTGTTTATGGATTGCCCGAGCTTTATCGCGAGTCAGTTCAGCATGCCCAGCTCATTGCCAACCCAGGTTGTTACCCAACCTCTATCATCCTTGCCCTGGCGCCCGCTTTAAAAGCAGGTATCATTGACCTCTCATCAATTATTGCTGATTGCAAGTCGGGCACCTCCGGAGCCGGTCGTGCAGCTGCAGTGGGCACACTTTTTTGTGAAGTTACGGATGGTTTCCGAGCCTACAAGGTTGGCGGAACACATCGTCATACCCCTGAAATCGAACAGGAATTAAGCATACTTGCTGGCGATGAACTTACCATCTCTTTTACACCTCATCTGCTTCCTGTGTCGCGAGGTATACTCAGTACCGTCTATGGCAACCTCAACAGGAGTTGTGACGAGGATGATATCAGAGCCATGTATCAGGCAATGTTCAAAGATCACTATTTTGTCCGTCTGCTCGGCAGGGGGCTGCAGCCGGCTACACAATATGTTCGAGGATCCAATTTCTGTGACATTGGCCTGGTTGTTGACGACCGCACCAACCGGCTCATCGTGACCGCTGCAATCGATAATGTCGTCAAGGGTGCTGCTGGTCAGGCTGTCCAGAATATGAACCTGATGTGCGGTTTTCCAGAAAGTAGCGGACTCACACATATTCCGCTTTTCCCGTAATTATTAGCGGCCAGTCTCATTTATGCGAACCGTCAAACTGGTAATCTCTTATGATGGCACCGGCTATTGCGGCTGGCAACGGCAGAAAAACGGTCCTACAATTCAAGCGGAGATAGAACATGCTGTTTCTATCATTTGTGACCATTCGACAACGATCCATGGTGCTGGAAGAACTGACGCAGGCGTCCACGCACTGGGAATGTCTGCTCATTTTCAAACGCTCAGCAGGGTTCAATGTAAGAAGTTGATTATAGGACTCAATGCTCTGCTCCCCTCACAGATCAGAATTCTGGAAGCTGCTGACCAACCTGAAGATTTCCATGCCCGCTACTGGGCAACCGGTAAAACCTACCGATACAGTTTTTTCACCGGCGCCATACAATGTCCCAGGCGAAGACTCTTTGAATCTCACTATCCCTCTGTACTCTCCTCAAGCGCTGTTAAGTCCTGCCTCCAGCGAGTCGTCGGGACCCACGATTTTTCAAGCTTTGAAACCTCCGGCACGCGCGATAAAACCATCACCACAGGAAAAGGTGCAACCAGAACAATATTCAGAGCCCAGCTGGAACAGCCTGAACCTGGTTTTTATCACCTTTTTTTTTCAGGGGACGGATTCTTAAGACATATGATCAGAAATATGGCAGGAACAATTATCGAAGTTGGTCAGGGTAAATTCACGGTAAACGGGTTTGAGAGGATCCTCGAAAGCAGGGATCGACGGCAGGCTGGACCAACCGCTCCTGCTCATGGCCTGACGCTGATCTCTGTTGATTACAGCAACCGCTGGTTGCCAGACAAAGGAAGGGGTCCTGAAAATCATCAGAACCCCTTTTAAAGAAAAGTGGATTTTACTTAAGCAAACCTTTTTTGCTTCTGGAATGCCTGGCAAGAATGGATTGCAGTTTCCAAGGTGATGACAGACAGACATTTTCTTCCTCACATGAACTCATCACATCACAAAATGCCATAAACTCGGCGAGCGCCTCACTCATCTGCTTATCTTTTCGACTGATGACATAGAGCTGTCTTTTCATGTCTATGCCAGAGACCTTCAAACTTTTCAGCCAGCCATTTTCTACCTCACGGCAGATAGTCAGCGCTGACAGGCAGGCAATCCCGACTCCTGATTCAACAGCTTTTTTGACCGCTTCCGGGTGCCCCATCTCCATTACGACATTAACATCGTCAAGATAATCCTTCATTTTTTCACGAAAAATG
Organism: uncultured Desulfocapsaceae bacterium; assembly: GCA_964583415.1. Taxonomy (GTDB): domain Bacteria; phylum Desulfobacterota; class Desulfobulbia; order Desulfobulbales; family Desulfocapsaceae; genus MADRE3. The sequence goes on from CAZOWJ010000061.1 coordinate 3,391, forward strand.
GCAGCTGTACCTGAACCCTTCTCCCTCATGATCCATCGGCTGTTTTTCATGTCTTCAACCACATCGAAGGTATCCTTGTTGGCAAGTGGATCAGATGGTGCTGCCAGTATCACAAGCTCGTCCCTGAACCATGGCCTGGCCTGGATCGTGTCAGACCCTATTCTGCCCTCGACAAAACCGAGGTCTGAGGAGCCTTCAAGCACCATACTTTCTGCGATCTTGGTGTTATAGACCAGCAGGTTAATAAGAACTTTCGGGTGCACTTTTTTAAAGGCTCCGATCAGGTACGGCAGAATATAATTTCCTAGTGCAGAGCTGGCGACAATATTTATCTGACCGACAAGAGTATCGTTGCGCTCAGACATTATCGTTTCGATACTGCTGACCTGCGCAGTGATATCCTTGGCGAGTGGTAGCAGGTATCTCCCTCTGGCATTGAGAAGCAGACTTCTCCCGTGTCTGTCAAACAATGACCCGCCAAGCTGGTTCTCCAGTTCGGCCAGAGCCATGCTCACCGCCGACTGGGTCACAAAGAGCTTCTTGCTGGCCTTGGTAACCTGTGCTGTCTCAGCAACGGCAATAAATATTTCTAATTGTCTTAAGGTAATAGACATACAACATCTCTCTTCAGTTTTTTTGATAGATTACATCTTTTTTATTTACAACGCACCCGAAAACACCCAGATGTCAAATTCAGTCCAAAAATTTTTCCGGCAATGAAACACTTTTAACCATAAAAACCAATCTTTATATGCGACCAGGCCATCAATGTAAACCAAAATAAATTTAATTGATACAATTCAGCGCTTTTTTAGATACGAAAAACTGTTTTACAAATCACTCACCTTACGGCATGTTGTTCTTTATCTTGTTGTCCTTTCAAAATTAAACAAGGAGTATCATGGATTTCTCAGTTTTTCTGTATCGTGATGATATTCTCTGGATCACCGCATTCACCCTTGGCGGGCTCAGTTTTGCCCTCGGGCCAATCCTGGTCGTTTACCTGCTCATGCCATTGAAGACACGGCAGGTCAGTAATAAAACAGATCAGTTTATCGAATGCGGCATGGATCCAATCGGTGACAGCTGGATACGATATGGAGTGGTATTTTATCTCTACGCTCTTATTTTTCTCGCCTTTGATGTTGACGTCCTCTTCCTCTTCCCTGTTGCACTCGCCTATAATGACCCCATGTTTGTTATCCGTGATTTCGTCGAAATAATCCTCTTTGTTGGAATTTTATCACTTGCTATCGTTTATGCATGGATCAAAGGAGTCTTTAAGTGGGAACGCAAAATTTATCGCCGGAACTAGACAAGGTCCCGTCATCATTTGTTCAGTTTGCCGTCTCCGACAAATTGATAAATCTCTGCCGCGCCAACTCTCTGTGGCCCCTGACCTTCGGTATCGCCTGCTGTGCCATTGAGATGATGTCAACCGGCGCTGCACGATTCGATCTTTCACGATTTGGTGCCGAGGTTTTCAGACCGTCGGCTCGGCAAAGTGATGTAATGATCGTTGCCGGGACCATTTCAAACAAAATGGCACCGGGAATAAAAACCCTCTATGATCAGATGCCAGAACCAAAATGGGTTATTGCTCTTGGTAACTGTGCCATTTCCGGAGGCCCCTTTGTCTATGAAGGGCAGTACGGTATTGTGGAAGGTGCTGACAAAATCCTTCCTGTTGATGTATTTGTTCCCGGTTGTCCTCCACGACCGGAGGCCTTAATCGAAGGTATTATTGAACTTGAGCATAAAATCACCGGGTGGCGCAGATGGCCAAAAGTGAAACCTGAGTGGAGAGACCTTCCCTAATCATGGAGTGATGGGTTAAAGAGATGCAAATGAGTATTCAGGAAACTACCAAACAGGCGCTCTCTGAGCTTTTTATGCACCAGGCTGCAGACACGGTTGAACCCGAGCCATCCTCCGCGACAACTGAAGAAGGGGAGGAACAGGAAGGTGCAGTTCGACAGCCCGGAATTATCGATCAGAATTACCAGCAGAAAGGTTTTCATGTTGATGTCCTGGCAGAACCGGATCAACTCGTTCGAGCTGCTGAAATCATGTTTGATTGTGGCTATTATATTGAATCTATTACCGGAGTTGACTGGATTAAGGAAGATAACCTTGAAGTAGTTTACGATTTCAGCCGTTATGATTTTGATCTGTGCCGCGTTGTTATCAGAGTCACTATTCCGCGCCTCACTCCCCATCTTCCAACGATCACCGGGGTCTACACCGGTGCGAACTGGCACGAGCGTGAGACCCATGATTTTTTTGGCATTGTCTTTGATGGCCATCCGCACCTGATACCACTTCTTCTCCCAGAAGATGCTGACTTCCACCCGCTTCTGAAGGATTTTAAAGCATGAGTCAACCTATCGAACTGCAGAAGGACGAGACCTTTGTACTTAATGTAGGGCCTCAGCATCCGGCGACCCATGGTGTTCTCAGGGTCAAAATGACCATGGATGGTGAATATATTTATGACGCCGAAACCGTGCTTGGCTATATCCACCGCATGCACGAAAAAATGGCAGAGAACAGGACTTACCCGCAGTTCATGCCCAACATGGGCCGTCTTGATTATTTATCTGCAATGGCTTTCAACCACGGTTACGCGCTGGTTGTGGAACGGGCAGCAGCAATCGAGGTACCTGAGCGCGCCGAATATATTCGGGTCATTACCGTGGAGTTAAATCGTGTCTCGTCACACCTGGTCTGGCTTGGAGCATTTGTTCTGGATCTCGGTGGGTTCACTCCACTGATGTACTGTTTTGATGATCGTGAACAGATCCTAGACCTCCTCGAGTCAGTTACCGGATCCCGCCTCACCTACTGTTATTTTCGATTCGGAGGATTATATAACGATATTGATGATGAGTTTATCGCCGGTACCCGATCGTTTATAAAACACATGCGTAAAGAATTAAAAATGTACGCTAAACTCGTTACCGGCAACATAATATTGATAAAACGGCTGAAAGGCCATGCCCCGATAGACCAGAATATGTGTCAGCGCTATGGTGCCACAGGTCCTGTCGCACGTGGCTCAGGCATCGACTATGACGTCAGGAAAAATGAACCTTATTCTGTCTACCCCGATTTAGATTTTGATATTCCCGTCTATCAGGAATGTGACTCATATGCCCGATACCTTGTTCGAATGGAAGAGATGGAGCAGTCGCTTCGTATCATCGAACAGGCTCTTGATAAATTACCTGAAGGACCGGTCAACCCCAAAAAGAAACCCAAAATCATCAAGCCGCCGCCAGGGGATTATTATGCTGCCGTTGAGACGGCCCGGGGTAATTTCGGTATACGGCTGGTAAGTGACGGTACTAAAAATGCTTACCGGTTGAAACTGAGGTCTCCAACCTACTCTAATATGCACCTATTTGATGAAGCATGCAGGGGCATGCTTCTGTCCGACGCTCTTGCCTTCATGGGGAGCCTTGACCTGGTAATTCCCGAGATGGATCGATAACGGAGAATATTATGAGCCTGACTCTTCTGAATGCGGTCATTGCTGTTTTTATTGCCATCTGCTTTGTTGGCCTCAATGCCGCATATCTTGTCTGGTGTGAACGTAAAGGAGCAGGGTTATATCAGCGACGGCCGGGCCCCATGGAAAATGGCCCCTGGGGACTATTGCAGCCCCCGATTGACGGCGTAAAACTTATGACCAAACAGTTATTGATCCCGGGTGGGGTGGACAAGGCCATATTTATGGTAGCCCCGGTACTCGCCATGTTTCCCGCCCTGGTCAGCTTTGTGACAATCCCTTTCAGTGAAACTATCGTCGCCCATCCAATAAATGTTGGCGTCTTGATGATATTTGCCTCTGCTGCTCTTGGTGGAATGTCACTGCTGGTCGCCGGATGGGGTTCACGGAACAAATATGCAATGATATCCTCTGTCCGTGCCGTATCACAGACCGTTGCCTATGAAATACCGCTGCTGATCACGACAATTACGGTCGTAATGATCTGCGGCTCACTCAATCTCTCTGACATTGTCAATCAACAGCTGGGCGATCAACAGCTGGGCGGCTTCTGGAACTGGAATATCTGGCCATTCCAGGAATCAGTGGGCTACAACCTGCTGATGCCCGTTTCCTTTCTTATCATTTTTGTCTGCTCCGTTGCCGAAACCAATCGAGCACCCTTTGATCTTGGAGAGGCTGAAAGCGAGCTGGTTGCCGGTTTTCATACCGAGTACTCAAGCATGGGGTTCGGGCTGTTCTTCATGGGCGAATATGCCAATATTGTTATCGGCTCCTGCCTGATAACGATTCTTTTCCTCGGCGGCTGGTCTTGTCCAATAGGCGATATTGGTGTTTTCCCTTTTACCAACAATGTCGGCTGGTTCCTTCTGAAAATCTACCTGATCATCTTTGTTTTTATCTGGATTCGCTGGACATTTCCGAGAACGACCATCTACGGTCTTCTTAACCTGTCATGGAAATATCTTATTCCGATCTCCCTATTCAACCTGCTTCTGACTGCAGGGTTACTGAAGGTATTTTGATTATGGGCGGCTATTTTACTGAATTATTCACCGGTACCAAAAGCCTTCTGGATGGCATGTGGGTAACCCTGAAAGAATTCCCCAAAAGGCCGGTTACCCTGAGCTACCCGCATGAATCGGTCAAAATGTATCGTCGTTTTCGCGGACACATTGAACTGATTGGAGACGAGGAAGGAAAACCCAACTGCATCGTCTGCGGAATGTGCCAGCGTGCCTGCCCGTCCAGTTGTATCATCCTGGACGGGGAGAAACCTGAAGGAAGCAAAAAGAAGGTCCTCACCAAATATATCCTTGATTTTACCACCTGCTCGCTCTGTGGATCATGTGTGGAATCATGTAATTTCAATGCGGTGCAATTCTCAAATGAATATAATCTCGCCAGCACAAATAAGCAGGACTTTATCATAGACCTTCTTAAACGCCTTGAGGAGCAGAAATAATGAACGGACCAGACATTATTTTACAGTCTCCCGGGTTATTCACAGCGGACGGACTGGTTGGCCTCGTTTTCCTGATCATGATCGCGGTCACACTGGCGGGTGCCTATATTGCAGCCACTTCCGAACGCCTGGTGCGTGCCGTCGCCGGCCTGGTTGTCTGTTTTGTTGGAGTAGCAGGTATCTATTATTTCCTCAACTCACCCTTCATGGCCATGATGCAGATTCTGATCTACGTCGGAGCCGTCTGTATTACGATCTCGTTTGCCATCATGCTTGCCGCACCGGAACATAAGAAAAAGACGGGCCCATCCAACCTGCTTTCCGGCCCGCTTGGCTTCATCGTAGCTGCCCTGGTATTTGGAGGGATGGCCACACTAGCGCTGAGGACTGAATGGCAGAGCTTTCCCAAAACCTCAATGGGTACAGTGAAAGAAATAGGCATTCAGCTGCTTACCAGCTATTCAATGGTATTTGAACTGATCTCGATCATACTTCTGATTGCCATTATCGGGGCAATTGTCATCGCCCGGGACGGGAGGAGCTGAACATGCCGCTACTTGTAATACACCAGTACCTCACCACATATCTGGTTTTTGGCGCCATGCTCTTTGGCTTTGGAATCTATGGCCTGGTTACCAGGAGAACACTGATCGGCATGCTTATCGCTGCAGAGTTGATGCTTGCCGGTGTTTCGGTCAACTTTATGGCATTTAACAGGTTCCTGGCACCTGATCCATCGGTGGGCCAGATATTCACCCTCTTTATCATGGCGATCGCTGCAGCTGAAGCTGCCATTGGTCTCAGTATCGTTGTTGCCGTCTATCGACACTATAAGACCGTCGATGCGGAAGACCTGGTCAATCTCAAAGGTTAGGAGAAAAGAGTCGGTATGGATGCAAATATAATCGTTACCTCTAAATTACTCTTTGCTCTGCTTATTCCCCTGGTTGGGGCGATCGGTGTCATGCTTAAAGGGGAGAATGAAAATCTCAGAGAAGCTCTATCCTCTGTTTCATCAATCATTCTCCTTGTTACCATCTGTTCAATGATTCCGGATGTGCTGAGCGGCAAAACCCTCTATTATCAGCTCTTCACCATTCTTCCAAATGTAACGGTAACACTTCGCGCCGACGCCATGTCGATGATATTTGCTCTGGTCGCCTCTTCACTCTGGACCATCGCAGTTTTTTATTCCATGGGCTATATGAGAGGACTGAAGGAGCATGCCCAGACCCGCTTCAACGCCTGTTTCGCCCTGGCAATTTTTGGTGCGATCGGTGTCGCCCTTTCCGATAATCTTTTCACCATGTATCTCTTTTATGAGATCGTTTCAGTCTGCACCTACCCGCTTGTTGCCCATCACCAGGATCAGGAAGGATACGACGGTGGTCGTAAATATCTCATCTATCTCACCGCCACTGCCAAAGCATTTCTGCTGCCGGCGATGATACTCATCTATGTGCTCACCGGGACGCTGGATTTCAGTGCGGGCATCTCCACTGGCATCTTTCCACCCGAGGTCAATAAGACACTAGTGATCATGCTTTATATTTTCTGCATCCTCGGCTTTGCCAAAAATGGCATCATGCCCTTCCATCACTGGCTGCCCGGTGCGATGGTAGCCCCGACACCCGTCTCCGCCCTGCTCCATGCGGTAGCCGTTGTAAAGGTCGGTGTCTTCTGTACCACCCGGGTGATGCTCTATGTTTTCGGGGTGGATACCATGGCGGCACTCAATCTCGGTATTCCAACCGCCTATTTTGTTGGCTTTACTGTAATTGCGGCCTCGGTTATCGCCTTGTCAAAAGACAATTTAAAGGCTCGTCTTGCCTACTCTACAGTGAGTCAGCTCAGTTATATCATCATGGGAGTTGCGCTCCTGACAGTACCCGGTATTCAAGGCGGACTGATCCATATCGTCAATCACGGTTTCTCTAAAATCACCCTGTTTTTCTGTGCAGGCGCAATTTATGTGGCAGCCCACAAGAAAAACATCTCAGAAATGGAAGGTCTGGGAAAAGTCATGCCGTTTACCTTTGGTGCATTTGCGGTTGCATCACTCTCAATGATTGGAGCGCCGCCTGTTGCCGGATTTATTACCAAATGGAATCTGCTTGTCGGTTCCATAGAGGCCCACCAGATCGGCATTTTGCTCATTTTACTTACCTCCACCCTGCTCAACGCCGCCTACTTCCTGCCGGTCACTTATCGTGCTTTTTTTGGTAAGCGCCCGGTCAACGAACCATTTACCGGAATCAAAGAAGCACCCCTGGCCATGTTGATACCAATTTTAATTGCCTGCAGCATATCAGTGATAATTGGCATCTGGCCTCAATTTATGATGCAATTCGTCAAGGCGGTAACGGGATGATCCAACTCATCGATTTCATAATAGATAAAAGAAAAAACGCTTCTGCTTTTCTGGTTGTTTTTATTATTGGTATATTTCTCTGGAGCCTCTCTGTTGATACCTCGCATGCCCACACTTGGGCTGAGAAACACATACCTGGATTCTGGTCACTGTTTGGCATCATTTCCTGTATTGTCCTGATATTCGTGGCCCGCTGGTTCAGCAGTGCCGGTATTTCGAAAGGAGAGGATTACTATGACAACTAGTTATTTCTTTCATCCTTCACTGATACTGATATTCGGTGCTGTGCTGCTGCCTTTTATACGCGGCCCGTTCAGGCAGCCATTCGTGATGCTCGTACCGATTGCAACTTTTGCAAATGTTGTCTATCTGGGGCTCAGTCCTGGTGTTTACGGTCAGGTATCCTTTCTTGACTTGCAGCTGATCTTCGGACGCGTAGACAGTCTCTCCAACATCTTTGCCTTCATAATGGCTCTGATGGCAATAATCGGGACCTTGTATGGACTGCATGTCAAGAATGAGTGGCAGCACATTGCCGCCTGGTTTTATGTGGCCGGATCACTGGGTGCTATCTACAGCGGTGACTATCTGAGCCTCTTCCTGTTCTGGGAAATGATGGCTTTCGCCTCGACATTTCTGATCTGGTTTAACAGGGACGATGCGGATGCCCCAGCCGCAGGCTTCCGCTACCTGCTTGTTCATACCTTCGGTGGACTGCTCCTGCTTATGGGGTTTGTGCTCCGCTATCAGGCGACGGGCAGTATTGCCTTTGAACTGCTCGATTATGAAAACAGCAGGCTTTATACCTGGCTTATCATGTCAGGGCTCATGCTCAATGCCGCGGTCATCCCGCTTCACTCATGGCTGCCTGACGCCTACAGCAAAGCAACGATTACCGGTTCAGTTTTCATGTGTGCATTTACCACCAAAACCGCCATATATGCGCTTGCAAGAGCCTGTGCCGGGTTTGACATCCTGATCTATCTTGGCGTAGCAATGGCACTATACGGCATCATCTACGCCATTATTGAAAATGATATCCGCAGGCTGCTTGGCTGGGAAATCATTAGTCAGGTCGGCTATATGGTTGCTGGTATTGGAATCGGCACCGCACTTGCCATTAATGGTACCGCGGCCCACGCCTTTGCTCATATACTATACAAGGGGCTGCTGTTCATGGGTGCCGGAGCTATCATCCATGCCACCGGCAAAAGCAAATTCACCAATCTGGGAGGTCTCTATAAGAAAATGCCGTTGACCATGCTCTTTATGCTCATTGGAGGTGTCTCGGTATCCTCTTTTCCTTTCTTTTCAGGTTTTGTCAGTAAATCAATCATCATTGCGGCAAGTTACCAGGATCATCTGCTGGCAGTAGGCTTCCTGTTGACAATGGTCTCAGCGGGAACATTTCTGGTTGCCGGCCTGAGACTCCCCTACCTGCTCTTTTTCAGTGATAACAGATGCGACCATGAGACCTATGAAAAAGCCGCAGATCCGCCCTGGAACATGCTCCTGGCAATGATTGCTGCGGGATTATTGTGCTTCATTATCGGTTCCTATCTGCCATTTCTTTACTCGATGCTGCCGTATCAGGATATCCCCTACTATGTCCCTTACAACAGCTATCACGTGAGTGAAACCCTGCAGATTCTCGCATTTACCGCACTCGGGTTCATGCTGTTTAAAGGCAGGATCGGGGCCAGAGCGACAATTAATCTTGACCTCGACTGGTTCTACAGGCGGGGAGGCAGAGTGTTTCTCTGGCTGGCCGAGAATCCGATTCAGTGGTTCGACACCATCTGGGGTAAAGCCTATCGCGTCGTCGGTCTATACTCGCTGATGACAACTGCCCGGTTCTGGGCCTGGTTTGACTGGCATGGAATTGACGGCTTATTAGACGGCTCTGCCCGGGGAGTCCGATCACTAGGACGACGGCTTTCTCAAATAATGCAGCGTGGAAATATACAGATGTCAATCTGTTATACCGTGTCATTTGTCGCTCTTATAATGATTGCCTTTATCTGGCTATAATATCCCATTCAAGGAACCATTGAGATGGATCAACTTCTGATAAATCAAGGATTTCCACTGCTCAGCACACTAATTTTCCTGCCGCTCTGTGGTGTTTTTGTCCTGCTCCCTTTCAAAAATGACGAATCCTGTAAGTATGTTGCCTTGTTGTTTACCACCATCACGGCTTTGCTGTCATTATTTCTTGTAATCGGTTTTGACCGACACACCCCCCTCTTTCAGTTTGCTGAAAGCTACTCCTGGATTCCTAGCCTGAACATACGTTATACCATTGGTGTTGACGGCATATCAATTCTCCTGGTTGTTCTGACTACCCTGATTATGCCCTTTTGCGTTCTTGCCTCCTGGTCATATATCAAAACGAGGGTAAAACCGTTCATGATCTGTCTGATGGTCATGGAAACGGCGATGGTGGGGGTGTTTTTGGCCCTTGATTTTGTACTCTTTTACATTTTGTGGGAAGCGATGCTTATACCGATGTATCTGATCATCGGTATCTGGGGTGGTCCCCGGAAAATATATGCCTCCATCAAGTTCTTTCTCTATACACTTGGTGGTTCCATACTGTTGCTTGTTGCCATTATCTGGCTCTATAAAACCAACAATTATTCTTTTTTTATTCCAGACATGATGTGGCAGGATTATGGCCTGAAAGCTCAGATCCTGGTATTCATAGCCTTTTTTATTGCCTTTGCCATCAAAGTACCAATGTTCCCTTTTCACACATGGTTGCCCGCAGCCCATGTTGAGGCCCCGACAGCAGGATCAGTTATCCTTGCTTCCATTCTCCTTAAAATGGGCGCCTACGGTTTCCTTCGCTTCGCGCTGCCCATTGTTCCTGATGCAACCATACTCCTGATGCAGCCTGTTTTATGGCTTTCCATCGCCGGTATTATCTATGGTGGTTTTACCGCACTTGCTCAGCAGGATATGAAAAAACTGATCGCCTATTCCTCCGTCGGACATATGGGATTTGTTACCCTCGGTATTTTTGTTTTGAATAAACAGGGAATCGAAGGCGCTCTTCTGCAAATGATTAATCACGGTGTCACTACGGGAGCACTCTTTCTCTGTGTTGGTATGATATATGAACGAACCCACAGCCGTGAACTGGACCGTGCTGCCGGCGTTGGTAAATTCATGCCCGTATTTGTTACCTTCCTGGCATTTTTCTCGCTGTCATCCTTCGGCTTTCCTGGAACCAACAGCTTTGTGGGTGAATTTATGATTCTGGCCGGGAGCTTTGAATACAGCATTACGCTCGCACTCGCCGCCATACCAGGCGCTGTTTTGGCAGCAGCGTACATGCTCAGAATGCTCCAGAAAATTATCTGGGGAGGTACCAGTAATCCTGATCAGTCCTGGATCAGCGACATCAACAGACGCGAAATTGTAATACTGGCACCCTTTCTTTTCTTTGTTCTCTGGATAGGTCTAGGCCCCGCCCCCTTTATAGAGATGATGGATATGAGTGTAACCACATTGCTTGACCAACTTTCCAGCTACCAGTCACAAGCAGTGGCAATCGCCGGAAAAGCAATACTGTAGGTCAATTGAATCTGCATATAAAAAACAAGGTAACCTGATATGTTATTTCTTCCTGAACTGACCTTATTTATAACTGGACTCATTATTTTTCTGGTTAGTCTTGGAAAACCAAGGAGCAGCACGCTTAAAAACCTGGTTCTTGGTATGATTTCCCTGGTATTGCTGGCTACCGTTGTCTCCATCAAACAAAGCGGTATGCTGTTCTTTGAATCCTACCAGATAAATCTTTTTACCCAGGTTTTCAAACTCCTTATAGCCGCTTCGACCCTTGTGGTTCTCATTTTCACGGGCAATGCACCGGGCATCAAAGAAGATGTCAAAGCTGAATACTACCTGTTTCTGTTTATGGGTGTGGTCGGATTAATGATGCTCGTCTCAAGTGTTGAACTGCTGGCAATGTTTATCTCACTTGAGCTTTCCAGTTTCGCAGTTTACATCCTGGTTCCGATGCGACAGACAGACACCGGAACTGTCTTCCAAATGGAAGCTGGCATTAAGTATCTGTTGTTCGGAGTAATGGCCACCGGATTTATGCTGTTCGGAATGAGCTACCTCTTTGGACTTACCGGGTCAACCTATCTGGGTGAAGTTGTTCCCGCCATTGGAAATTTGTCTCATCAACCGGCAGCTGTTATTGCAACGATTATGGTCATGGTTGGCTTTTTCTTCAAGCTTGCCATCTTTCCGTTCCATTTCTGGGTACCTGATGTTTATGAAGGTGCTGCCAATGAGACGACAGCGTTTATTGCAGCCGTTCCCAAAATAGCTGCCGTGGCTGTTTTAATCCGTCTGGTTACAATGATAAGCAGTGATGGAGAAGCCATGGTTAACCTTCTTCTGGTGTGTTCCATCGGTTCCATGTTCTATGGCAATCTCTCTGCGCTGGTCCAGACCGATATTAAGCGAATGCTTGGATATTCCGGAATTTCACACGCAGGATTCATTCTTTTTGGCCTTCTCACCCTGCAGGCAGACGGTTACTCAACTGCGATCTATTATGTTACCGGCTACGCTGTCATGAATCTGGCCTGCTTTCTTGTAATATGTACTGTTGCCGGATCGGGAGAAAATCTGAGGATAAATGACTTAAAGGGGTTGCATAAACGTGCACCATTTCTGGCAGTTACCCTGGCGACAGGTCTCTTTGCCCTTGCCGGGATACCGCCATTTGTCGGGTTCACCGGAAAATTCATGCTGCTGGTAAATGCATTTAAACAGGGCTATACGATTGCTGTAATCCTCGCTGCTCTGAACACTGCTATCGCACTCTATTACTACCTCTCAGTCGTGAGAGTTGCCTATTGTACCGATCCCGAAGCGGAATACCAGGCTGTTCACTCTCACAATAGTACACTGACAACTGCAACCTCTGTCGTCCTGCTCTTGATTATTGCGGCCATGGGAATAGCTCCAGCTGGTTTTCTGAAGATCGCTTCGGCAACAGTAAAAACAATTTTATAATACTCTTATCTTCTCTCTTGCCATATCATCTGCATGATGGGGGTACAATTATTTTTTGTGTTATAATTTATCCCGGCATGCCATCTTGCCTCCCTTGAATCCTGTATTATATATAATCACAATTACGTTACTTATTCGCTATCCACAGGTGGCCCATGACTTTCTGGTTATTTTTCGTTCTGACCATTATCATTGTACATTATATCTTTGATATCACTGTTTCCGCTCTGAACCTGAGCGCTCTATCTGCACCTCTTCCAGAAGAATTTGAGGATATATTCGACAATAAAAAATATACAGAATCACAAAGGTACACGAAGACCTCAACCCATTTCTCACTCGTAAAAAACAGCGTATCAACAATCGTAACCATACTCTTTCTGCTCCTGGGCGGGTTTAATATCGTCGATCAGTTTGCCCGCTCTTTTGAGTTAAACGACATCGGTACGGGACTCATCTTTACCTTTACCCTTATAGTGCTCTCTTTTATCTCAGGACTGCCTTTCTCGATATACTCAACTTTTTCAATTGAAGCTCGATTCGGCTTCAATAGAACCACGGTAAAAACGTTTATTAGTGACATCATTAAAGGTCTATTACTGGGTGCAGCAATCGGGGGACCCATTCTGGCACTGGTCCTCTGGTTTTTTGAAAACAGCGGTGCCTATGGCTGGTTTTTCTGCTGGATCGGGGTCGTACTTTTTAGTGTTGTACTGCAATTTCTTGCGCCGGTTCTTATCATGCCGCTGTTCAACAAATTCACACCTCTAGACAATAATGAACTAAAACAGAAAATATTGGATTATGCAGCTCGTCAAAAATTCCAGCTAAAAGGAATTTTCACAATGGACGGATCAAAACGGTCATCAAAGCTAAACGCATTTTTCACCGGCTTTGGCAGATTCAGAAAAATCGTCTTTTTTGATACACTTATGGATAAACTCTCCGGTGATGAAATTGTTGCAGTACTCGCTCATGAAATGGGGCATTTCAAGAAAAATCACATCTGGAAGATGCTCGCCGCCTCTGTCCTGCAAACCGGTCTGATGTTTTTTCTCCTCTCTTTTTTCATTAAGAATGAAGGACTCTTCCAGGCCTTCAGGATGGAAGAACTCTCCACCTATGCCAGTCTCGTTTTTTTCGCCTTCATCTATTCGCCGCTTGACACATTAATTTCGATTTTATTCAACTATCGTTCGCGTATTCATGAATTTGAGGCAGACCGCTATGCGGCAGAGACCACCGGAAAACCGGATATGCTGATTAAAGGGTTAAAAAAATTAAGCAAAGAAAATCTTTCGAACCTGACCCCGCATCCGCTTATGGTCTTTTTCAGCTATAGCCATCCTCCTGTCCTCAGTCGTATCAGGACCTTAAACGGGATTACTGACAAACGAAATTAACAGGAAAGAGTCCTTACGCCTTGACACCGTTAGGTTTTAAGTGTTGATTATCCAGTATAAGGTAAAAAAGATAGCCTGAATTCTAACGTCCAATAAACTATAATTATTGCCGGTCAGGAGAATAAAATGAATCGAAATGATTTCCGTAATCCACTTATCCAATCTGGAATTTTACTCCTTATTGTCTTCATCTCTATATCCATTATTGCAAATTCGCCCGCCGATGGCTTTATCGGCAGTATCTTTGCTCTTGTCTCCGGACTCATAAAGGGACTGTTATTTGTAATCGCGCTCAGTATCGGACTGGTGTTCTCAATTGCTGTTCTCATAGGAATATTCATTCTGGCTGTGTCCATTCATTCCGTCGATAAAGCACGGACACTTTTCGAACAGTTAAAAACTGCTCTTTCGGCACTTTACTGTAAAGTACGGTACCGCGATAATTCAGCTGAATATAGAGCAGGAGAACCGCCTCCAGCAGTACAATCAGCATCAGCTAAACCAAGAGCAGCAGCCAGTGAAGCTGTTGTTGTCCAGAAACAGGCAGATCCGAAACTTGAAGAAAAAATAAATACCCTCGAAGATCAACTCAACCATGTTCAGGCATCTCTTAAATCTGCAGAGGAGCAATTGCTTCGTTTACAGTCACGTTCCCATGAAGATGTGCTATCGGCAACCAACCTAGGAGACAGAATCAATGATTTAGAAATGACTTCTACTGAACTTGCAGACACTATAAAAATACAGTCAGCAGACATAGCTAGCGCTTCTGCTGAGATTTCAGCACTGGAAAATTCTGTTAAACCAGGTATTGACTCACTCATAAAAGAGATGGCAGAACTTCATAAGAAAACATCTGTTCCGGAAGTGGTCAGTGGTATTCTGGCCTATATTGATACCCAGGAAGAACGCGACACCTTGACAGAAAGAGCCGAAGAAGCTGTATCGCGGGGAATGACCTATGCACAGACAGACCAGTTCTTCAAAAAAGCGCTGCCCGTGAAGGTTCACAAGGCACTCTCTGAGCACCCGAGACTGACAAAAGATTTCATTCGTTCGATCAAGAAAAAATTTGAATAGCTATCTCTTGCCCAGGCAGCCGCAGGGATAACTATTTCAGGTACCCCTGCTGCTGCAGATAGAGCAGGATATCCTGCACAGCTTCCATCGGTGTGACACTGCTTGTATCGATGGTAATATCAGGCTGGGAGGGGGCATTATATGGATCAGTGATGCCGGTGACCCCTTTCACTCTCCCTGACCTCGCCTTTGCATATAGCCCCTTGCGATCACGTTGCTCACAAATTTCAAGCGGTGTTGACACATAAACCTCGATGTAGCCACCATATCGGCAAATAAGAGAACGATTGGCCTGGCGGGGTTCCTCGTATGGGGCGATCGGCGCACAAAGAGCAATCCCTCCGTTCTTTGTAATCTCGCTCGCCACAAAGCCAATTCGGGTGACATTTAAATCTCTATGGGCACGAGAAAAATCGAGTTCTGAAGAGAGGTTCTGCCGAACAATATCACCATCGAGCAAGGTGACCG
The DNA here is from genome assembly GCA_964583415.1 of uncultured Desulfocapsaceae bacterium. Taxonomy (GTDB): domain Bacteria; phylum Desulfobacterota; class Desulfobulbia; order Desulfobulbales; family Desulfocapsaceae; genus MADRE3. The sequence goes on from CAZOWJ010000061.1 coordinate 18,729, forward strand.
GTCGATCCCTCATTTCCATGAACTTAACCAGCAGAACTTTGGCAATGGTGGATTTTCCAGACCCGGAGAGTCCGGTCATAAAAATGGTAAAGCCCTGTTTGCTTCTTGGTGGAAAAGCATATTGCAGCTCAGAGACCATATCCGGCCAGGTAAGCCATTCAGGGACTTCCTCATTCTGGATCATTCTCCGCTGCAATTCTTTTGAGGTAATTTTCTCAAGGTTATCATCCTGTCCGGTTGAAATGTGGAAATATTTGCCAGTCGATGATTGATAGCCATATTCCTGTTGAGGAACCATTTCAATTGCCGTTTTACCAGCATATGAATCAACGAGGTGCTGTGCGGCCCCTTTCTCATAGAAAAGCTCTGAGCCGTTATTCACGCGGGCAAATGGGTCACCATGATCTTCGGATACCATGAAGTGGCTGCAGCCAAAGTTTTTCCGCATTATCGCCTGCTGCAGTGCATCACGCGGTCCCGCCAGACGGGTGGCAAACGGAGACAAACCGAGCATTATCATGTTGGGCGGAAATTTTTCGGTAAACACCTGATAACAGCGGATATGGGTATAAAAGTCCACATCACCCGGATGATCGAGACCGACAACCGGTTGAAGAAAAACAGCTGCGCCCATCTCACGGGCACTATCGAGCACCATTTCACGATGGGCGCAATGAAGATACTGCTCGGTATGAAAACCAAGCACACGCCGCCAGCCATTCATGGTAAAGCGACGGACAGTTTCACTCGGCGCCAGACGGAGCTGCAGAAAGTCATAATGTATCGGCAGGCTGACCCCTTCGATAGTGCCACCGACATACCATTGATTTACCTGATCATAAAGAACTCGAACGCCTGGATGGTGTAAGGGGTCTGTCGTTCCATATACCTGCAGAGCTTCTTCTTTTTTGTCAGGCTGCCAGATATCTGAAACCGTTAAAATCGCGAGAAGAAAGCCTTCCTGGTCGTTAAGTGCAACTCTCTGGCCAGGGGCAAGCAGCCCTGCTCTCGCTTCATCAACATCAAGACAGATCGGTATTGGCCATACTGAGCCATCCGGCAGCACCATACCGTGAAGAACCGACTGGTATGAGTCCTTGTCCATAAATCCGGTTAACGGATAAAAACCCCGATTCAACAGGAGCTCAAGGTCGAATAACTGCCGTTCATTAAGATCTATAGAAACGAGATCAAGTGCTTCGCTGCGCAATACTTCCGCTCGCCTGAAATGAACGACCAACGATTCTGAATAATCCTCTGTTCTCATAGAGTAAGCTTTACCTGGTGAGATAGTTCAAGATGATTGACCGGTGTTTCAGCAATTGAACAGAAATCACAATCCCTCTCGTTGAAATTGTGAACAATACCAGTCATAGGTGTTTTTCAATCCCTCTTTCAAACCATAGGAAGGAAACCAGCCGAGCCCGTTAATTCGTGAGGTATCGAGTAATTTCCGTGGTGTTCCGTCTGGCTGATCACTATTGTACCGCGTTTCTCCGTCAAACCCAACGATTTCTCTTATAATTTCAGCAACCTCACCGATGGTACAATCGTGACCGGTGCCGATATTGAAAAACCCGGGGCCAGAGCCCTCAATCCTGCTAGACGCTGGGTCGAACGACCCGGATGTTTTTCTGAGCCCCTGCTCATATGACTCTTGAGAAAGCTTCATCAGGTGAACACAGGCAGACGCCATGTCATCAACATGCAGAAACTCTCTTTTAGCACGACCAGTACCCCAGAGCTGCACGTACGACGATGTCACCGGCGATTTGTTGCCCAAACCGAGGGTAGCAGCAATTTCACCTGGTAGCGGGCCGAATATCTCCTGATCTTTTTCAATGGATGAAAAATCGCCCGTTAAGGCGAGCTTGGCCAGGTGATATTTACGCATGATAGCCGGAATGACATGACTGTTTTCAAGGTGATAATTGTCGCCAGGCCCATACAGGTTTGTCGGCATAACCGCCCGATAATCTGTCTTATATTGGCGGTTATAGGATTCACACATTTTTATGCCGCTGATCTTGGCAATCGCATAGGGCTCATTTGTGGGCTCGAGTATGCCGGTGAGCAGATGTTCCTCCTTCATCGGCTGTGGTGCATGTTTCGGGTAAATACAGGAGCTGCCGAGAAACAATAACTGCCTTACTCCTGCCATATAGGCCTGATGGATAACATTACTCTGAATCATCTGGTTCAGATAAATAAATTCTGCCGGGTATTGAAAATTGGCATGTATCCCTCCAACCCGTGCAGCAGCAAGCACAACATAGTCAATCTTTTCTGACTGAAAAAAAGAGCGGACACCCTGCTGTTCTGTAAGGTCAAGTTCAGAGGAAGTACGGGTAATGATATTCTTATAGCCATTCTGAATAAGCAAACGGTGGATAGCAGATCCTACCATTCCACGGTGGCCAGCCAAGAATATCCTGCTGTCAGGTGGGAGTGTTTTGAGCTGATGAGTCATCTGATCGGCTGCTGCATTAATGGTCTAATAACAATACTGTTTACTCGTGATAATTGTAGGTCTGGAAGCCTTGATCCTGGCACAGTGAATCTCGCTTTGCCTCATCAAGATCTGCCTGTATCATCTCGGTAACCATCTGTTTAAATGATGTCTTTGGTGTCCATCCAAGTTTTTCTTTGGCTTTCGTCGGATTTCCAAGCAGGGATTCGACCTCCGTTGGCCTGAAATAACGTGGATCAACTTTAACTATCACCTGTCCCGGAGTTACTTTATGATCATTGACAGCGTTGTTCACCGTGTCAATAATTCCTACCTCAGAAACACCGTGTCCTTCCCATCTCAGTGAAAAGCCCAGCTCACCGGCGGCATGATCCACGAAGGATCTTACAGAATGTTGTTCACCGGTGGCAATCACATAATCCTCAGGCTGGTCCTGTTGCAACATAAGCCACTGCATCTCAATATAGTCCCGAGCATGCCCCCAGTCACGTTTTGCATCAAGGTTGCCGAGGTAGATACTGTCCTGCAAGCCAAGGGCAATTCGCGCCAGAGCGCGGGTAATCTTCCTGGTGACAAAGGTCTCGCCCCGACGTGGAGACTCATGGTTAAAGAGAATACCATTACAGGCATACATCCCATATGCTTCGCGATAATTAACAACGATCCAGTAGGAATAAAGTTTGGCAACGGCGTATGGAGATCGCGGATAAAAAGGTGTAGACTCTGTCTGGGGTGTTTCCTGTACCAGTCCATAAAGCTCTGAGGTTGAGGCCTGATAAAACCTGGTTTTATCTGCAAGCCCGAGAATACGGATCGCCTCAAGGAGTCTCAATGTGCCGAGCGCATCAGAATTGGCAGTATATTCAGGCTCTTCAAATGATACGGCAACATGGGATTGGGCCGCCAGATTATAAATCTCATCCGGTTTGACCTTCTCGATAATATGAATGAGGCTTGAGGAATCAGTCAGATCTCCATGGTGGAGAATGAAATGTCTGTCTTCTTCATGGGGTCCCTGATAGAGGTGATCAATTCTTCCGGTATTGAAAAGGGACGTTCTCCGTTTAATACCATGAACCTCATAGCCCTTCCGCAATAAGAATTCAGCCAGGTATGAACCATCCTGCCCCGTTACCCCGGTTATCAGTGCTTTCTTTTTCATATCAAATTTTAGTGTTTTATTTCAGGTTATTGTTGATGGCGTCGTAAAAAGTCCGATCTCCTTCGTTGTAGGTTATTGACAGACACT
>CAZOWJ010000062.1:0-22358 GCA_964583415.1 uncultured Desulfocapsaceae bacterium
GGGATAAAGGCATTGAAGGCCACCAGGATCAAGACAGGCACAACAAGCCACCAGGCCTTATTGTTTTGGGTTTTATTCATGGACTGTCTCCTCAACGAGCCAATCGTCACAGTAGATAATGGTATGGTTCGGATCAAATTGAATCCTGAGGTTCTCCGACGGGATGACCTGGTCTTCTTTCAGCACCATTTTGATTATTGCGGATTCATGATTCAAGGTTAACACCTGGTAGCGTCCCAGATCTTCAACCTTTTCAATACTTACGGGGATACCGTCATCTGCAAACTCGATAAATTCCGGTCGGATACCGACTTCAAGTTTGCCGTTCAAGTCACCTTTGACCGGGCGGGAGGTTTTCAGGAGGTTGTTGAGAAAAACAGGCTGGCCATTATCGACACTACAGGGCAGAACATTCATTCCCGGAGAACCGATAAAGTAGCCTACAAAGGTGTGCCGGGGCTGGTTAAACAATTCAACCGGAGTACCCACCTGCACCACGAGGCCTTCATACATAACCACAACCTTTTCAGCAAAGGTCAATGCCTCAACCTGGTCGTGGGTGACATAAATCATAGTCATCCCTACCTGCTGGTGCAATTCCTTCAACTTGGATCGCAGCTGCCATTTCAGATGCGGATCGATAACCGTTAAGGGCTCGTCAAAGAGGATCGCATTAACATCAGAACGAACCAGGCCGCGACCAAGGGAGATCTTCTGTTTTCCATCAGCAGTGAGACCTGAGGCCCGTTTCTTGAGGTTGGCGCTCAGATCAAGCATCTCGGCAATCTGATCGACGCGTTGTTTGACCAAGGCCTCATCCATACCACGGTTGCGCAGGGGGAAGGCCAGATTATCGAAAACCGTCATGGTGTCGTAGACCACGGGAAACTGGAAGACCTGGGCTATTTGCCGTTCCGAAGTGGGAAGATTGGTCACCTCAGCGCCGTCAAAGAGAATTTCTCCCTCGGATGGTGTCAATAATCCGGATATAATGTTTAACAGCGTCGTCTTACCACAGCCTGAAGGGCCCAGCAGGGCGTAGGCGCCCCCGTCTTCCCACACCTGGTCAATTTTATTGAGTGCGTAAACCGGTTCCTGCCCCTTTGGTGGCGGATATGCATGCCTCACATTTTTAAATCTGATTCTTGCCATGTTGCAACCTACCTGGGTTAAAGATCAATCAAATTGTCATCTGTTCCGAAGTACATACAGTGGTCTGGATTAAAATAGATACGGGCCTTTTCGCCATATTCGAAAGAGTGAATACCTGGGGCTTGACTGACCCAGACATTATCATTTACCTTTACGCGGATAATGGATTCGGAACCGCTGATTTCTGCAATCTGTACAATGCCGTCAACCTCTACACCCTCCCCTTCCGGTAGCAGGTGGTGGGGCCGCAAGGCAATTTTGTATTCTCCGTCCGGCAGAGCGGCAAACTTTTGAGGAACATTCCAGGAAACAACCTCTCCTAAAATTGCCTGGTCTCCACGTTTTTTTATTACTGCCGTATTGATCGGCGGATCTGAGAAGACCTCTGCGCTTTCCATTGTAGCCGGTTTGCGATAAATGGATGAGGTCTTGCCAAATTGAACGACACGCCCCTCATTGAGGGTTGCGGTATGACCGCCCAGCATAAGTGCCTCCAATGGTTCACTGGTGGCATATACAACAGTGGCTCCCGTGTCGGTAAATAATTTCGGTAACTCGTCACGCAGTTCTTCTCGAAGTTTGTAGTCAAGGTTGGCCAGGGGTTCATCCAGCAGTACGAGTTCGGCGCCTTTCACTAGAGCCCGTGCGAGCGCGGTTCGCTGTTGCTGGCCACCGGAGAGTTCTCTTGGCAGACGATTAAGCATTGGTGTCAGTTTGAGGAGATCGGCAAATAGATGAACCTTATCGTCAATCTCCTGCTTACTTAACCCGGCCACCTTGAGTGGTGAAGCGATATTTTCGTATACCGAGAAGCTGGGATAATTGATAAAGGACTGATAGACCATCGCCACACTGCGCTTCTGTACCGCGTAGCCGGTTACATTTTTGCCACTGGCCCAGACCTCGCCACTGGTCGGCTTCTCAAGCCCGGCCATCAACCGCATCAGGGTGGTTTTACCACTGAGCGTTGTGCCGAGCAGAATGTTGAACCCGCCAGGCTCAAGCACGAGCGACGTGTTATAGATATGTTTTTCTGCTCCAACCCGGAATGTAACATTTCTCAGTTCAATAGCCATGGAGTGTCTTCCTTATCCTTCTCTATTCCGAAGGTTTTGCGATCCTTACCTCGACATTTTTCTGTCGGCATAACTCGTTAAACTCATCTGGTATACCGTCGTCGGTAACCAGGATATCGATATCGTTAAGGGTTCCCACCTTGACCGGGGCAGATCGCTCCAGTTTCATCGAATCAGTGACCAGGATTACAGAGCGGGCCTGCCGTAGGATAGCCTGTGTCACCCGCACTTCACGCAGATCATAGTCCAGTATTTCACCTGAATCGTCGATGGCAGAACAGCCGATAATCGCATAATCCGGTTTAAACCTGTTAATAAACTCTTCGGTGGCCGGCCCAACAATCCCGCCATCGGAACTGCGTATCTTGCCTCCTGCTATCATGACCTCTACGTTACGAAGAGGCCACAAGATGCTCGCCACAGTAATATTATTGGTGATTACCAGGATGGAATCGTGATCCGTCAGAAACTCGGCCACACGCTCGGTGGTGGTCCCGAGATTGATATACATTGAAGAGTTGTTCGAGATGATTCCGGCAGTTATTCTGGCTATTTCAGTCTTTTCGCCAGCCATCAGAGTCTTTCTGGCACCGTGACCAAGATTCTCAACACTGTTTTTGATGACTGCTCCGCCGCGGACACGCTGAACAAGTTCGTGATCATATAACTGATTCAAATCACGTCGTATGGTCTGCGGAGTGACTTGTAAATGGGTTGCCAGTTGATCCACCTGCACGGAACCATGCTCGCGGACATGTTCCATGATCAAGCGTTGTCGTGTACTTATATCAGTTTCCAAGTTAATGCACTGGCTGGAAGATTAAGTCTCAATGAAACCCAGGGCCTACCACTAACACCCCATAGGCAGGATAGGTGGGCCCTGAGTCCTCTGGTCAACTATTCACCGGATAATTATTTAGCCCAGCGTTTAACCAGTTCATCATAGTTTACCGTTTCTCCCTTTGGTTTCTCATTGGCCAGCTTGGCCTTGGGAGAACCTGGTTTATTCAGCCAGACCGAAGGATCCATTTTCGCATTCAGCCTCGGACCACAACCGCCGTAGGTGTTTGCTTTTTCATCAGCTTTCTGCATACGCCCCATTACCAGGTCCATTTCCTCTGCAAGGCGGTCCATTGCCTGTTGCGAGGTAAAAACACCAGAGTTCACGTCACCAATCTGCTGCCACCAGATTTGGGCAAGTTTTGGATAATCAGGAACGTTTACACCAGTAGGTGACCACATTACACGGTCAGGCGAACGATAAAATTCAACAAGGCCGCCCAGTTTCGGGGAACGCGTGGTGAAGGAATCATTATTAATGGTACTCTCACGAATAAAAGTCAGGCCAACGTGACTTTTCTTGACGTCCAGAGTCTTTGAAACAACGAATTGAGCATAGAGCCAGGCCGCCTTACGACGATCAACCGGAGTTGACTTGAACAATGTCCATGATCCAGCATCCTGATATCCCAGCTTCTGGCCTGTTTCCCAATAGGGACCATGGGGAGAGGGAGCCATGCGCCATAATGGCGTTCCACTGTCATCAACCGTGTTGTTCCCTTCTGACTTGGGCGCCACCATGGAGGCGGTGAATGCTGTGTACCAAAAAATCTGCTGGGCAACATTTCCTTGAGAAAGAGCCGGCAGGGACTGGTAGAAGTCATAGCTTGCTGCACCCGGAGGAGCATATTTCCGCAGCCATTCGTCCCACTTACGAATTGCATAAACTGCCGCGGGACCATTAGCGGCACCACCACGTGATACCGATGCACCAACAGGATTACAGGTGCCTTCTTCCATGCGAAGTCCCCATTCATCAACGGGGATGCCGTTCGGCAGCCCTTTGCTGCCGGCGCCCGCCATGGAGAGCCAGGCGTCGGTCATCCGCCAGCCAAGATCCGGTGCCCGCTTGCCATAATCCATATGACCATAAATTTTGACACCATCAATTTCCTTGACATCATCTGTAAAAAATTCAGCGATATCTTCATAAGCTGACCAGTTCACTGGTACACCCAGTTCATAGCCGTATTTCGCTTTGAATTTTTCCTTCAGTTCAGGACGATCAAACCAGTCTTTACGAAACCAGTAGAGATTGGCAAACTGCTGATCGGGAAGTTGATACAGCTTTCCGTCAGGACCGGTCGTAAAAGATTTGCCGATAAAATCGTCAATATCCAGACCCGGATTGGTGACATCTTTGCCTTCGCCCGCCATCCAGTCCGACAGGTTGACGGCAAGCTGCAAACGCGAATGGGTACCAATCAGGTCCGAGTCATTGATATAGGCATCATAAAGGTTACGATTGGTCTGCATTTGAGTCTGAACCGCCTGTACAACCTCACCTTCACCAAGTAACTGATGGTTAACCTTAATGCCGGTGATATCAAAAAATGCTTTAGTCAGGACTTTTGACTCATACTCATGGGTGGGAATTGTTTCAGATAAAACATTGACTTCCATTCCTTTGAATGGCTTGGCAGCATTAATGAACCATTCCATTTCCTTCATCTGCTCACTTTTTGACAGTGTCGAAGGTTGGAACTCTTCATCAATCCATTTCTTTGCCTCATCAACACCAGCGTACACGCTTGATACGCTCAGTGCGGCTACAGCTGTGAACAATGCGATCTTTTTGAACATAAAGCCGACCTCCTTGAGTTTTGGTTGATTGGTTCTGCGGACACTGCATTCGCAAGCTATCCCATATATTCGCAATGTCAACGTTTTGTTTTCGTATTCTTCGAAAAAAGATTCGAAATGTTCGTTTGCCAGGGGTATTCTTGAAATCAATGATACGTTAAACTAAGGTTTGACCAACAAGTCCGGGGCAGGTCACGCTACTCATAGTATTGTATACGTTTTATATGAAAGTCGATGCAAAGTGGCTGTCAGCCCCTCTTGACTTAAGGATTCTCAGCTCTCGGTGGAAACTTTATTGATCAAATCGATTGTAACAACGGATTACATTTCAGACCAGACCATGAATACATCGAAATGATCGATTATTGAGCTGCATAATAATATATGCATTGTCTTGGATCAGTCCACTATTTGAAGGGTGAATGTCACTCATATGACTGAGGGTAGCCAGATAATACCAGATACTCCATGTTGCAAGCGCTCCACTCCAATCCATAACCCATCTAAATACCAAGATAAACTGACTTATATTTATCATATTTCTGCGCTACACCTAACAAATAAAAATGTTGAACGCTAATGCAAAGGAATGTCAAATATGGTTGGCTGGATTCTTTGGCTTTACAACTGCCTCTTACTTTACAACTGTTACACAATTCTTGGCCCATCTCGTGCTGAATCGCAGCCAGTTTCGCAGATACTTGTTTCTTTCAGAGCATGTCTTTGCTAAAACACATCTTAGTGGATGACTTTTATGGATAAACTATTTTACAATCACAAACATTAAGCCGATAAGAATTGTAATAGTCTCTCATTTTCAAATATATATTGAAGGAGTATTCGTGAAAAAGGAACGTAATGAATCTGACTCATCAGGTGATAGACGACTCCACCACAGACGTGAATTTTCACGGGCTCGTGTTCGATGGCCAGTTACCATAATAAGCAACAACAAAACCCTGCATGGAAGGGTGCAAAATATCAGCCAGGGAGGTGTGCTGGTCTATTTACAAGAGAATATCGAGGCACATGAAAATATTCGTATAGCTGTCGAAATTCCTGATTGCAGTAATGTGTTCACTGCTGAAGGAGAAGTAATCAAGGCCACAACATTGGATAACGTTGCAGATAAAAAGTATGCTTGTTCTGCAGCAATCCAGTTTACAAATATCTCACCTCAAGATCTTAAATACTTTTCAGGTAATCTCGCACCAGAATGGCACAAAGTGAACTCGGCACCCGAGCAGTTTAGTCAACCTTTCCAGCCGGGTGATTCTGTAGATAATAAATCCTATAAATCCTTATTCCTGGCGGGATCTCTATTATGTGCATTTCTTCTAATCTTCTTCTTGGTTGGTCGCAATAATGATGGGAAAGAAATTTCGCAGCAAATCACCTCTATGGATAAGAAATACGATGAGATACAGACACGATTACAATCACTTCAGAATTCTGAAAATAAACTGGAAAGCATTGAAGAACAGATCCAGCGCATGGATAGTCAGCTAACCGTACTTCAGGAGAAGCTCACATCAATTGCAATCGTTATGGAGAATTCAGCCAAGGAAAATCGTCACAACACCAGCGAGCGTCCGGAAACTCAGACTCAGAGCAATAGCAATACAGTGCTGTCTGATATTCCTCCAAGCAATACGATAGTTTCTAAAGAGCCAGATTATTATGAGGTAAAAAAAGGTGAGACCTTATACAGAATAAGTGTCAAACACAGCACAACCGTCAGCGGGTTAAGAAAATTAAACAACCTGAATAGTGACGACAGCATTTATCCCGGACAGAAATTAAGAATCAATTAATCACGATATCAGAGACACGATGGTATCTGTATCTCAGTAATTGACTGCAAAACCCGATCATGGCCATATACACTCAATTCAACTACACTATATGAGCCGTTACTGTCTCTTCCTAACTTTTGACCTCCCTCGAAATTCCTCCATACTTTTGCGCAATAATTCTCCTGCTGTATGTGTTTCATTTCCCTGTATTCCACTTTCCTCAGCAACCATTTGGCAAATGGAATCAATGCTTTCACTGTCCTGGCTTTTTGCAATGCGGATCATCAGCTCTACCAGGACAGAACGGTCAATGTCTAAATTTTCTACGATAGAGTTATCAGGATGAGTGCTGATCTCTTTTTTAAACTTCTTCATTAAAAAATCAGCGATCTCTTCAGGAACAGGCAGCCCTTTTTCATGATAGGCAACAAACGCCTGCTTTGCTTTAATGAGTGTTGGTTGTTTTAAAAATGGTTCCAGGTAGATGTGTGTTAAAGGTTCCATGTGGTAATTTCCGAAATCTTTTTATATTGCATGGTTCTCTGATTTAAGCATGTTCACTGATAACATTACCCTCTACAATCCATGCCATAAAATTTGAGCATTCTCCAATTTACCGATGTGCTGGATTGAGAGGTTCTGTGTACAGTATAACCATTATTCCTAACTTTTAAACAGCCCATATCAGTAGCCATAAGACGTATGGGGTAATGTGGGTTAATCTTTTGGGTGTGCAGTAATAGTGTCATCTTGAGACTAACACGATATAATCAGATTTTCGATATTCCAGTCTTATACAGAAAGTCTAACGAAGAATTTTTCAAAACAAGGAATGATCATAGATGTCTTTCGAGTACCAGATTATTAAGAGGCCACGAAGAACAACAGTATCGATATCTGTCAAGCCGGACTGTTCCGTCCGTCTGTTGGTTCCAGCCAATCTATCAGACAAGATAATAACAAAATTGGTTAAGCAAAAAAGTAGCTGGATCAAAAGCAAGATTGAACATTTTCAAGAGTTACAGAAATACCATAAAGAAAAAGAATACGTATCAGGAGAATGTTTTACCTACTTAGGCAGAAATTACCGTCTGAAAATAGATCAGAATGATACGAACAAAAAAGTGAAGTTGATGCATGGCACGTTCAATATCTCAATACAATCAGGCTTACAGAAGGGTGCACGGACAAACGTAATCATCAAGCGATTAGCAGAGTGGTACCAGAAAAAGGCTGCTGCTCGTTTACAAGAGAAGGTAAGACTATATGCTGGCAAAACAGGTGTATCCCCTATCTCTGTGGGTGTTAAGGGGTACAACTCCAGATGGGGGTCTTGTCATTCAGATGGCCGTATCTTTTTCAATTGGAGGATTATTATAGCACCCCATTCTGTGGTTGATTATGTGGTGGTACATGAATTGTGTCACCTAGTTCACCATAATCATTCAAAAAAGTTCTGGAGGCTGGTTGAAACTATTTTACCTGACTATACAGAACGAAAAGGCTGGCTGAAACTGAACGGGGAACGATTGAAAATCTGATTAGATACCTCCTTCCCTTCACCAAGGCCAGTAAATTCAGATACCTTACAGAAGTACTCAGTTTTAGCACTCCGCATAAACTTGCCTGGTATCATATGTTCTGCAAACACCAAATTCTGGACGGCAATCAAAAGTGACTGAATACCTAAGAGCAAGAAAGAGGGTTCGCCCGTAATTGCTTGTTGAAATAGTAGATTAACAAGCAATATCTTTGTCTCTTGAGATGCTGAAACCTATGATTAACTTGTTTGAAGGCAGATTATGATATTGTTGTTACTTGGTGTTGACCTTTAAATACAGGAGGAGCATGAGCAGATGAAATATCCAATCGAAGGTTCTTGTCAATGCGGGCAAGTCACTTATAAATTGCATGAAGCGCCTAAAATGGTTCTGGCTTGCCATTGTACAGAATGTCAAAAACTATCAACCAGTCCGTTTAGTGTCACTGCTGTAGTGGCTTCTAGCGCAATTGAATTTAATGGTGAACTCAACGAGTGGAGCAGGGTTTCTGATAGTGGAAACAAGAATAACGCAAAGTTTTGCCCTAATTGCGGCAACAGAGTCTACCACTATAACCCTGACGATTTAGCTACGGTGAAATTAAAGTTGAAGCCAGTTAATATGTCCGACGACAGCGTATTTGAGCCTACAGCGCACGTTTGGGTAAGCGAAAAGCAAAGTTGGTATCAAATTCCAGAAGGTGTACAGGTTTTTGACAAGCAGCCATAGATTATACGCTCAATTAAAATCAAATCAAGCTTTCACATTGAATAGCTCAGATATAAGTTTATCTGAATAATAACAAATTATTGGATATTGTTAGATGAAGACACCGATTTATCGTTAGAAGCTCAGCTACGGCAACTTGGACTATTTTTCTCGAGGTATTAATCTTCTCGCCAATCACTTCAAACATCTCTTTTAATCCTATTGTCCTTCTTGTTTATTTTAGGTACATCTTCACAAAGCACCTGTTTAACGAGCATGTGAGTACGATTGACTGATGCTGGTCTAGAGAACGATAAGATTCGGCCAAATCTTTTAATTAATAAGTGTTTTTGCGAGTTTTGAAGCTGACCCAGCATCAGCGGCGAATCCGTCGGCGCCAATTTCATCGGCAAAGGCCTGGGTGACGGGAGCGCCACCAACGATGATTTTCAGACTGTCACGCAAACCACTATCCTTAATACTTTCGATGGATTTTCTCATCATCGGCATGGTGGTTGTAAGCAGTGCTGAAAGCCCGACAAGGCTTGGCTTATTTTCTTTGATAGCCTTAACGAACATATCCGGTTCGACGTCTACACCCAGATCGATTACCTCAAACCCAGCACTTTCCATCATCATGACAACCAGGTTTTTTCCGATATCATGCAGATCACCCTTTACTGTACCTATTATCATTTTTCCTGCCGAGGCGGCCTCTCCCTCAGCAAGCAATGGCTTCAGAATTACCACTGAAAAAGACATAGCTCGAGCAGCCATGAGTACTTCTGGAATGAACATATCACCGTTTTGCATCTTCTCGCCTACGATATCCATTCCGGCAATCAAGCCCTTCCGCAAGATGTCATTGGCCGGGATGCCCGCATTTAGCGCTTCCTGCACGAGTTCTTGAAGTTTCTTGCTGTCACCGGTAATAAGTGTTTCGGTAATTGTTTGTAAATTTGACATGGTACACGCTCCTTATTTGTTCAGTTATCTCTTGTAATGCGAAGGTGTTCATTTTTTACTGCCTGAGCGTGTTTAATCTCAGCCAGCAGAATTAATTCCTCTTGACATAGTTTCCCCCATCAGCTCATTCGAAGAACTGCAGTCAATTCGCCGCTGCCTAAACCTCACCCAGTAACGACCATAACCGCTGACCCAGCTTCCGGGCTTGTTCCGCATCTGGTGAACTTGTAACTATGAAGATCCCGGTGGTGCCGAAGGTGTCGATGAGCTTACGAGAATAGATTACCGGGTCGACATTGGCTTCCGCGTGATCCCAATAGTAATGCCGCAGGCTGAGGACCACCTGACCCGCAGCGGGCTTAAGAGCTGACCAGTCACTATTTTGGGGTATGGTTAAGTCAAGACCTCGCAACCCAGGAGTTTCCAACATTGTCGGGATGATATATTTTGGATCGCCGCAGGCGTGTACCACTATTCCGCCAAAGGCTTCCGCCAGGCGACCATTGTAGTGCACACCAAACTCCCGGTAAAGTTTTGGGGAAAGCAGGACGGCCGTATCATCGCTAATCCGCAATCCAACTTCTCGAGGTACACACAATACCTCATGGCCCATGCTGTGCAGATCCGTGATAGTCTCCAGCTGTAGATTGACGTAGTCAATGGTGGCCTGGGTAATCATATCCAGGAGGTGATGGACCTCTTTAGGACTCTCCAACAGGGCCATCATGAAATCGGTATAATCCCAAATCATGGAAGCGGTCACCAGTGGCGATGCCACATTTACCAGGCGCAGGGGCATGTCACCATGTTCCTGTAGGTAACCGATACGCTCGCGGACCCGTTTAAAAATGGGGTTACTGACCGAATCAGGTTGAACCAGTTCATAGACTTTTTCCCGGCAATCACGATTTATCAGAATTTTCGTCCAGGGATCGGCCACATCATTGACTCGCAGCTGGCAGCCAAATGCCCCTGCAATTATACCGATGCCCAAATTGGGTTTAATGTTGGGCATATCAAAATCGACAACTCCTTGACGTTTGTCGTGGTAGGCTTTGTGCCAGGCTACTTCTGCAGCGTCGTCCTCAAAATATGGTTTGGTTGCAAAATGAGGCTCACCAATCTCGATTGTATAGGGCACACAGCCCGTGGTTTCAAGGTTCCATGTGCGACGGATGATCTCCTGTTTGGTCGCGCGATCTACTGGCATGGCGGATAACTCCTCAAATTAGATCTATGGCTTAGTTTTTTACTTGGATGCTACCATCATAACCTCACAGGGAAAATTCCTACAATACATTTTCACCCAAAATACGTTTTTGGATAAGAAGGCAGTCTTTTATATTTTGACGGTGTCAAGTAGCGTCGCTGAAGCCCTATCTAAATACAGATAACAGTTGGGATGTTGTTGAACAATTGATGCTGGATAGTCCGGTGAGACCGTTTGCGTTAATGTGTTTCTTACTGCTTCAGCTTTGCGTTCATCCGGCACAGACAAAATCAGACACTGTGATTTCATAATCTGCCGGATGCTCATAGAAATTGCCTGTTTGGGCACCTCATTAAAAGTCTTAAACCAACCCTCTCCTCGTTGCTGCTGGCGACAACGCTCATCCAAGTCAACCACCAAATAGGGTTCCTCTGTTTCAAAATCTGCGGGGGGATCATTAAAAGCCAGGTGTCCATTTTCACCAATACCTGCTACGGCAACTGCTATTTCGTGCTGAGAAATTATTTTTTTAAGACGTTGGCATTCTGCCACTGGATCAGGTCCATCTCCATTGATCAAATGGGCCGCTTTTAAACAACCAATGGGGTCAATGAAGCGCTCATTGAGGTATTTACGAAAACTGGCCTTATGCGTGATAGGCATCCCCACATATTCATCCAAATGGAACATGGTTACTTTAGACCAATCCACGTCATTGTCAGCAACAAGCTCCGCCAGTGTGTTAAATTGACTGGCACCGGTGGCAGTTATAATAGCAGCGTCGTTGTCACGATCAATGGCCTTTGTGATGTACTCGATTGCTTTTTCTGCAGCCACCTTACCGATGGCTTTGGTGGATTCGCATATCGTTGTTTTAATCATTGGAGTATCCTCCTTCTCACTGTGTCCATCATTGCACAATGAAAAAATAAGTGACAATTTTTAAAAAGCCAATCATACCACTAAGGGCACACTTCATTTGCCTATATATCTTTAAATTTCATCCAAGCCTGCCTAAACCATAAAATCTGATCGAAGGTTGCGTTAATCGGGGTATTACAGCTCGGAGCTAAAACAAAGCGGTGTCGATAGGGTTTAAGTTCTGTGAAAAGTTTTTCAATATAATCACAAACCGCTTTTTCTGTTTTCAAGGTCTCAATTTCCGCCGCACTAATACCACCTGTAACAATAAACCGATCATGCGTTTCTTCTAATGACTCTAATAAAGAGACATTACCCAAAGGGGGATACGCAACCCCTTCCAGGCCATCAACACCCAGATCACTAATAATCTTTAGATTTGCTTTCTGTTGGCCACAGGCATGAATGAGAAAACGGCTGCCATATTTGTGACAAATCCGGGAGGCTTTTTCATAATAGGAAGCACAATATTGTTTTATATAATACGGCGGATGGAAGGCCGTATCGAGATTATCCATAGCCATCATCGCGGGTACGCCAGCTTTTGCCATTTGTTCAACCAGATCCAGTTGAGCTTTTTCATGCGTTTCACACATTCGTGTGACAACCTCTGGATAATCCATGATCATATAGGTCGTGTTGACAGGGCCCAAAATCAGATGGAGCATTTTTAGAGGGCTAAAGGATTCTCCTACAATCAAACAACCATCGTCACCAATTTCATCCACAGCATGTTCATAAGCCTTTATATTAAATGTCCATCGTCTCTTTTGTATAAATTGTTCAATCGCATCAAGCTGATTGGCATAGTCACTAAGAAGGAAGGTATCCTGAACCACGGTTGAGTCAGCAAAGATATATCGTAATGTTTCTTCTAATGTTCCTGCAGTTGTATTGACCTTAATTCTTGTATGGATATCAGAACCGACCATCTCTTGTTTCACCTGGACATCTAAATCGCCAAAGGAACAATCGGCTAAACCACCAAACCAATAGGCGGTCTGGTCGCTATAGACATTCCGGCTAAATACAGCCAAATCTAAATAGCGTATGAGATCCAACTGGCTTTCGCAGTGAGCAATTTCTTTGGGTAGACTCTTGTGATGTTTGTGATGATAAAACCATTGCCAGAGATTCGGGGCAAATACAAAAGAACCCGGATCTTCGCCATTAAGAATCGCCCTGATACGTGATTTATGTGTTTGGTTTTTTATGTTATTCATGTTCATCTTCCATCCTTAATCAAAAAGATCTGATAAAACTTTTTTTATGTCCAAAACCGTTTTATAATATGTCGTAAAGTGAGCTGTACCATTTATAAACAGGATCTCTTCCTGGTTCTCGGTAGATGAAAAATCCAGACGATCAATACTGCCATTCTTCTTGTATATGAGAATCCTCAGTGATACAGGGTTTTTTTGATTCAGCTTTTTTTCTTTGGGAAGTTCGTGGGCAATTCCTGTTTGTAAAAGGACTTCGAAAAGTTCTAACATCTTAGGATAATCTACAGAGAGGCCATTGACATCTCCTTGAAGCTTGATAGATTCCCCAGTAATATCAATGTTGTAATCAGTCTTTGACTCTAGATCCTGTACCACCATGCTTTTAATCTCGGAAATATTACTATGGTATATGGAGTCGTTCAGCAAATCGAGATAATGCAAATTCATAAACGGAGCTGCCTCATCCTTTAACTCAAATATTTTAGAAGAACCTTTACGAGTTAAAAAGACCGCACCGTTCTCTTTCCTGAAAAAAATCAGTTCATAAATATGATCGTCCAGATTTATCCGTAGACGGAGATCGTCTGATTCCGGGAGAATTAAAGATGAAGTATCTACTCCTTTTTGATCCGGGGCCAGGGACAGGACAGGAAAAATCAGATCTGACAGAACACGCTCGAAATCCAGAGTGCTTGCAAAAGGTTCGGTTAAACTTAATATAAAGTTCCCCTGGTTTTCGACCTTAAAAGAAGGCAGAGCCTGACGGGTTGAGGATACCTCTATTGATTTCAGGGAATTCAGATTTTTCAAATCCAATCTGGGTAGAACCAGATTAACTGTAAAATCAGATGGATCAGAAAGGATTAAATCTGCATCAGCCTCTGCTATCAAATAGATCGCGTCATCAGATTCTCTTCGGATATAATACGTTTTATCCAATTGGTTCTGTTTCCCCAGGAAGAGACGGATTTTCCCCCCGTTTTTCAGGAAGATTGTCCCTTTTTTTTTAGAAGAATCCAGTCCGTATGGAGTCAGATCGTTTTTTGCCTTGATTTTTGCCAAACCACTCAATTTGGACAAGCGGAAGAGAAAAGACTGCATCTTTTCGTCAGAAAGCACAGTGTCTGGCTGATGTGGTTCCAGTGTCAGTTTACCCTCCTTATGAATCAGTCCGAAACGGGCGTTGTCATTGATGATGGCTACAGCCGTAATATCGGCAACATTTTGTCGGACAAGAGGAAAGGTTTTAGATTCCACACGTGCAAGATCTCCCTTTTCCTCGTGATGAAACAGAATGAAGGTGAGTAATAGAAGCAGAATAAGGAGGAAAAAATTGACAATTATTCCTTTCCTATAGTTCACTAGAGCTTCTTCCTTCTGATAAACACGATAATGCCGGAAACAAAAAACAGCAAAGGGATAAGCCCGGTAATAATAACGCCTATGATCAGTGCCTGACTGGATAGAATATTCAATGGATCGGATTTGATTTTTTTAGGGGGAATATACAGACTCAGCTCTTTTTCGTTGAGCCAATTGATGGTCTGTATGATAAATTCAGCATTCCCATAGCTTGCAAAACCCAGCAGATCATCACCAAAAAAACTTTTACTCCCGACAACCACCAACCTGCTCACTCCTGGATCAGAAATGATTTCTTTTTCTGAACTCATTACTAGAGAAAAAGGTCCGTCAATATCTGAATATTCTTTTTTCAGCTGAGCAAACTGATACCCTTTTTTCCCGTATGAATAAGGAGTTGAATTCAAAACTGTCCTTACATCATATGCACTACCGGGTCTTGGTGCTGCATAAAGGCTTCTTGATGACGGCATGGTCAAAAAGACCCTGGTGTCCAGAAAGTAACGGTTTATTTCATGGGGACCATACATCGGGACGATATTGATGGGATTATTTCCGGTAAACGCCTGACTTTCAAATACAAGCTCCTGGCCCAAAACAATTCCCCAATTTTTTGTAAAACCTTCCAGGCGAGGTAACCGATCCACAGCCGGTTCCGCAAAAAGGAGCGCATGACCGCCATTGTTCATATAAATATCCAACAACTGCACGTCTTCTTTGAGAAAATCTCTAGTGGGAGCCGCAATAATAACAATGTCTGGCTTCTTTTGCAGAACCGAGGTCAGATTGCCACGGACAACCTCAAAATTATTATCCTTGAACAGAGCGATTAATGCCTTGGAGGGTCTTTCATTATGACCATCTACAAAGGCGGCGACAGGGACCACAGGATCATTGACATAATAAAGTGCGCTGATCAGCTGCTGCTCAGCATTCAACCCGGTGATTTCGGTTTTTCCTGCATTAAAGGTATACAGATCTTTTATGGAATATACTTTTGTTCTGACAGATCCTTCCATAACAATATCATTTTGATGAATTTGGACTCCCTTTCCTGCGTAGTAATCAATTAGAACTGGATTCTCATAGGGATCAACAAAATGAAGACTGATGTGTTGACTGAGCGCACTGAACCTTTTCAGCACTTCCCGCAGCATAATGACAAAATCCTCGTTTCTGTTGAAAACCGTGATCTTCACGGGTTGATTTATCGAAGCGGCAGTCTTTATTGTAATTTCAGAGAATTCATAAAGACCATTTTCGGTTAAATCAAGTTTAAGGGAATAGCGATCAACTGCTTTATGGCCAACAATATTTATAAGCAGGACAACAACAATGAGAAGACCCACAAAAACCGGTTTCAAATATTTTGGTAATGGATCGGCAGACAATACGTTTTTCATATGCTCTATTGCCTTCTGCTATCTATATTGACCATCGTCAAGATAAGAAAGAGTCCTGTAAGTGTTAGAAAGTAGAGAATCCCCGCAGGATTGAATATCCCATAAGTAAACTCTATATAATTGCTTTTAAGAGAAAAAATCCCCACTATTTTTTTCAGAAACTGATTTGTAATATAGGGGGTTAAAGAGTCAGTCAGCCAAAGGATCAGGATGATCCCATAACTGACAATAGCAGCCACTACCTGACTGTCGGTGAAAGAAGAAATGTACAACCCAATGGCAACAACCATGGAAGCAAAGAGGATAACTCCCAGATAGTTTCCAAGAGTCACAAGCAGAACAGATGAGCCCAGATATGCTAGGATTAGAGGATAAGCGAGCGTAACCACCAGTCCGATCCCGATCATGGATAGTGTCGCAAAAAATTTTCCCAAAACGATGGATTCAATAGACAAAGGTAGAGTAAAAAGGAGCTGTTGCGTCTTCAGTTTCTGTTCTTCTGAAAACTGTCTCATTGTCAGTATCGGTATGATAAATATCAGGATATTGAAAAGAGATAAAAAGAAACCCTTTATATCCGGGTTT
The DNA here is from genome assembly GCA_964583415.1 of uncultured Desulfocapsaceae bacterium. Lineage (GTDB taxonomy): Bacteria > Desulfobacterota > Desulfobulbia > Desulfobulbales > Desulfocapsaceae > MADRE3. The sequence goes on from CAZOWJ010000062.1 coordinate 16,587, forward strand.
TGAGAGATCAGATTTCCTGTCGTAAACAGGAAACCGCAGATAAGCATCATGATTGTAAGAAAGATATACCCGGCCATGGATCTGAAGTATTGGCTCATTTCTTTTATATAAATAGCCAACATCAATCATTCCCTCTTGAAGTAAGATCAATAAAGATTTCTTCCAGGGTGGGATTTATCATTTTCATCTGCATGATAGCAATTGATTCCCTCGGTAGGATGCGGTTCAGATCTTTTCTGGCATCCGCTCCCGCTTCAAGAAAGAGGTTGTAGTCCATGCATCCTTGTTCACAACATTGCTGAACATCCACCCGGTTAATACCGGATAAGGAGGAAATCACTTCCATTATTTTAGTTTTATCACCAAAAATACGGACACTCAGAATCTGGTTCTTAGAGGGAGTGTTGAGGAGTTCATCTGAGGGTTGATCTGCTATAATATACCCCTTGTTCAACACCAGGATACGGGTGGAAATAGAAGCAATCTCAGAGAGGATGTGGGAACTGATGATAACCGCGTGCTCTTTACCAAGATCTGTGATCAGTTCCCTGATGTCGATGATCTGCTGCGGGTCCAGTCCGGCTGTGGGTTCATCCAGTATCAGCAGGCCGGGGCGGCCGATCAGAGCCTGGGCCAATCCGATACGCTGCTTATACCCTTTGGACATTGTTTTAATCAAACGGTTCTTTACATCGACTATCCGGCTCATCCGACAGACGCGGTTAATTTCCTCTTTCCGATTTCTCCTGGATATTCCTTTAACAGAACAAACCAGAGTCAGCTGCTCAGATATGCGCATATCAGGATACAGAGGCGGTATTTCGGGAAGGTAACCTATGCCTTGTTTATACAGAAGCTGAGCTTTGAAAATATCAAAGCCATCAAAAGAGATACTTCCGGAACTGGGTGGGAAATATCCTGCAAGCATATTAAGGGTTGTGGATTTACCAGCCCCGTTGGCTCCCAAGAAGCCCATCACTTCACCCCGTTCCAGGTTAAAACTTATATCCCTGATCGGCCTGAGGTAGCCGTAATCCTTTGATATATGATCTACTATCAGCATTAGCAGTCAGACTTTTTTTCACGAGACAAACCTCTATTTCTCATGTTTAATACTTGCCCTTAAAGGAAGTAATTGTTGAATCATCAAAGGATTTCACAGACTTTGTTTTTTTATTATAGCGGTTAGCCTTTTCTATCCTGGAAGAAAAAGAATAGTGAGGGTCATTTTTCTTTAATGGCAAAACTACAGTCTTTTTTGTAATTGCAGATTTATAGATTGCAGAAATCAATTCAATGGTATGTCGTCCGTCCAAGCCATCCATCTTCAGAGGATTGTCTGATTCAATACCATCCAGGAAATTTTCAATCTGCCCGGTATGGTGCTCGTATTCCAGAGGACGCAGGCTTTCAAAGTCAGCAATCACTTTATTTGTCATCGCACTATCATCTATGGGAAAACCATTTGATCGTGAGGTGCTTGCTTTTGCAGAAAAAGGAATAGAAATTCCCGCTTTTTCCATCTGAAAATCCAGTTTCTGCTCTTCCCCGTGATGAACAAGTGATGTGTTGATCTGAGCCATGGTACCGTCGGCATATTTCAGAATACTCATGGAGATGTCCTCTACCTCTGAATTGGTATGATTCAGATTGGTTTGAACGGCTGTTACTTCCACCGGCAGGCCCTTGGCCCATAGTAAAAGATCAATATGATGCACCGCATGATTTAAGGTACAGCCGCCTCCTTCGGTTTCCCAGACTCCTCTCCAGTATAAATCGTAATAACTCTGCCCCCTCCACCAGAAGGAATTGATCTGGGCAAAAAGAAGCTTTCCGTATTCTCCCTTATGAATAATTTGCATTGTGTTGGCTATGGAGGAAATAAAGCGGCTTTGAGCCACAACTGACAATTTTCCGCCACCCTTTTTTGCAGCATCCAGGATGGCATCACATTCTTCAAGAGACATGGCCATTGGTTTCTCCAAAAGCACATGTTTCCCTTCGTACAGAGCCATGACAGCGATATCTTTATGAGTATCCGGAGGGGAACATACTGCAACGATATCCACCAGAGAAAGTGATTCTTCAAAGGATGAGGTTGCTTTTGCAGCAAGCGTGTATTTCTTAATCAAAGCCTCTGCTTTTGATACCGTCGGGTTGACAATAACCTTGATTTCGGCCCTTTCAGGAAAAGCCAGAAACCCTTCAATATGAGCCGGAGCGATTCCTCCTGCACCTACAATCATAACTCGCTGCATTATTCTATCCTATGCTATCCTTAGGGTCTCCTAATTTTAATAAATCAGATTAGGCAAAAACATCACCACATCTGGCACGAATATTAAACAAATCACCAGGAGGATGACGGCCAGATAGAAAGGTATTGTTTCTTTAACAAAATCTTCTAAAGGCGCGTCAAGGACCTGACAGACCGTATACAGGGCAGTCCCTACCGGTGGTGTCATACAGCCCATGGTCACAATAGTCATCATTAAAATACCGAAATAGACGGGATCAACACCCATGGATTTAACGACAGGCAGGAATATGGGAGTCAGAAGAAGAACACTCACATTACTGTCAATAAACATTCCGGCCACAGCCAGGAAAAGAACAATAATTATAAGCATGACCTGTGGGTTACTGCTTATTCCAACCAGGGCTGTCCCTACCATACCAGGAACATTTTCCAGGGACAGGGCATATCCAAAAATTCCCGACAGAGCAATGATCAGGATGATAGCGCCATTATCGATAAAGGAGTCCTTAAGGGCTTCCTTGAATTTTACCCACGTCAGTTCCTTGTAGACAAATTTTCCAATGACAATGGCATAGACGACGGCAAAAGCTCCCGCCTCTGAAGGAGTAAAGAGGCCAAAACGGATTCCAACAATCAAAATGACAGGAAAAAGCAGCGCCCATATAGAATCTTTTAAATCAATCAAGATTTCCTTCATCGTGATTTTTTTCGCATTCGGATCGGGCATATCATACTTATGTTTCCGGGAGGTGATCGTAACGGTAACCATCAGAAAGCCCATCATCAAGAATCCGGGAACAATGCCAGCGACAAAGAGTTTTCCAATGGAAACTTCTCCGACAAATCCATAAAGAATAAGCCCCAGGCTGGGAGGTATAGTTGCAGTAATCAAAGAAGACAGGCAGGTTATCCCCGCAGAATATCCTCTTGGATACCCTTTCTTGATCATGTTGAGCCCCACGATGCGGGCCTGCATAGAGGCATCAGCGACGGCTGAACCCGAGATCCCTCCCATCATGGTACTAAGAACAACATTCACCTGTGCCATACCACCGTACATCCTTCTTGTAAGAAGGGATGCAAAGCGAAGAAGACGAGTGGTGATTCCGGTTTTATTCATCAGATTCCCGGCAAAAATAAAGAAGGGTACAGCCAGAAAAGCGATGGATTGAGTCTGGGCAACCACCCTTTGTACTGTGATAGAAAAGGGTATCATGTCACTGGTCAGAAAGAAGACAGTACCGGCAATTCCGATTGTAAATGCAATGGGCATATTTATGACCAATAGTATGACAAAGACTATTGCGATGAGTGTCACGCAATTTCCTCCTTAACAGCAGCTTTAGTATGAGATTCTGACCAAGGTATGTCTTTTGATACCTCGTAGTCATTATCTCTGAAATTATGGACGATTTTAACGATCTTGAGACTGGCTGTTAATATCATGAGGAGGGATGAAACTGGTAATGAGGCCGTTACAATTGAGTAACTGAAATTTGATAGCGTCTGAAAGCTTCTGTCAACACTTTCAATACTGAGCATGGTTCCGTAATAGACGAAGGCGGCCAGTAAAATTATGATTATTACAAACACAGCTATCTGAACGATCTTGGCAACTTTTCGAGGCAATTTCCTCACAAGAATATCCACACCCACCAGACGAGAATATCGCATGGCAACATCAGCCCCCAGAAAAGCAGTCCAGGAAAAAAGAAACTTGGCAATATCATCTGCCCAGACAATGGGCCTGTCAAACTGTCTGAAAAAAGCTGCGGAAAAAATCAGGACAACGATGGAAACAAAAGCTGTTCCAACCAGAGCTTCTTCGATTCTACAATAGATCTGATAAATCTTTTTCATCCATCTCTCTTTTCAAAGTACCCTTATAAATATAGAAGTATCCACCGGTAAAACCGGTGGCTTTAAATTATCTGATTACCATCAAGACTCAGCTTAGCGCAAGTAACTTAATTTCATCAATAAAGTGAGGGGACTGATTTTATACAAAAACGTGTAAAAACATCAGTCCCCTCGACACCATATAGAAAAATTTAATCTGTCTCCCGTTGCAAAATCGAGAAGCTGAAGATTAGTGGTAATCAGATTACAGTCAAACTTTTATTGTCCCCCGGCAAAGCCAGGGGTTTATCTAGAAGAAATTACTTAGCTGAGTAATATTTTGAGCCACTTTCATCAATAAAAGAAGCTGACACGCTGTCAACTCCTTTATGAAATAAAAATTAATTGCTAATGATTAAAGACCCAGCTCAGCATAAAGCTCATCTCTGAGTTTAGAAAAATTCATCTTGTCATAAACAGGCTGCACGGCTTCAATAAAAGGGGTCTTGTCTATTGTTACAAAAGTTACGCCTTTTCCTTCCATTTCTTTGATGTAGTCATCAGACTTTGACACAACAATACTCTGGTTGTCCTTATATGTATCAAAAGCCTGTTTCATCAGAATGGCCTGATACTCTGCAGGAATAGAGTTGAAAAACTTGGTGCCGGTCACCATGGAAGCAATCAGAGTGAAATGTTCAGAAAGACTGACATGGTTTTTGACTTCATAAAATCTCATCGAATAAATACCGGGGATCTGAGCTTCACATCCGTCTACCACACCTTGTTCCATTCCCTGATAGGTTTCAGCCCAAGGCAAAGCAGTCGCGATAGCACCCATCGCATTGACAGAATTGACAAAAAGATCACTGCCGATAGTCCTGATTTTTACACCTTTCAGGTCTGCGGGTGTTCTCACTGGAAAGTTGGTGACCCAGCTTCTCACACCGGAATAACCATTGGAGGTAACCAGTTTCAATCCCTTTTCCTGAAACGCTTTATCCCATATTGCGTAAAGCTTTGTATCCATAATTTTGTTGAGATAGGTGTAATCAGGAAGGAGGTACGGCATCTGAATCAGACCGTATTCAGGGACATAGGCAGCCAAACGGCCGGGATCAGTTGCGTTGATTACAGGAACGCCCTGAATAGCCTGCTCAGTAACATCATCTGTTTCACCCAAAACAGCATTGATCTTGACTTCAGCCTTAAAGAAACCGTCAGATGCGGCATCCAGTCTTTTTGCGAATTCAAAGTGTCCCATAGACTGGGTGTCCTCGGCCCCACTGGTTCCAGCAATAAAAAGTTTAATCGGATCAGCCGACCAACTCGTCATTGGCAACAAAATCATAAACGACACACTCAATAGTGTAATCTTTCCTCTTAGTCCCATAATTTCACCCTTTTTTTAATTTAAGTGGCTCTAAATATTACTCAGCTAACTAACTATATCTACAAGTAAGATCACCCGTAAAAGGAAGATTTTACTATTAAAGTGGAAGCAGTTTTTCTTTTGGATTACCCAAAATGGTATGATTGGCAACAAATCTCTTTTAATATTCAGTTTTCTGTCTAACTAAAATAAAATTACATATTCCGGTACATCTCAAGATTTTGCTTGCCTTCGTCAATTGACCGAACAGAGTCCTTGATAACAAATCCCGTTTCAATTT